>DASTZY010000001.1:0-9480 GCA_035764085.1 Gaiellaceae bacterium
GCACCTGGTGCCGGCGGCACGCGCCGGTGATGCGGCGGCTGCGGATCTTGCCCTTCTCGGAGATGTAGCGGCGCAGCTGGTTGACGTTCTTGTAGTCGATCTCCGCGATCTTCTCCTTGCAGAAGAAGCAGTTGCGGCGCCGGATCTGCCCTGCGGGCCCGCCGGGCCGTCTCCGCTGCTGCTGCTGGGTCTTCTCTCTCGCCATGTCTCTCCTAGAAGGGGATGTCGTCGTCTGCGGCGGCCGGGAAGTCGGCGCTCTCCTGCTGCGCCGCGCCGGCCGGCACGAACTGGTTGCCGCCGCCGGCCAACTCGCCGTCGCCGCGGCTGCCGAGGAACTGGACGCTGTCGGCGACGACCTCGACGGCCTCGCGCTTGGAGCCGTCCTGTGCCTGCCACTCGCGCCAGCGCAGCTTGCCGTCGATCCCGACCGGCCGTCCCTTGGACAGGTACTGCGCGCAGTTCTCGGCCTGGTTGCCGAAGACGGAGATGCTGAAGTAGTTGGGCGCGTCGACCCAGTTGCCCGACTCGTCGCGCTTGCGGTCGTTGACCGCGACGCGCAGGCTGCAGACCGGGGTGCCGCCTGGCGTATGCCGCAGCTCCGGATCCCTCGTCAGGTTGCCGACCAGAACGACGCGATTGATGTTGGCTGCCATGCTCTACTCCTCCTCCTCGCCGGGCTCTTCCTCCGCGCCAGCGTACTCCGGCTCGGCGTCCTCCGAAACGGTCGCTTCGGGCTCGGCTGTCCCGGCCTGGACCGCTTCGGGCTCGGTCGCTTCGACAGGGGCGGGGGCCGCCACGGCCGCGGCGTCGTCGCGCGGCGCGCTCGTGCGCGAGCCGGCGATGTGACGCGTCGCCATGTGGCGCAGCACGGCGTCCTCGATCTTGAGGACGCGTGAGATCTCCTCGAGCGTCGCGGCCTCCGCGTCGAAGACGACGAGGTGGTAGACGCCCTCCTCCTTGTGGGCGATCGGGTACGCGAGGCGGCGCCGGCCCCACGCGTCGTGGCTGTGCCACGTGCCGCCGCTCTTCTCGACGAGATCGCGCGTGCGCGCCACGACGTCGTCCTGGCGGGCCTCGGCGCGCTCGGGGTCCAGCATGAGCAGGATCTCGTAAGTCGTCACGTCCCGACGTCCTCCCTTCCCATGGTCTCGATGTCGGCCCCGACTGCCGGCGCCGCTCGGGACGGAACGGCGCGATGACGGGGCAGGAAGCGGCGGCCACTGTAGCATCGACGCCGTGCGGCGCCTGACTGCGTGGATCGGCGGGACCGCGGTGGGAGTGGCCGCCTACCGCCTCCTGCGGCGGCACCCGGAGGTCGCGGGGGAGCCCGAGCCGGCGGCGCCGGATCCCGACACGCGCGCCGAGGAGCTGCGCGCGAAGCTCGCGGAGTCCCGCGTCGCGGAGCCCTCCGCCGAGCCGCCGGTCGAGGGAGCTCCCGCCGTCGAGCCGATCGAGGCGATCGAGCCGGATCAGCCGGCCGCCGAGGAGGCCGGTGGCGAGTCGCCCGGCGAACGCCGCCGTCGCGTGCACGAGGAAGGCCGGGCCGCGCTCGACGAGATGCAGTCCGAATAGCCGAATACGAGAAGGGCCCGCGCTCAGCGGGCCCTTCTCGCGAACACAGCATTCCCTGGACTACGGGGCTACCTGCACCTGCACGCCCTTGCCGCTCCACGTCAGCGGCACGTTGAGCGGGAGGACAGGTACCAGCTCCGACGTGACGATCAGCGTGAACGTGTTCGAGTGCTGTTGGTCGGGCACGAAGAAGTTCGCCGTCGCCAGTCCGCCGACGATGCTCACACCGTCCATCTCGATGATCCCGTTCGAGTCGCTCCAGGCGGAGAGCTCGCCTGAGCTGTGGGCCGCCCCGTTCGTCCCGCCCGGGTTCCCGCCGGCGGACTCGTGGATGCAGTCCGTGTTCTGGTAGTCGCTCTCCTGCCCGGGGCCGAGTGCGGCCCAGAACCAGAAGTTGCCGCCGTGGACGTTGTTGGCGCTGATCTCGACCTGGAACTGCGTGCCCGGCCCGTAGTCGCCGCGGGCAGTCGCCGCAGTTCCGCCGAAGATCGCAGCTGCTGTCAGGACAGCAAGCAGCATGATCAGGCCCGTCCTGATTCCCCTTCTCATTTCCCGGTCACCTCCGCGAAGCTGGAACCCCTTCGCATCGAACCCGTCGCAGACGCTAGGTCGCATTCGCCACAAGGTCAAGCAGGCGGCGGCGAGCGAGCGCTGGGGGATCGGAGCGGCGCCGGAGTCGAACCGACCTAGCCGTGGGCTGCACGACCGTACGGGTTTTGAAGACCCGCTGGGCCACCGGGCCCGGCCGCTCCGCCGCGAGCGTACCGAGCTACTTGTCGCCTTCGAGGTAGTGCGAGTCCCAGCCGGGCGGCGCATAGCCGGTGCCGGGCGGGCCGGCCCCGACGGAGAGGACGAGCGTCCCCGGCTCGCGGGCGGTCGCGGCGCGCGTGGCGCCGGCCTCGTTCACCCAGATGCACGTCCCGGCCGGCGCGTCGACCTCCTCGCCCTCGATGGTGAAGGTCGCATGGCCGTCGACGGTGTAGTAGAGCTCCGGCTCGCCGTCCTCGCCGTGGTCGTGCTGGGGGATGACCGTCCCGTCGTCCCGTCCGCGCCAGAGGTTGATGCCGAAGGTCTCGATCCCGAAGTGATGCCGGACCGGGATCCAGTGCGGCCACTGGTTCGACGCCACCTCGTCGATGTGTGCTTTCTCGTAGGCAGCCATGGGACGACCCTATTCCTGCGCGAAGCGTGCGAACAAGTCGTGGGGCGATAGATCGGCGAGGGAGTCGAGGACGAGGTCGGCGCCGGCGTCCTCCAGGCCGAGATCGCGCGTCACCTCGTTCGGGACGGCGACGCAGAAGACGCCGGCGGCCTTCGCCGCCAGGACGCCGTTCGGCGAGTCCTCGAACGCGACCGCCTCCGGCGGCGCCACGCCGAGCAGGTCGAGCGCCTCGAGGTAGAGCGTCGGCGACGGCTTCGCCCGCGCCGGATCGCGGTCGGCGGTGCAGATGGCGTCCCAGCCGACCGCCTCCTCGAGCCGGTCGAGGTGCATGTCCACCCAGCGTCGAGTCGAGCTGGACACGATCGCGCGCTTCAGCCCGTGCTGCCGCGCCGCGGCGATGTAGTCCGCGATGCCGGGGCGCAGCTCCTCGGCCTCGATCAGCGCGAGCTCGTGGGCGTAGCGCCGCTCGTTCAGCGCCTCCCGCTCGAGCGGCTCGCCGACGAGCTCCTCGAGGTGCGTCATCGGATCCCATGGGGCGTGCGTCGTGCCGACGAGCGTCGCCCACAGGTCGGTCGGGAGCTCGTGGCCGTGCTCCTGGTACAGGCGCTGCCAGCCCGCGCGCGAGGCGAACTCCGTGTCGAGGATGAGGCCGTCGAAGTCGAACAGGAAGGCGCGGATCGGCACGGCGATTCAGACTACGGACGTGGCCATCCTCGGCGTCGACGTCGGCGGCACGTTCACCGACGCGGTGCTCCTGGACGGAGGGCGGATCCGCACGGCGAAGGTTCCGACCGCCGCGCGGCAGGAGGAGTCGGTGCTCGCCGCCGCGCGGGCCGTCGGCGCGGGGGAGGGGCTGGAGCTGGAGCGCTTCGCCCACGGGACGACGGTCGCCACGAACGCGCTCCTCGAGCGGCGCGGCGCCCGCACCGCGTACGTCGGCAACGCCGGCTTCGAGCACCTCCTCCACCTGCGCCGCCAGACGCGGGCACACCTCTATCGCCTCTGCGCAGAGCACCCCGAGCCTCTCGTGCCGCTCGAGCGGTGCCACGGCGTTCGCGGCCGGATCGGGCCCGACGGTGAGCTCGAGCCACTCGACCTCGACTCGCTGCCGGATCTCGGCGACGTGGACGCCGTCGCGGTCTGCCTGCTGTTCGCCTTCCGCGAGTCGGCGCACGAGCAGTCGGTCGCGGAGGAGCTGCGCCGGCGCCACCCCGATGTCCACGTCGTCGCCTCGCACGAGCTCGCGTCCGAGTTCCGGGAGTACGAGCGCGCCTCGACGACCGCTGCGGACGCGTACCTCGCACCCGTCGCCGCGCGCTACCTCCGGGCGCTCGCGGCCTCGGCGGCCGAGGCCGGCCTTCCCGAGCCGGTGGTGATGCTCTCCTCCGGCGGCGTCGTCTCTGCGCGGGAGGCGGCGGCGCACCCGGCGCGGCTGCTCGTCTCGGGCCCGGCGGGCGGCGTGGTCGGCGCGGGCCTCCTGGCGCGCCGCGCGGGATTCGAGGACGCGATCGCCTTCGACATGGGCGGCACCTCGACCGACGTTTGTCTCCTGCCTGGCGGCCGCGCCGTGCGCGTGGCGGAACGGGAGGTCGGAGGCCTGGCGGTCCGGCTGCCGTCGGTGGACGTCCATACGGTCGGTGCGGGCGGCGGCTCGCTCGTGCGGCGCGACGCGGGCGGCGCGTTGCGGGTCGGGCCGGAGTCGGCGGGCGCGGATCCCGGCCCCGCCTGCTACGGGCGCGGCGGCGGCCCGACGGTGACGGACGCGAACCTCCTGCTCGACCGCCTTCCGGCGGAGCTGCCGGGAGGCCTCGTGCTCGACCGCGACGCCGCAGCTGCCGCCCTTCGCGGGATCGATCCCGCGGCCGTCGTCGAGGTGGTGAACGCCGAGATGCTGGGGGCGTTGCGCGTCGTCTCGGTCGAGCGGGGGCACGACCCGCGGGACTTCGCCCTCGTGGCGTACGGCGGCGCCGGCCCGCTCCACGCGTGCGCCCTCGCCGAGGAGCTGGGGATGGAGGCCGTGCTCGTGCCCGCGGCGGCGGGCGTCCTTTCCGCGCTCGGCCTGGCGGCCGGCGACGAGCGGCGCGACCACGTCCTGTCCCACGTTCGGCCACTCGGCGAGGTGGACGAGCTGCCGCCGGAGGGCGAAGCCGACCTGCGCTACCGCGGTCAGTCCTTCGAGCTGCCCGTGCCTCTCGGCGGCGACCTGGCCGAGCGCTTCCATCGCACCCACGAGGAGCGCTACGGCTACGCCGACCGCAGCCGGGAGATCGAGCTGGTCGCGGTGCGCACCGCCGACCTCGTGCCGGGCCCGGACCTCGAGCTGCCCGGCGGGGAGCCGCAACGCGCGTCCGGGCCGGCGCTGCTCGAGCTCGGGGGCTCGACCCTCTGGATTCCCCCCCGGTGGGAGGGGGCAAGGGATGGTGCCAGCTGGGTCGTGACGCGTGGCTGACGAGATCGCAAGGATTCAGCTCCAGGTGATCGGCGCGTCGCTGCGGTCGATCGCCGAGGAGATGGGCGCCGTCCTGATCCGCTCCTCCTTCTCCGCCAACATCAAGGAGCGGCGCGACTGCTCCACCGCCCTCTTCGACGAGCGCGGCCGGATGATCGCTCAGGCCGAGCACATCCCGGTCCATCTCGGCGCGATGCCGGACGCGGTCGCTGCCGTCATGCGGCTCGGCCTCGAGCCGGGGCAGGTCGCGATCCTCAACGACCCGTACAGCGGCGGCACGCACCTGCCCGACGTGACGCTCGTCTCGCGCACCGTGCTCGGCTTCGCCGTCTCGCGCGCCCACCACGCCGACGTCGGCGGGATCGAGCCGGCGAGCCTGCCCGCGTTCTCGCGCACGCTCGAGGAGGAGGGGGTGATCCTGCCGCCGCAGCTCCTGACGGACGAGGTGCTCGAACGCTTCGTCGAGGCGACGCGCCGGCCGGAGGAGCGGCGGGGCGATCTGCGCGCCCAGCTCGCCGCGCACCGGCTCGCCGAGCTGCGGCTCGAGGAGCTCTGCGAGCGCCGCGGCCGCGACCGCGTCGCCGCCGCGAGCGACGAGCTCTACGCCTACTCCGAGCGGATGGTGCGCGCGGCGATTTCCGCGCTCCCGGACGGCCGCGGCGAGGCGGGGGACGTCGTGGAGGCGGTCGAGGGAGACGTCCCGATCCAGTGCGCGGTCGAGATCGCGGGCGACGAGATCCGGATCGACTTCGCGGGGACAGCCCCGCAG
The DNA here is from genome assembly GCA_035764085.1 of Gaiellaceae bacterium. GTDB lineage: Bacteria > Actinomycetota > Thermoleophilia > Gaiellales > Gaiellaceae > Palsa-739. Next base: position 5,953 of record DASTZY010000001.1, read on the forward strand.
TACGACGGCAACCTCAACTGCCCGCTCGCGGTGACCAAGTCGGCCTGCTACTTCGTCGTCCGCTGCCTCACCGAGCCCGATCTGCCGGCGTCGGGCGGCGCATTCGCGCCGGTGACTGTGATCGCGCCGGAGGGCTGCCTCGTCAACGCGTGTCCCCTCGCCGCGGTGGTCGCCGGCAACACCGAGACGTCGTCGCGGATCGTCGACGTCGTCTTCGCCGCGTTCGCCGGGCTCGTGCCCGTGCCGGCCGCGGGGGAGGGGACGATGAACAACCTCGCGTTCGGCAACGACCGCTTCACGTACTACGAGACGGTCGGCGGCGGCCAGGGAGCCTGCCCGGAGGCCGACGGCCCGAGCGGTGTCCACGTCGCCATGTCCAACACGCTGGCCACGCCCGCCGAGGCGATCGAACTGGAGTACCCGCTCCGGGTCGAGCGCTGGGAGCTGCGACGCGGCTCCGGCGGCGCGGGAGCGCGCCGGGGCGGCGACGGAGTCGTGCGCGAGCTGCGCGTGCTCGAGGATTGCCGCCTCTCCGTGCTCGCGGAGCGGCGTCGCCACGCGCCGCCGGGCCGCGACGGCGGGGAGGACGGAGCACCCGGCCGGACGTTCGTCAACGGCGAGGAGCAGCCCCCGAAGCTCACGACACAGCTCCACGCCGGAGACCTCGTCCGCGTCGAGACGCCCGGCGGCGGCGGACACGGCGCCCCGGAGTAGGCTCCGGGCATGGAGCGCCAGGTCAAGGTCGCGTGCGTCCAGGTCGAGCCCGTCGTGCTCGACCGCGAGGCCACGCTCGACAGGCTCGAGCAGGTCGCGGCCGAGGCGGCGAAGGCCGGAGCCGAGCTCGTCGTCTTCCCCGAGACGTTCGTCCCGGTCTACCCGTCGTCCCTGTGGGCGAGGGCGTTTGCGGGCTGGGAGGCCGAGGGTGCGAAGGAGACCTTCGCGCGGCTCGCGCAGGAGTCGGTCGCCGTCGGCTCGCCGGCCGAGCGTCGCATCGCCGCGGCGGCGCAGGAGCTCGGCGTCTGGATCGTCACCGGCGTCAACGAGGTCGACGCCGAGCGCCCCGGCACGATCTACAACGCCCTTCTCTACCACTCGCCGGCGGGTGAGCTCGCCCTCCACCACCGCAAGCTCGTGCCCACGAACCACGAGCGGCTCGTCTGGGGCCAGGGCGACGGCCGCGGCCTCGAGGCGGTCGAGACCGGCTTCGGCCGCGTCGGCGGGCTGATCTGCTGGGAGAACTACATGCCGCTCGCGCGCGTCGCGCTGTACGAGGCCGGCGTCGAGATCTACATCGCCTCGACCGCGGACGACGGCGACGCCTGGCAGCAGACGCTCGTCCACATCGCACGCGAGAGCCGCGCCTATGTCGTCGCGCCGGCGCATTTCCAGCGCGAGTCGGCCTACCCGGACGACTTCCCGCTCGCCGCCGAGATCGAGGGAGCGGGGACGATCGGCCGCGGCGGCAGCGCGATCCTCGCCCCCGACGGCTCCTATCTCGCCGGGCCCGCGTACGACGAGGAGGCGATCCTCTACGCGGAGCTCGACCCGGCGCGGCTGCTCGCCGAGCGGCAGCGGTTCGACCCGGTCGGCCACTACAGCCGGCCGGACGTGCTCCAGCTCATAGTTCGCGCGGACGGTGCGAGGACGAGTACACGTCCTTCCGCAGAATCAGCCCGTTCCTGAGCGGGAACACGTCGACGCCGTCCCACTCCCTCGATCCGGTCGACGCCGTCCACTCGCAGACGGCGAAGTCGTCTCCGGCGCGCAGCGACCGCGTGGTGAAGCGCAGCGTGGGGTTGTTGCGGAAGATGGCGGCGATGTGCTCGCGGACCGCCGCCGCGCCCTCCGCCCGCTCGTCCGCCGTGTGGTTGTGGAAGACGATCTCCGGATCGTGGAGCGCGTCGACGGCGTCGAGGTCCTGCGCGTTCCAGGCGGCGTTGTAGCGCTCGATCAGCTCGCGGACGGTCATCGGCGTCGGCGCAGGACTCTCGCATCTCCGACGCGCCGTGTCACCCCGTCGGCGTCGAAGCGCTCGAGGTAGAGCTGTGCCGTCTTCCTGCCGACGCCGAGGGCGTCGCGGAACCGCGCGAGCGTGATCCCGTCCTCGAGCACGGCGCGCGCCTGCTCGTACGCGGCCGGGGAGATCGCGAGGCCGTCGCCGACCCGCACGAGGCGTCCCCGCTCCTCGAGGAAGCGGGCGAGCTGCGCGTCCTCGACGCGGACCGGCTCGAGCCCGAGCTCGGCCTCGAGCGCCGTCGCCTCCGCCTCGCGCTCGCCGAGCGCTGCGGCGGCGCCCGGCCGGTAGAGCTTCGCGCCGCGCAGCTCGAGCCCGAGGTGGGGGACGACGGCCTTCGCCCACTCGGCGGCCGGAACCGGGACGCCCGGGTCGAGCGGGTCGGCGGCGTCGATGCCACGCCCGAGCTCGGCGCGGAGCTCGTCGAGCCACTCCTCAGACCACTGCCACGCCCCCCCGACGCGTACCGGCGCGTGCACGAACGTCTCGCCACGCTCGAGCGCCTCGAACCGCGCGGAGTCGGCGTGCCGCGGCGGTGCAGGATCGAGCACGACGGCGCCGCCGACGGTCGTCCCGGCGCGAAGCACCAAGCGGTCGCCGCGCGTGGCGACGACGGGGCGGGAAAGGCGCAGCTGGGCGAAGCGGTCGCCTGCGCGCGCCACCCGCGCCGCGGTCTCCGCGGTGCCGTGGTGGAGCATCACGCGAGGCGGGATCTCTCCCAGCGGCTCGAGCGCCACGTCGAGCCGGAAGCTCGGCGCGAACGCGCCCGGGGTGACGAGGACGTCGCCGCGGCGCAGCTCCTGCCGCTCCATGCCCGGCAACGAGACGGCGACGCGCTGTCCCGCCTCGGCGCGCCCGACCGGCCGGTCGTGCACCTGCACGCTCCGCACGCGCACGGACCGACCGCGCGGCTCGAGGAGCAGTTCGTCCCCCTCGCCGATCGCCCCCGACCAGAGCGTCCCCGTCGCAACGGTGCCGATCCCGCGGATCGTGAACGAGCGGTCGACGTGGAGGCGCGCCGGGCCGCCTGCGTCGTGATGCGCGACGCGGCCCGCCGCCTCCGCCAGCGCCGCCCGCACATCGTCGAGGCCGGCGCCGCTGCGCGCGCTCGTCGCGACGACTGCGGCGCCGGGGACGAGCTCCTCCGCCTCGGCGCGCCCGAGCTCGAGCATCTCCTCGTCGACGAGGTCCGACTTCGTCAGCGCGACGACGCCGTGCTCGATCCCGAGCAGGCGCAGGATCGCGAGGTGCTCGTGCGTTTGCGGTCGCGCTCCCTCGCCGGCGTCGATCACGAGGAGGAAGAGGTCGATGCCGCTCGCGCCGGCGACCATCGTGCGGACGAAGCGCTCGTGCCCCGGCACGTCGACCACGGAGAGGCTGGTGCCGTCCGGCAGCTCGAGCGGGGCGTAGCCGAGGTCGATCGAGATGCCGCGCTCGTGCTCCTCCGGCAGCCGGTCGGTGTTCTTGCCGGTCAGCGCCTCGACGAGCGCCGTCTTGCCGTGGTCGATGTGCCC
>DASTZY010000002.1:0-11386 GCA_035764085.1 Gaiellaceae bacterium
TCGGCGAGTGTCACGTCCACGCCGGGATCCGCCCCGCCGACATCGAGCGCTGGCAGGGCGAGGCACCCGACGCCGACCTGCTCGTGCATCCGGAATGTGGCTGCGCGAGCCAGGCGATGGCGTTCGGCAACGAGCGGACGCAGATCCTCTCGACGGAGAAGATGATCGACTACGCGAAGCGGTCGCCCAGGCAGCGCTTCCTGGTCGCGACCGAGACGGGGATCATCCACCGCCTGGAGCGGGAGGCTCCCGGCAAGCGGTTCGAACCCGTCCGCGACGACGCGGAATGCCGCTACATGAAGGTGACGACGCTCGAGAAGGTGCGCGACTCGCTCCGCGACATGAAGCACCGGATCACGGTCGAGCCGGAGCTCGCCGAGCGGGCCCGCCTCGCGATCGAGCGCATGGTCTCGATCGCGTAGGCGAGGCGAGCGGGCGTACCCTTCCCGCCATGCCGAGCATCTCCATCCCGACCTACAACAGCTGAGCGATCGATCACGCCGAGCGTGTCTCGGTGGCGCTGAGGAAGCAGGAGCTGTGGAACCAGCTGCGGGAAGCCGAGGCCGCGTCGGTCGACGCGCGCCCGCAGCGCCGGCGCCGGCGCTGGTTCATCCGCGGAGCCGCGGGCGCTCCAGCCTCCTGAGCTACTGCTTGGCGTACGGCTTGCCGTCCGCAGCGGGCGCGACGGTGCGGCCGATCACGCCGGCTACGGCGATGAGAGTCAGCACGTACGGAAGGACGTTGAAGAGCGTCGCCGCCGACGGCGAGTAGACCTGCAGCCGGAGCGCGAGCGCGCTCGAGAAGCCGAACAGCAGCGCGGCCGCGAAGGCGCCGGCGGGCCGCCAGTTGCCGAAGATCATCGCCGCCAGCGCGATGAAGCCGCGGCCGGCGGTCATGTTGTCGTTGAAGGTGCCGCCGCCCGAGCCGTCCGACAGGTACACGCCGCCGGCCGCCGCCAGGATCCCCGACAGGACCACGCACGCGTACCGAACGGCGTACACGTTGATCCCCACCGTGTCGGCCGCCCGCGGGTGCTCTCCGCAGGCTCGGATCCGCAGCCCGACCGCGGTCTTGAACAGTACGACGTACGCGATCACGACCAGGGCGAAGCCGGCCCAGATCATGATGCTGAGGTTCCCGATCGACTTGCCGAGGAAGCTCGAGCCGCTGAAGCCGAGGTGGACGGACGGGATCGTCGAGACGCCCGACGAGACGTAGTTGCCGTGGTAGAGCTGGAAGAAGAAGTAGCCGGTGATGCCGAGGGCGAGGAAGTTGACCGCCGTCCCGCCCACGATCTGGTCGGCGCGCAGGTGGATCGCGAAGTACGCGTAGACGAGCGCGAGCAGTCCGCCGGACAGGGTCCCGATCAGGATCCCGACCACCCAGCTGCCGCCCTTGTCCGCGCCGTAGACGCCCCAGAAGGCGCCCATCAGCATCATCCCCTCGAGCCCGATGTTCACCACGCCGCTGCGCTCGGAGAACATCCCGGCGATGGCGCCGAAGACGAGCGGCGTCGCCGACGCGAACATCTGCGCGATCAGGACCGCGTCGAAGACGGCGTTGAGGTTGGACGTCCCGGAGCGCGTCGCGAGCACGCCGAGCCCGATCCCCAGCAGGCCGGCGACGACGGCGCCGTAGCCGAGACGGCGACGTCCCCGCGTCACGGTCCAGACGCCGAACAGGACGGCGACGATCCCGACCGCGACGGTCCACACGACGGTGCGCGCCTCGATCGGCGGGATCGCCAGGAACGCGGCGAACGCCGCGAGGAAGATTCCGATGTAGCCGGTCGTCGACGGGTTGCGCAGGCGCGCGCTGACCGGGTTCTCGAGCCTGCTCGTCCAGGCGTTCACAGGGCGATCCCAGCGGGTCCCTCGGCCCGGCGCCGGCGCACCCGGCGGCGCGAGTTCCAGACGGACAGGATCAGCACGTCGGCACCGACGAAGAGCACGATCAGGCCCTGGATGATGTAGGTGAGGTTCCCGGCGAGCCCGGGGTCGATCGAGCTCACGCCCGACTGCAGGCCGTGCGTCGTCCCGAACAGGAGCGCGCCGAAGAGGAGCGCCGCGAGGCCGGTGCCGACCGCGGTGTTCCGTCCGAGCAGCGCGACCGCGATCCCGAGGAAGCCGACCGCGCTGACCGGGATGTCGGACTGGCCGTAGTGGTAGAGGTACCCGAGCATGTCGAGCGCGCCGGCGAGCCCGGCGAACGCGCCCGAGATCGCCATCGCGCGGACGAGGTTCTTGCGGACGTTGATCCCGCCGTAGGCAGCCGCGTCGGGGTTGAAGCCGACGGCGCGCACCTCGTAGCCGAGCGTGGTGCGGTTCAGGATCGCCCAGAAGACGACGAGCGCCGCAATCGCGACGAAGAAGCCGATGTGGAGCCCCTGCAGGTCCTGATCGCCCCAGAAGACCGGCAGCTTGGCCGAGTTCGCGATGTCGTTCGAGATCGGCGCCGTCGCGTTCGCCGGGTTCTGCAGCGGCCCGCCGTCGCCGAACAGCCAGGAGCCGATCCAGATCGCGATCCAGTTGAGCATGATCGTCGAGATCACCTCGTGCGCCCCGACGGCCGCCTTGAGGAAGCCCGCGATGCCCGCCCAGACGGCGCCGCCGAGCGTCGCCGCGGCCACGGCGATCAGGATGTGCGGCACCGGGTTCATCCCGGCGAGGTCGTGACCCAGCCAGTTCGCGATGTAGAGGCCGATGAAGTACTGGCCCTGGCCGCCGATGTTGAACATGCCGCAGCGGAACGCGAAGGCGACCGCGAGGCCGCAGAGGATCAGCGTCGTCGTCTGCAGGAGGGTCTGCGAGAGGTTGTAGGCGGACGTGTCCACCACGCTCGTCGTCGGGTGGATGATCCAGTTGAGGCCGGAGCCGTCGAGGATGTCGTTGTAGGCGTGGAGCGGGTTGTGGCCCGTCGCGAGCACGACCAGCCCGCCGATGACGAAGGCGATCAGCGCGGTCAGGATCGGCACGATGATCCCGCCCGCGCGCTGCTTCAGCGAGATGCGCGAGATCAGCGTGCCGGTGGACGCCGCCTGCTCCGGGGTCGGGGGCGGCGTGCCCTGCGGGTCGGCCGCACTCATGCCGCCGCCGTCCGCTCGCCCGCGCCCAGCATCTCGAGGCCGATCCGCTCCTCCGACACCTCGCCGGAGTGCTCGCCGACGATCTCGCCCTCGTAGAACACGAGGATCCGGTCCGAGAGCGACAGGATCTCCTCCAGCTCGAGCGAGACGAGCAAGATCGCGCGGCCCTCGTCGCGCTCCGTGACGAGCCGGCGGTGGAGGTACTCGATCGCGCCGACGTCCAGGCCGCGCGTCGGCTGCGCTGCGATCAGGACGCTCGGGTCGCGGGCGATCTCGCGACCGGCGACGAGCTTCTGCTGGTTGCCGCCGGAGAGGCCGCCCGCAGGCGTGAGCGGTCCGCCGCCGCGCACGTCGAACTCCTCGATCAGCGACCTGGCGCGCTCGATCATGCGATTCGGGAAGATCCAGCCCCACTTCGCGTCGGGCTCCTTGTCGTAGTCGTGCAGCGCGATGTTCTCCGCGATCGAGAACTCGAGCACGAGCCCGCGGCGCTGGCGGTCCTCGGGGATGTGGCCCAGCCCGGCGTCCAGAGCCGTCTTCGCGTTCGCGTGCGTGAGCTCGCGCCCGCCGATGGTGACCGTGCCCCTCTCGATCTTCTGCAGCCCGGTGATCGCGTCGATCAGCTCGGTCTGGCCGTTGCCGTCGACTCCCGCGATGCCGACGATCTCGCCTGCGTGCACATCGAAGGACACGTCCCGCACCCGCGGGATCCCGCGATCGTCCACCACGTCGAGGTTGCGCACCGAGAGGAGGACGTCGCCGACCTGCGCCGGCGGCTTCTCGACGCGCAGGAGCACCTCCCGGCCCACCATCGCCCGCGCGAGCGACTCCTCGGTCGCGCCTTCGCGCGGCACGGTCTCGACCTTCTTGCCGCGGCGCAGCACCGTGATGCGGTCGGCGATCTCTAGCACCTCGTTCAGCTTGTGGCTGATGAAGATGATCGAGATTCCCTCCCGCCGCAGCGTGCGCAGGATCTCGAACAGGTCCGACGCCTCCTGCGGCGTCAGCACGGCCGTCGGCTCGTCGAGGATCAGGATGTCGGCGTTCCGGTAGAGCGCCTTCATGATCTCGACCCGCTGCTGCTGGCCCACGCCGATGTCCGCCACGAGCGCCGCCGGATCGACGGCGAAACGGAACGTCTTGGCCATGTCGGCGACCCTCCGCTCGGCCGCCGCCTCGTCGAGCAGGACGCCGCTCCGCTTCGGCTCCGTCCCGAGGACGACGTTCTCGGCGACGGTCATCACCGGGATGAGCATGAAGTGCTGGTGCACCATCCCGATGCCGGCCTGGATCGCGTCGCGCGCCGAGTCGAACTCGACCGGCTTGCCGCGCAGGCGGATCTCGCCGGCGTCCGGCCGGTACAGGCCGTAGAGGATGTTCATCAGGGTCGACTTCCCGGCGCCGTTCTCGCCGAGGAGCGCGTGGACCTCGCCGTAGCGGACGTCGAGGCTGACGTCGTCGTTGGCGAGGACGCCGGGGAACGCCTTGCGGATCCCCCGCATCTCGAGAACGAGGTCGTCGCCGGGCACGTGCCGATCCTAGAGAAGTACGAGGGCGGGCACGAGGCCCGCCCTCGTCGTCACGCCTAGCCGAGCGCGGCAGGAACCTTCAGCTTGCCGCTGATGATCTGCTGCTTGTACTGGTTCATGAGGTCGATCCAGGACTGCGGCACGGCGGGATTGATCTTGCCCACGCCCATGCCGTTGTTCTTCAGGTCGAAGACGAGATCCTGGCCGCCCTTGAACTTGCCGCTCTTCGCCTGCTGGACGGCGTCGAAGACTCCCGTGTCGACGCGCTTGACGCCGCTCGTCAGGACGCGCTTCGCGTCGTTGTACTGGTCGACGTCGACGCCGATCCCCCAGATGTTCGCGGCATCGGCCGCCTTGAGCGTGCCCAGCCCGCAGCCGCCCGCGACCTGGAAGAGCACCTTCGCGCCCTGCCCGATCTCGTTCTGCGCCACCTGCTGGCACTTGTCGGTCGCGACGAAGTCGTTCGAGTACTGGACGAGGACCTTCATCCCCGGAACGACCTTGTCGACGCAGTACTTGTAGCCCGCGATCCAGATGTCGACCGGCGGGATCTTGATGCCGCCGACGGCGCCGACGACGTTACCGCCCATCTTCTGGGCCATCTTGGCGGCGAGCACCCCGACGAGGCAGCCCGACTCGTTCGCGTCGTAGGTCAGTCCCTCGACGTTCTTCTGGAATTGCGGCAGCACCTTGCCCGTCTTGTCCGCAAAGGGCGCCGTGTGCACGGTGTAGTCGGTGATGGCGAAGTCGACGTTCGGGTACTTCTTCGCGAACGTCGCCATGGTCGGAGCGAGCAGGAAGCCGGCCGCGATCACGAGCTTCGCGCCCTTCCGGATCGACGTGTTGAAGTTCGGCGAGTAGTCGCTCGTCGAGTTCGACTGCAGCGGGATCCCGGTGACCCCGAGCTTCGACTCCGCGTCGTTCAGGCCCTTGAGCTGGTTCTCGTTGAAGCCCTTGTCCGTGAACTTGCCGATGTCGCTCACCAGCGCCGCCTTGAACGAGCTGGCCTGACTGGTCGTGGTGGTGTTGTTGGAGCCGCTGCTGCCTCCGCCGCAACCGGCAGCGACGAACGCGACCGACGCCGCCAGCACGGCGAGCGGGGCGACCAGCGCGCGTGACCTCGATCTCAAGATGTGCCCTCCTGTTCTCCCTGACCCCATCCGGGTCGTATTGGCTCGACGCGATACTAGAACGGCGCGCGGCCATCCTCATAGGGAACCGAAGAGAACTAGTCGGCGGCGGCGTAGGTGTGGTACTGGCTCTCGTCCACGAGGACGCGGCGCGGCTTCGAGCCCTCGTAGCCGGAGACGATCCCGCGCCGCTCGAGCATGTCGATCAGGCGACCGGCGCGCGTGTAGCCGACGCGCAGCCGGCGCTGCAGGAGTGACACGGACGCGCTCTGTGTCTGGACGACGATCTCGATCGCCTTGTCGAGCAGGGGATCGTCGTCGGGGTCGAAGTCGCCGTGCTCGGTGTCGTCCTCGGACTCGGCGAAGACTTCCGGAAGCTCGAGGTAGCTCTCGTCCAGCTCCTGCTCGCGCTGCCGGGTCTGCTCGACGACGAGCGCGATCTCCTCCTCCGTCACGAAGGCGCCCTGCACACGCTGCAGGCGCGAGGTGCCGAGCGGCTTGAACAGCATGTCGCCCTGGCCGAGCAGCGACTCCGCGCCGCCGGAGTCGAGGATCACGCGCGAGTCGGTCTGCGACGAGACGGCGAAGGCGATCCGTGACGGGACGTTCGCCTTGATCATTCCCGTGATCACGTCGACCGACGGGCGCTGCGTGGCGAGCACGAGGTGGATCCCGACGGCGCGCGACTTCTGCGCGAGCCGGATCACGGCGTCCTCGACCGCCTGCGGCGCGACCATCATCAGGTCGGCGAGCTCGTCGATCACGACCAGCACATATGGGAGCGTCGGCTCCCCGCGCTGTCGGAAGGCGCGGTTCGCCTCGTTGATGTTGCGGGCGCGCACCTGCGAGAGCCGCTCGTAGCGGCGCTCCATCTCGGCTAGGCAGTTGGCGAGGACGGCGCTCGCCTCCTTCGGGCTGGAGACGACGGGCGTGAGGAGATGCGGCACCGACTCGAAGTGGCTCAGCTCGATCCGCTTCGGGTCGATCAGGATCAGCCGCACGTCGTCCGGCGTCGCCCGCAGAAGGACCGACGTGAGCAGCGTGTTGAGGCAGCCCGACTTGCCCGAGCCGGTCGTGCCCGCGACGAGCAGGTGCGGCATCCTGGCGAGATCGGTCCAGACCGCGGCGCCGGAGATGTCCTTGCCGAGCCAGACCGAGACGGGGCTGGCGGTCGCCGGCAGCGGCTCGTAGATGTCGCCGAGCGTGACGAGGTTCGGCGAGAGGTTCGGGAGCTCGACGCCGACCGCCTGCTTGCCGGGGATCGGCGCGAGGATGCGGATCTCGGTCGTGGCGAGCGCGTAGGAGAGGTCGTCCTTGAGCGCGGCGACCTTCGCCACCTTGGTCCCGGGTGCGAGCTGCAGCTCGTAGCGCGTCACGCGCGGGCCGGAGATCTGGCCGATCACCGTCGCCTCGACGCCGAAGTGGGCGAGCGTCTGCACGAGCAGCTCGGCGACGCGCGCCGCCGCCTCGCCGGACTCGTCGCCGCGCTCGGGCGAGACGCGCAGCACGCCGGCGTCCGGCAGCTTGTACTCCGCGTGCTCCGAGGTCACCTCGTCGAAGAGCGTGGGGGGATCCTCGAACAGCGCCGGCGGCTCGGTCTGGAGCGGCGCCGGCTGCGCACCGGCATGCGGCGGCGGGACGCTCTCCCCCACGACGTCCGGGAAGGCCGAGACCGCGTCGACCGGAGGCGCGAGCGACGGGGCCGGACGGACGGGCTCCGGCCGGGGCCAGTCCTCGGTCTCCCGGGTGGGCCGCCGCGAGCGCGCCTTGCGTGCGGCGAGGTGCAGCCCGCGGCCGGAGCGGCGGAGCATCGCGCCGAGCGACGCGCCGGAGAGCAGGAGCGAGCCGACGAGCATGAGCAGGACGCCGAGCAGCAACGAGCCGGTGACGCCGAGCGCGATTCCGACGGCCCCGCCGAGGACCTGGCCGGCGTAGCCGCCCTGATCCTTGCCGAGCGTGATCATGAGGCCGCACCCGAGCACCGCGAGCCCGGTGCGGAAAGGACGGACGTCGACCAGCGCGCTGCGCGTCACGACGAGAGCGCCGAGCGCGGTCAGCGCGACCGGGACGACGTACCTGGCCTCGCCGACGAGACGGTCGAGCCCCTCGCCGAGCCAGCCGCCGACGTAGCCGCCGTTCCAGCCGAAGTAGAGGACGGCGCCGAGGAAGAGCCCCAGCGCGACGGCACCGAGCCCCCAGAGCTCGGGGTGCTGGCCGCGCGTCTTCGCGCCGCGCTTCGTCCGCGTCTTCTTGACGCGGCTCGGCAGCTTGGGGCGCAGCTTGGACTTCCGCTTGCGGCGCGGCACGGCTTGGTTTTCGCCCGCGGCCGGGCCTATCCTCCGTCCCGATGGCGCCGGAGACGCGGTACGCACGAAGCGGCGACGTCAACATCGCGTATCAGGTGACGGGCGAGGGACCCACCGACCTGGTCTACGTCCCCGGCTGGATGTCGAACGTCGAGCTGATGTGGGAGGAGCCTGCGATGGCGCGCTTCCTCGATCGCCTCGCTTCCTTCTCTCGTCTCATCCTCTTCGACAAGCGCGGAACGGGCCTTTCCGACCGAGTCTCCAACGACAAGCTGCCGACGCTCGAGGAGCGCATGGACGACGTGCGCGCGGTGCTCGAAAGCGTCGGTTCGCAGCGTGCGGCCCTCTTCGGGCACTCCGAAGGGGGCAACATGTGCCTCCTCTACGCGGCCACGCATCCCGAGCGCACCACCGCATTGATCACGCTCGGTTGCTTCGCGAAGCGCCGCGACCCCGACGACGACTACCCGTGGGCGCCGGACACGGACGATCGTGAGGAGGCGGCGCTCGATGTCGAACGGAACTGGGGCCACCTGCGGCCGGAGGACGTCGCGTACTACGCGCCGAGCCGTGTGGGCGACGAGCAGTTCGTGCGTCATCTCGAGCAGTACCTTCGGAGGTCGGCCAGCCCGGGCGCGGCGGCCGCTCTCCTGCGCATGAACTCGTACATCGACGTTCGGGAAGTCCTTGCCACAATCCGCGTGCCGACGCTGGTTCTTCACCGCGCGGGCGACCGGGACGTCAACATCGCGGAGGGGCGCTACCTGGCGGCGAAGATCCCCGGCGCGAAGTTCGTCGAGCTTCCCGGCGACGATCACTGGATCTCCGCCGGCGACACCGACGCGATCGCGGACGAGATCGAGGAGTTCCTGACCGGCACACGACCCGTGCCGGAGCCCGACCGCGTGCTGGCGACGGTTCTCTTCACGGACCTGGTCGGATCGACCGAGCGGGCCGCCGAGCTGGGAGATCGCGACTGGCGCGATCTGCTCCGCGCCCACGATGCCAGCGTGCGCCGGGAGATCGAGAGATTCCGCGGACGTGAAGTGGACACGGCGGGCGACGGCTTCTTCGCGACGTTCGACGGGCCGGCGCGGGCGGTGCGGTGTGCACTCTCGATCGGCGGGGCCGTCCGCGAGCTCGGCGTGGAGGTCAGGGCCGGAGTGCACACGGGCGAATGCGAGCTCGACGGCCCGAAGGTTCGTGGGATCGCCGTTCACACCGGGGCGCGCATCGCCTCCCTCGCCGGACCGGGCGAGGTCCTGGTCTCCCAGACCGTGAAGGATCTCGTCTCGGGCTCCGGCCTTTCCTTCGAGGATCGCGGAGCCCACGAGCTCAAGGGCGTCCCGGGCGAGTGGCGCGTCTACGCCGCCGTCTGAACCTGAGCGACGAGCATCCCGTAGTACGTCGGGGCGGCGTATGCCAGGACGTCCACGCTCGCCGTCTCGCTCACGGCGCCCTGGAGGACGAGGAGCTGCCAGAGCGAGTCGGCCTTCGCCGCCTCGACCGTCTCCGCGAGCGAGAGGAAGTCGAGGCGGTCCGAGGCCAGGATCTCCTGCAGCCGGGCGTCGTAGGCCGCCGCCGCCGGGTCGAAGCCGTACGGGCCGTCGGGATCGTGCGCGTGTCCGTGGTCGGCGCTGGCGACGAGCGCCACGCGGCCGGGCAGCTCCGCGATCGCCTCGCCGAGGCGCAGGTGCTCCTCGAGCGGCCGGTCGCGGGAGGGCGAGACCACGACGGCCCGCGGCGGCCGGAGGAACTCGAGCGGCACCTCCGCACCCCAGTCGAGCGGGAACTCCGCCGTCGCAGGGTCGTTGCCGCCGTACGACACGCCGAGCACCGGCAGATCCGACCCGAGCAGCGCGGCGGCGAGCCCGCGGTCGGTCTCCCACTCCCCCACCCTCGCGGCCGTCACCACGGCGTAGTGGCCGTCGACGTGGACCGAGTGCGGCGTCACGACCACCGCCGCGTCCGGAGCGGCCGCGGCGCAGCGGCGTCCCAGCTCCTCCATCCCGGCGCGCAGCTCGGGTGCCAGGTCGACGTCGCCGTGCGGGGCGATGCAGGCGAAGACGATCACGACAGGGAAGCGATCCGGGAGACGAGGAGCTCAAGGAACCGGTCGGACTCGACGTCCACCCCGACCTCGGCGTTCGGCTCGCGTCCGGTGACGCCGCGCAGATCGACGACCGTCCGGCCGTCGCAGAACTGCGACCCGGTCTCGACTGCGACGTTGACGTGCCGCGTCGTGAGGAGCGTGGGGTCGATGACGTGGGCGACGGCCATCGCGTCGTGGATCGGGGAGCCGGCGAAGCCGTACGAGCGCTCGTGGAAGGCCTGGAAGAAGTCCGACAGCTCGGCGACGAAGCGGCCGGCCCGGCCGGTGCGGCGCAGACGCTCGGCGTGGTCGTGGGTGAAGAGCGCCTTGTGGGTGACGTCGAGCCCGACCATCGTGATCGGGATTCCGCTCGCGAATACCGCCGTGGCAGCCTCGGGGTCGACGAAGGCGTTGAACTCGGCGGCCGGCGTGATGTTCCCCTCGGCGATCGAGCCGCCCATCCAGACGATCCGGTCGAGCCGCTCGCGCACGTCCGGGTGCCGTTCGAGCATCAGCGCAACGTTCGTGAGCGGCGCCGTCGGAACCAGGACGACCCCCGGCTCGATCAGCTCGGCGAGGAAGTCGGCGGCGCGCACCTCCACCGGCAGCGCGGAGGGCTCCGGCAGCTCGGGCCCGTCCAGGCCGGTCTCGCCGTGGACGTGCGCGGCGGTGCGAAGCTCCCGGCGCAGCGGCGCGTCCGCTCCGGCCGCAACTGGGATATCGCTGCGACCCGCGATCTCGAGCGTGACGAGCGCATTGCGGGTCGTCTTGTCGAGGGTCTGGTTGCCGGCGACCGTGGTGACGCCGATCAGGTCGAGCTCCGGCGAGGCGAGCGCGAGCAGGATCGCGATCGCGTCGTCGTGGCCCGGGTCACAGTCGATGACGATCTTCCTGCTCACAGGAGAGCATCCACCTCCTCGGCGGTCGGCAACGAGGTCTGGGCGCCGAAGCGCGAGGCGGCGAGCGCGCCCGCGGCGCAGGCACGGCGCAGCGATTCCTCGCGCGGCCGGCCCTCGAGCAGCGAGACGACGAGGCAGGCGGTGAATGCGTCGCCGGCGGCGGTGCCGTCGACCGCCTCGACCGGGGGCGGAGCCGCGCGTGCCACCTCCTCCCCGTTCTCGAGGAGCACGGCGCCCTCCGCGCCGAGCGTGAGCGCCACGAGCCCGGCCCGCGCACCGAGCACCTCGAGCTCGAGGCGGTTCACGACCGTGACCTCGGCGTCGGGTGCGCCTTCCCGCGCCGGC
>DASTZY010000003.1:0-2274 GCA_035764085.1 Gaiellaceae bacterium
CGGAGAGCTCGTCGACCGACAGGAACCGGTCGTCGAACTCGACTACGCCGCCGAGCCCGAGCTCGTGCACGCGCCGCTCGAGCGTCAGCCGGTACCGCTCCCCTTCCCGACGCGAGACATCCGGATGGGTGCGCCCGGCGACCGTGTAGACGATCTCCGGGTGACGTTCGATCATCGCCGGCAGCGCATCGAGCACCGTCTCCAATCCCTTGCCGGCCGAGATCAGGCCGAACGTGGAGAGTCGGAACGGCTCCTGGGCGGCAGACGAAGGAGACCACGGAGACCGGAGCTCACGTGCGGCCCTCTCGGCAATACGCGCCGGCGCTCCGTGCGGCACCACACGCACCTTTTCTTCCGGGCAAGTGCCCGACTCGACCAGCAATCGAAGCGCCGTGTCCGTCATCACGATTACGAGCTCCGCCTCGGCGCACAAGTCCGTCAGCACTTGCGCCTGGTGCGGCGTGGGCTCCGACAGCACCGTGTGCAGGGTCACCACGAGCGGCTGCGCCAGTTCTTGCGCAAACGACAGCACGTACTCCCCGTCGCGGCCGCCGTAAATCCCGTACTCGTGCTGAAGCAACACGACGTCGACATCGAGCCGTCCCAGCATCCGAGCAGTCCGCACATAGTCGCCACGCACGGCCTGCGCGATCGTCGCCAGCACGCCCCGCCGCTGTGGGCTCGACGGTTCGTTCACAACCGCGACGAGATCGGCGCGCGTCACGATCCCTGTGCCGGTGAGTGTCGCTCGGAGGTCGGCGGAGAAGGTGCCTATCCCGCAGGCACGCGGTGGGTAGGTGGAGACGATCGCAGTCCGCATGTCTAGCGCGCCTGCGTCCGCTGCGGCACCTGCAGGCCGCCGCGTGCCGACGTCGGTTTGCGGAGTCTGCCGTTGGCTGCCGCGCGCAGCCGGTCGAGTATCCGCTTCAGGCTCTTCCTCATGTTGTCGCTCCCGATGGGGACTCCTTCGCGGATCTGTACGCCGCATACGCTCCGAGGGCCTCGAGATCGTGGCGGCGCCGCCCGGGAAAGAAACGCGGCAGGAACTCGGACCAGGTGAGTCCGGCCGGGGCGCGTTTAGTGGGGTCGGCCTCGCCATACGGTTCGTCGGCGCGGTAGTGGCCCCCTTCGTCTTCCCAGCGTTGAAGCGGCGCGCAGTCACCACGGGCCGTCGCCGAGACCAACGCTGGGACAGGCACGTCCGGGCGCGCGGCGCCGCAGGCTGGGCAGCGGGTGAGTTGGGGGTCGTTGAGCCGGTAGGTCCCCTGCGGTTCGGGGCAGGTGCAGTGCCAGGGGGTTGGCCGGGGGTGGATTGTGCGTTTTGGTTGGACGTTCGAGCTGAACATGGCCTAGCGCTTCCCTGCGACGTTCGTGGTCAGGGGTGGGATCGGTGCCTTCCCGTTTGCGCTTGGCGTGAATTCTTCTTGGAAGCGTTCGAGCGCGTGTGTGAATTCGCTTGGTATCAGCCAGAGCTTGTTCGAGTCGCCCTGCGCGATCAGCGGCAGTGTTTGGAGGTACTGGTAGGCGAGCAGTTCGGGGTCGGGCTTGCCGTCGTGGATGGCCTGGAAGACGGTCTCGATCGCCTTGGCCTGTCCTTCGGCCTGCAGCATCGTCGCCTCGCGCTGCCCTTGGGCCTTGAGGATGGCTGCCTGCCTCTCGCCCTCCGCCCTGAGGATCGCCGACTGTCGCTCGCCTTCGGCCTGCAGGACGACGGCGCGCTTCTCGCGGTCGGCGCGCATCTGCTTCTCCATCGAGTCCTGGATCGAGGCGGGCGGGTCGATCGCCTTCAACTCGACGCGGTTGACCCGGATGCCCCACTTGCCGGTTGCCTCGTCCAGGACGCTGCGTAGCTGGGTGTTGATGTGGTCGCGCGAGGTGAGTGTCTTCTCGAGCGCGATCCCGCCGATCACGTTCCGTAAGGTCGTGACCGTCAGCTGCTCGATCGCCTGGATGTAGTTGGCGATCTCGTAGGTTGCCGCCTTGGCGTCGGTGACCTGGAAGTAGAGGACCGTGTCGATGTTGACCACGAGGTTGTCCTCGGTGATCACCGGCTGTGGCTGGAAGGAGACGACCTGTTCGCGCAGGTCGAGCAGCGGCTTCACCCGGTCGACGAAGGGCACGACGATCGTCAGCCCCGGCGTAAGCGTGCGCGAGTAGCGGCCGAAGCGCTCGACGACACCGGCCCGCGCCTGGGGAATGATCCGGACCGTCCGCCACAGGGTGAAGAGGACAAAGACGACGACGATAAGGGGGACGATCCAGGCGATCATTTGA
>DASTZY010000004.1:0-48885 GCA_035764085.1 Gaiellaceae bacterium
GCTCGTCGGCGCCGCCGGCGCGACTCCGAGCAGCCGGGGAATGCTTCTCTGGGGCGGCTCGGTGCTGGAGGAGGCGCGCGGCCGCGGCTGCTACCGCGCCCTCGTGCGGGCTCGCTGGGACGAAGCCGTTCACCGCGGCACCCCGGCCTTGACCGTGAGCGCGAACGACCAGTCCAGCCCGGCGCTGCGCAAGCTCGGCTTCGAGAAGGTGCTCGAGTTCCGTCGGATCGAGGACGTAATCTCGGAGGGGTGAAGGAGACCTGCCCCCGCTGCAACGCCGAGATGGAGTGGCGACACGGCACCTTCCAGTGCCCGAAGTGTCGCCTCAAGCTCGGCTGCTGCGAGGGCGAGACAGGTGACTGCCGGGACCCGGGCTAGGCTCGAGGAGCTCGAGCAGGCGGAGCTCGACCCGCGCTCGGGCGAGCTCCTGGTGGTGCTTTGCTGGCTCGTCAAGGACGAGGTGGCGGTCGACGAGGCCGAGCTCAACGGAGCCCGCCGCCGGGCGATGTTCGTGCTCGCCGCCGGCGGCGACCCGCACCGGGACGTCGGGCCGGACTCGGTCGCGGCGGAGCGTCTGGCCGGCGAGCTCGACACGCCGGAGCGGCGCGCCCAGCTCGCCGCCGCGCTCGACCGGCTGCCGGCGGACGATCTCCCGGCGGTGACGTCCGCCAGGGAGTCGCTCCGCGCCGATCCCGACCTCGCCTGGCGCTCGTTCGCCCTCTCGCTCCTGGCGGACGAGCTCGCGGACGAGTAGTGCCCGAGCGCGAGCTGACGGTCGCGGGCCTCCCCGCGACGCTGAGCCTCCCCGCAGGCACGGTGCGAGGCGGCGTCGTCCCCCTCCACCCCGCCTCCGACGGCTCCCGCCGCCAGCTCCTGTTCGACGATCTGGCGGAAACGCTCGCGCCGCGGGGCCTCGCCGTCCTCCGCTTCGACCGGCGCACCTCGCCGACCGACGAGGACGTCCCGTTCGAGGCGCAGGCCGAGGACGCTCTCGCCGCTCTCGGCATGCTGCGGGACGAGGTCTGCGACGTTCCGCTCGGGCTCTGGGCGTGGAGCCAGGGGGCCTGGGCGGCGGCGCTCGCGGCGGCTCGGTCGTCCGAGATCGTGTTCCTCGTCCTGCTCGCCGCCTGCGGGGTCAGCCCGGCGGTGCAGATGCGCTACGGCACGGCGGAGCAGCTGCGGCGCAGCGGCTACGACGACCAGGACGCGCTGCGGGAGCTGGCCGAACTACGCGCCGCGCTGGAGGAATCACTGCGCGACCGCAGCCGCCTCGAGGCGGCGCAGGCGGTGGTCGACCGCTACGCCGGGCGCCCGTGGTTCCCGCTCGCCCACGTCCCGCGCACGCTCGACCCCACGACCGACTGGCCCGACATGGACTTCGATCCCGCACCGAGCCTCGGCTCGGTGCGATGTCCGGTGCTCCTCTTCTACGGCGAGGAGGACGAGTGGACGCCGATCGAGCCCAGCATCGCGGCCTGGGAGCGCTCCGGCAACGAGGAGGTGACGGTCGTCCGGCTCCCCGGCACGGACCATGCGCCTACGATCGGCGGAGCGATCAGCCCGGCGTACACCCAGACGCTGACGGAATGGCTCGACGACGTGCTCGCAGCCCGGTGACCGAGCCGGAAAGCGTCTAGTCTGGAAGCCCACCGTGGCGATCTCTAGACCGGAACCTCGCCGTCGGTTGAAGCTCCCCCGCAACCTGCCGCGCGGGCGGAGCCTGCAGCCGTACTCCCGCGCCGACGCGCCCTACTTCCGCAGCCCGGGCTTCTACGTCCGGGTGGGAGGCCTGGCGGTGATCGTGGCCGCCGGCCTTTCGCTGCTCCTGCTGCGCGCCTGGTCGATCCAGGTGCTGCACGGGAAGCAATACGCGCACGCGGCTCACACACAGGCGTTCCGCACCGTCGACCTGCTCGGCGCGCGCGGCGCGATCGTCGACGACAAGGGGAACCTGCTCGCCGGCACCACGGGCCACGTGGTCATCGAGGCCGACGCGGCGTCCCTCGGCACGCGGGACGCGCACGGCCGCTGGCACCCGAGCGCCGCAGGCCTGCGCGCGCTGCACCGCCTCGCCGTGCTGACCGGCACCCGCCGGAACGTGCTCGTGGCGCGGATCAAGAGGTCCGTTCTCCAGTCCCCCTTCTCGCCCGCCGCCGTCGTCCTGCGGCCGCCCGCCGCGCTCACGACGTACATGGAGGAGCGGAGCGGGAAGTACCCGGGCTTCAAGGTCGGGTACGAATCGACTCGGAGCTATCCGCAGGGCGCCTTTGGCAGCGAGTTCCTCGGCCTGCTGGGCCAGGTGACCCGCGGGCAGCTGAAGTCACACGCGTACAGGAACGCGCAGCCGGGCGAGGTCGTGGGCCAGAGCGGCGTCGAAGCCGCCTACGACTCCCTCCTCAACGACGGGTTCGTGCACGCGAAGATCCCGGTCGACTCGCTCGGCCGCATCGCCGGATCCCTGCGCGTGCCACAGCAGAAGCCGCTGCCGACGCTGCAGCTCTCGATCGACTCGCGCCTACAGCGGGCTGCGCAGAACGCGCTCCTCTACGGAATCGAGCAGGCGCACCTGCACGGCAACGCGCCGCCCGGAGCGTCCGCCGTGGCGATCGATCCCTGGACGGGAGCGATCAAGGCGCTCGTGAGCTATCCGACCTTCAACGAGAAGCTGGCCGCCAACAAGCCGGAGTACTACTCGCGGATCCTGCACGAGCAGTACACGACGCCCGGCCTCAACCGCGCGATCACCGGCGTCTATCCGACCGGCTCGACGTTCAAGCCGCTCATCTCCGAGGCGGCGCTCAGCGCCGGGATCATCACGCCGTACACCCCGCAGCTCTGCTCGGGCTCGTTCACGCTCGGCAACCACACGTTCTTCAACGTCGAGCGAGGCGCCTACGAGGAGATGACGCTGCCGACGGCGCTCGAGCAGTCCTGCGACACGTGGTTCTACCGGCTCGGGGCCAGGATCTGGGAGTCCGATCCCGCCCGGAAGGCGACATTGATCCAGAGCTGGGCGCGCAAACTCGGGCTCGGCACACGGCCGCCGATCGACCTGACCGGTGCGGCGGCCGGCTACCTGCCGATGCCCGGCTCGTACTTCGAGCGGCTCGCAGGCACGCCGTACACGGAGGGCCAGGCGGTCAACCTCGCGATCGGCCAGGGTGCGCTCGAGGTCAGCCCGCTCCAGCTCGCCGTCGCCTACTCGGCCCTGATCAACGGCGGCAAGGTCGTGCGGCCGCACGTCGGCGAGGCCGTGATCCGGAACGGTGTCCGGCACGTCCTCCCGTTCAAGCCGGTGCGCAAGGTGCACCTCTCCCCGTACACCACGGCGATCAGGCAGGGCCTCTACGAGGCCGCGAACAACTCGGGCGGGACGTCGGCCAGCGTGTTCTCCGGCTTCCAGCCCCCAATCGCCGGCAAGACCGGCACCGCCGAGACGTGCGGCGTGAGCTGCCCCGACCACTCCTGGTACGCGTCGTGGGCGCCGTACGACCACCCCAAGCTCGTCGTCGTCGTGATGGTCGAGAAGGGCGGCTTCGGCGCCGAGGCCGCGGCGCCCGCCGCGAAGCGGATCTACCAGGCCTACTTCCACCCCGGATCCGGCTCCTAGACATCACGACGGCAGCCGCTGCGGCGCCGGACGCGGATCCTGCAGCAGCACGCAGAGATCGTCGAAGTCCCCCTCGTGGCTCTTGATGATCAGCTGGGCCTGCTTCTTCAGACCGGCGATGTGCTCGGCACTCGTGTTGTCCATCGACCCCATCCCCGGCGGCAGCTCGGCCTGGAAGCGGAAGTAGCGCGGCTCGCCGTCCTTCGGCGGCAGGAGCCAGCCCATCTCGTGCTCCACCGTCGCGGCGACGCCGTCCATGAAGATGCCGATCAACGGCCGCACCCAGCCGATCAGGCCCCACTTGCGCGCCTTGGCGAACGAGATCGGGGTCTTGACCTGGCCGGTGCCCAGCGAGACCACGACGACGTCCTGCTGGCCGTAGAGCTTCACGGACTCCACCCAGGCGCACATCGCCGGGTTGTTCGAGTGGACGCCTCCGTCGATCATCGCGGTCGGCGGGTCGTCCGACAGCCGCTCCGGCCGGAAGTAGGTCGGCGCGGCGGACGTGGCCCGCGCGACGTGCACCATCGGGAAGTCGTTGGCCTTGGCGTCCTCACGCGCCTTGTGCCGGGCGAGGAACCAGGAGTCGCGGCTCTCCAGGTCGTAGCTCGTGATCAGCACCTCCGCGATCGCATCCTTGAGGCGTGCGTCGCCGAAGTAGCCGAGGAGCGTCTCGTCGAGCCCGCGCACGGCGTACTTGCTCCCGAACAGCCCGAAGAGCGTGATCAGCCGGTGGCCGAGCGTGAGGCCGAAGATCACATGCCCCTTCTCCTCGTACATCCCGATCAGCTCCTGCGCGGTGTACTGCGGCTTCGTCTCGTCGGCCGGGTCGGGCTTCGTCAGCCCGAGCGCGAGGATGCCGCCGGTGGACGTGCCGGCGATCAGGTCGAACATCTCGGCGATCCGCTTTCCGGTGCGCTTCTCGATCTCGGCCAGCAGGGTGGCCGGGAGGACGCCCCGGATCCCGCCGCCGTCGAGCGCGAGCACGCGCAGCGGCCGGGTGGCCCCCCTCACTTCCTTGGTCGGAGCTGCGACGTCGGTCGCCATGGCGATCTCCCTCCACTCGCGGCCGCAGTCCGTTTGAGCTTCCGAGACTACGACCCTCGAACCGCGCTGTAAAGAGGCCCGGGCGAGGGACCAGGTCCTTCGGTCCACTCCGGCCCGGATCTCCTGCAGGACCGAAGTTCGATCCGAAGGCCCATTCCCAGCCACGGCCGCCGGACGGATAGTCGCGGCAAGGTCGTGCGTTGCCCAGGACCCGAGTGCTGATCTACGCGATGCCGAAGCTGCTCGTTGACATTCTCGACAGCGTCTTCGCCGACGACGCCGAGGTCACGGTGCTTCATCCGCCGGCCGGCGTCGATTCGGTCGTCGACGCCGTGTCGCTGACGAAGCCGGACGTCGTGATCGTCGGGGAGCAGCAGGCGGGCCCGCGCGAGCTCGACGACCTCCTGCGGCTCGCCCCGCATGCCCAGGCACTGACGGTCGCCGAGGATGCGCGCACCGCGGTGGTGTACGAGCTGAGACCGCACCGCCGGCTGCTCGGCGAGCTCTCGCCCACCTCGATCCGCTCGGCCGTCCGCCACGCGCGCCGGCGCGGCGACCTGTTCTTCGAACCACGACCAGCGCCCTAGGCGCCAGGAGGCATCGTGCCCATCACACCCACCTACCCCGGCGTCTACATCGAGGAGCTTCCGAGCACCGTCCACACGATCGTCGGCGTCTCGACCTCGGTGACGGCGTTCGTCGGGTACACGAAGCGCGGGCCGGCCAACCAGCCGACGCACATCTTCAGCTTCGGCGACTTCCAGCGCACGTTCGGCGGGCTCGATCCGGACAGCCCGCTCACCTACGCGGTGCAGCAGTTCTTCCTCAACGGCGGCTCCGAGGCATGGATCGTGCGCGTCGCGGTCAACGCGGACGCCGCCTCGGTGACCGTCCAGAACCTGGCCGAGGACACGGACGTCCTCGCCCTGCGGGCGAGCTCGTCCGGCACGTGGGCGAACACGCTGCGGATCACCGTCGACTACGGGACGACGAATCCCTCCAGCCTCTTCAACCTCACCGTCACGGAGTACGTCGTCTCGGGCGGCCAGCTCGTGCCGGGCGTCTCCGAGTCGTTCCTCAACCTGACGCTGAACAGCTTCGCGCCGACGTACGCCGTCGACGTGATCAACGCGAACTCGAAGCTGCTCGATGCGGAGCGGCCGGCCGGGTTCCCCGCGAACCCGGGCGCCGGAACGAGCGAGGGCATGACCGAGATCGTCGAGGCGACGCCGGTCCCCGCCGGCGGCAAGCTCGTCGTCAGCCTCGACGGCGACGCGCCGATCACGGCGATCACCGCGAACTCGGTGACCGGGTCGACGAACATCCGGAACGAGCTGCAGAGCGCGCTCACGGCAGCCGGGATCGCGCCCGCCGACCTCACGGTGGCGCTCGTCGGCGGCGCCGGACATCGCCGCATCAAGCTCACGAGCGCGAGGACGGACGAACGGTCGTCGGTGCACGTCTTCTCGGCCCCCGACCACGACCTCGCCGTCACCTTCGGACTGGGCGTGCAGAACGGCGGCGTCGAGGTGGACGGCGTGGCGGGCCTGCGTCCTGCTCCGACGGGCACCCTCGGGGAGCCGCTCGACACCGCGCTCGGCGGCGCACTTCCGGGGGCGCTCGATGCGAGCGGCGGCAACCTGACGTTCAACCTCAAGGTCACGACCAAGGCCGGGGCGACGACGATCAACAACCTCGTCCTCCTCGCGCAGAACCTCACCTACGACACGAAGGAGGACCTGCGCGCCGGCCTGCAGGCCGCGATCCAGGCCGCGGCGCTCGGCAATCCGGGAGTCGCCGCGGAGCTCGCGGGCACCCACGTGGCGCTCGTCGCCGACCAGCTCGTGCTCACGGCCGGCGGCCGCCCGGACACCTCGATCTCGATCACCGGCGCCGGCGGCACGCCCGCGGCGACGATCGGCTTCGGCCCCAACCAGGTGCTGGAGAACGTCGCGGCCTACAGCCCGTCCACGGCCGACACGACGCCGATCGACGCACAGTCCGCGGCGGCTCTGGGGAGCGACGGAACCCCGCCGGCGATCGACACGGACGTGATCGGGGACCCGGCCCTCCAGACGGGGATCTACGCGCTCGACCACGTCGACATCTTCAACCTGCTCGTCCTCCCCGACTCGATCGTCGCGACGACGTCGGGGCTCACCGCCGCGATGGGCTACTGCGAGCTGCGGCGCGCGTTCTTCGTCACCGACCTGCCGGGCAACGTCTCGTCCCTCGCCGGCGCGACGGACTGGATCTCGGCCGTGAGCACGCCGAAGAGCGCGAACGCCGCGGCGTACTTCCCGCGGCTCGACTTCCCCGACCCGATGCAGGGGAACCGGGCGCGGCCGATGCCGTCCGCGGGGGCGATCGCCGGTCTCTTCGCGCGCATCGACGCCTCGCGCGGCGTCTGGAAGGCGCCGGCCGGGACCGAGGCGACGCTGCGCGGGCCCACCGGCGTCGACGTCCCGCTCAACGACGCCGAGCAGGGGACGCTGAACCCGCTCGGATTGAACGTGACCCGCGCCCTGCCGGTGTACGGGAACGTCGTCTGGGGCGCGCGCACGCTGTACGGCGCCGACCAGCTCGCGAACCAGTGGAAGTACATCCCGGTCCGCCGGCTCGCGCTCTACATCGAGGAGTCGCTCTTCCGCGGCACGAAGTGGGCGGTGTTCGAGCCGAACGACGAGCCGCTCTGGGCGCAGCTGCGTCTGAGCGTCGGGACGTTCATGCACAACCTGTTCCGGCAGCACGCCTTCGAGGGCGCGTCGCCGCGCCAGGCATACCTCGTCAAGTGCGACTCGGAGACGACGACCCAGGCGGACATCGACCTGGGGGTCGTGAACATCATCGTCGGCTTCGCACCGCTCAAGCCTGCCGAGTTCGTCGTCATCCAGATCACGCAGCTCGCGGGACAGCTCGACGTCTAGGGAGGCACGATGGAATTCAGCGTCAATCCGGAGCGGTTCGACCCGTACAAGAACTTCAAGTTCCGGGTCAAGTGGGACAACAAATACGTCGCCGGCGTCAGCAAGGTCAGCGCGTTCAAGCGCACGACGGAGGCGGTCAAGCACCGCGAGGGAGGCGACCCGTCGTCGAGCCGCAAGTCGCCCGGCAAGACCGAGTTCGAGGCGATCACGCTCGAGCGCGGCGTCACACACGACCTCGAGTTCGAGCAGTGGGCGAACAAGGTCTGGAACTTCGGCGCCGGCCTCGGCCTCGAGGTCTCGCTCAAGGACTTCCGCAAGGACGTCACGATCGAGCTCTACAACGAGGCCGGTCAGCTGGCGATCGCCTACCACGTCTTCCGCTGCTGGGTGTCGGAGTTCCAGGCGCTGCCGGAGCTCGACGCGAACGCGAACGCCGTCGCGATCCAGACCCTGAAGCTCGAGAACGAGGGCTGGCAGCGCGACACCGCCGTCACCGAGCCGACGGAGCCGTCGTTCCTCGAGCCGCCGTCGTAGTCCATGCAGGGAACGACCGACGTCACGCTCGCATCCGGACTGTGGCGCGAGGGACGCTGCCTGCGGGCGGCGAGGATCGTGCCGCTCGACTCCGAGACACAGCGCACGCTGCTCGACTCGCTTGCCGTGGAGGTGCCGGCACGCCGCGTCAGCGGGCTCGTCGCCGCCGCGGTCGCGGCGCTCGACGACGTCGCGCCGTTCGGGCTCGACGAGGCGCGCGCCCTGACGGTCGGCGACCGTGACCGCATCCTGCTCGGGCTGCGCGCCGCGCTCGTCGGCGACGAGATGGAGTGCCTCTGCGAGTGCTCCTGCGGCGAGACGCTCGAGCTCACCGTCTCGATCCGCGACCTGCTCGGCGAGCCGGCCGACGCGCCCGCGCCGGTCGAGTGCGCCGGGGTGCGCGCCGTCACCGGCGCCGATCACGAGCGGGCCGCGCTGCGCGCCCTCGACGATCCGACCGCGGCGGTGGACGAGCTCGTCCGCGGCTGCATGCTCGCCGGCGACGACGTGGACGCGGCGGCCCGGCTGCTGGAGGAGCTCGATCCCGGCGCAGAGATCCTGCTGCGCGGGCCCTGCCCCGCCTGCGGCGCCGAGGTCGTGGCGGCGCTGGATCCCGGGGCCTACCTCTGGACGGAGCTCGAGCACCGCCGCGCCCAGCTCGAGCTCGACGTGCACACGCTGGCGCGCCACTACCACTGGAGTGAGGCGGAGATCGTCGCGCTCGGCCCGGAGCGCCGGGCGCGCTACATCGAGCTGATCGCGGCGGAGGCCGGTGCCGCGTGACCGCGAGCCCGTTCGTCAGCCGCATCGTCGCGCGCGGCGCCGGCCTCGCGGCACCGGTGCGGCCGCCCGCGCCTCCCGGCCCGGCCGGCGGCGTGCCGGAGCTCGCGGTGGAGGAGGTCGAGACGGTCGCGCAGCCGGCGGCCGCGGCACCCGAGCCGCCGGCGGAAGAACGGGCACCGGGATCCGGACCCGCGGTTCCTCCGCAGCCGGTCGTCACCGCCGTGCCGCCTGCACCGCCGCAGCCCGTCGCGCCGCCGCCGGCCGTGACGCCGGCCCGGGCGGCGGCGGAGGTGCGGCGCAGCCCGGAGCCGGCGCAGGCCGCGCCCGTTACGGCGGCCGGCTCGTCCCCGTCACCGGCTGCGCCTGCGCCAACGCCGCCCTCCACCCAAGCCGCCGAGCCACGCTCGGAGCGCAGCGGGGCCTCGGCCGGCGAGGTGGCACCGGCCGTCGTCGCGGCGCCGCCACCCGCAGCGGTCCGGCAGCGGCCGCCGGAGCCCACCCTGCGGTCCGCATCGCCCGCGGACGCAACCGTGTCGCCCGAGCCCGGCGATCCCGTCCCGGTCCCGCCCGACCCCGGCCAGCCGCCGGTGCTCGTTCTGGCCGAGCCGCAGCTCCCACCGCCGACGCCCGAGCGGACGCCTCCGCAGGAGGTGCGACCGCCCGTGGCGCCCCCCGTCTCGAGACCTGCTCCACCGCGGACGCCCGACACCACGCCGCCGGCACATGCGGAGCCCGAGCCGCGGCTCGAGATCGGGACGATCGAGATTCGCCTAGATCCGCCGCCCGCACCCGCCCCGGCACCGGCCGCACCGAACCCGCCGCCGTCGTCTCCCTTCGACGACTACCTCGCCACGAGGTCGTACACGGGGTGAGCACCTACGCCGCGATCGGCGCCGTCGGGCTCTCGTTGCAGCGCCTGCTCAACGATCGGCTCGACAAGCCGGCTGGAACGGTGGTCACGGTCGGCAACCCGCCGGACGAGCCCGACGCCGAGGCCCCGGTCGTCAACCTCTTCCTCTACCGGGTCTCCCTGAACGGCGCATTGAGCAACATGCCGCCGCGCAATCGCGGCGAGCGAGGCGCGTACGACCATCCGCCGCTGCCGCTCAACCTCTACTACCTGCTCAACACCTACGGGACGACGACGGCGGCGGGGTCGGACACGCTGCAGGACGAGATCGTCGCGCACGACCTCCTCGGCAGCGCGATGCGGATCCTCAACGACTACCCGATCCTCACTCCCGCGATCGAGACCGGCGACGGCCACCAGGTGCTCGACGCCGACCTGCTCGAGGCCGACGAGGCGGTGAAGGTCACGCTCGATCCGCTCTCACTCGAAGACCTCTCGAAGGTCTGGACGGCGCTGAACAAGCCGTTCCGGCCCTCGGCCGCATACGAGGTGTCGCTCGTCCAGATCGACTCGAAGCTCGGCACGCCGAACGTCCTCCCCGTCGGCCCGATCGGCCCCGCGAGCGGGCCGAAGGTGCACGTGACCGCAGGCACGCCGCCCACGATCGAGGATCTCCACGCGGCCCGGAGGACGGCCGCCCAGATCCGCGCCGGCGAGACGCTCGTGCTCGAGGGCTCGGGCTTCGCCGGCGACGAGACGCTGGCCACGATCGACGGGCTCGCCGACGTCGCCCAGGTGACGAGCGTCCGCGAGGACCGGATGACGGTGCTCGTCAAGGACGACCCGCGCATCCAGCCGGGCATCCACACGCTGCGGGTCAGCCACGGGATGATGATCGGCCAGCCGCTGCGGCGGCGGCCCACGTTCGTCTCGAACACGGTCGCGTTCGCGCTCGTACCGCGGGTCGACGCCGCCGGGAAGGCCGGGACGAAGCTGACGGTCGACGGCGACCGGCTCCTCCACCCGGAGGTGGAGTGCGTCACGCTCGTCGGCGACCGGACGGTGACGGGATACGACGCAGGCTCGACGGCGTCGCAGCTGAAGATGGCGCTGCCGCCCGAGCTGGAGCCGGGCGTGGCGGTGCGCGTGTTCGTGCGCGTCAACGGCGTGCAGAGCATCGACCAGGTCACGGTGACGCCGTGAGCGTCGAGGCCGAGCTCGTCCTCGAGCACGCGCGCGCCCTCGCGCGCCGCCGCATCGCGTGGCTGCGCGCGACGTGGCCCGCGGAGCCGGCGTTTGCGGGGCTCGCAATCGGCCACGACGAGGCCGAGCGGCTCGCCGCGCCCGACCTCGTCCCTCCCGAGCCGGAGTTCTTCGACGACGACCCCGCGGCCCGCGCCGCGGCCGACGAGGTCGCGGCCGCCGCGCACGCGCTCGCCGTCTTCCGTGGCGACGCGTCCGCCGAGGCGCCGCTCGCCGCGATCGCGGCGGCGCTGGGGCTGGACGCGTTCGAGCTGGAGGTCCTCGGCCTCGCGCTCTCCGCCGAGCTCGATCCGGGGTTCGCGCGCCTGTGCGCGTACCTCCAGGACGATGCGCGCCGCCCGCACCTCTCCGTGCGCCTCGTGCTCGACCTGCTCGTCCCGGCCGGCGGCGCCCTGCCGGCGCAGGCGGCGGCGCTCGGCGAGGGCGGACGGCTCGCCCACCACGACCTCGTCCGCGTCGAGGGCGACGGCCCGTGGAGCGCCCGGACCCTGCGCCTCGCGGACGGCGTGCTCGGCCTCGTCGTGGGCGGCGCACCCGAGCCGGCGCTGGCCGGCGCGCTCACGCCCCTCGCCTCCGCCGGCCTGCCGGAGCGCCACGAGGCGCTTGCGGGACGAGCGGCCCGGCTGCTGGTGGCGGTCGTGCAGGCGGGCGGCGCGCCGCTGCTCTCCCTCACCGGCGAGGCGACTGCTCCGCTGCACGCCGTCGCCGCGGCGGCGGCCGCTCGGCTCGGCCGGACGGCGTTTCTCCTGCAGCCGGCGCGTCTGCCCGTGGCGCGGCCCGCCGCGCTGCTCGACCGCGAGGCTGCGCTGTCCGGGCTCGCCTACGTGGTCGACGAGGCGCTGCCGGAGGACTGGCCGCCGCTCGAGAGCGTCGTGTTCGTCACCGGCCGTGAGCCGGCCACCGGCGCGGCGCGGGTCGAGGTGCCGGCGCCGACCTATGCGGAGCGGCGGCAGCTCCTCGCCGGTGCGCTCGCGGCGGCCGGCGCCGAGCTCGACGACGCGCCGCTCGCCCGGACCGCCGCGCAGTTCCCGCTCGAGGCGGACGCGCTCGCGCAGGCCGTCCGCGTGGCCGTGGCCGAGGCCGACGGCACGGCGCCCCTGGAGGACACGCTCTGGCGCGCGTGCCGCACCGCGGCGCGCCGGAGCGCCGCCGGTCTCGCCTGGATCATCGAGCCGCGGCGCACGTGGAACGACCTCGTCCTCCCGGATCCGCTCGTGCTACGGCTGCACGAGCTGGTCGCGCAGGCCGAGCGCCGCCCGGTCGTCTACGACGAGTGGGGCTTCGGGGCGCGCGTCGGCCGCGCACGCGGGATCACGGCGCTGTTCGCCGGGCCCAGCGGCACCGGCAAGACCCTCGCAGCCGAGGTCGTCGCCGGCGCTCTCGGTTGCGACCTGCAGCGAATCGACCTGGCCGGCGTCGTCGACAAGTACATCGGCGAGACGGAGAAGCACCTGCGCACGATCTTCGACGCCGCCGAGTCGAGCGGGGCGCTGCTCTTCTTCGACGAGGCGGACGCGCTGTTCGGCAAGCGCACCGACGTGCGCGACAGCCACGACCGCTACGCGAACATCGAGGTCGACTACCTCCTGCAGCGGATGGAGGACTACCCGGGCCTCGCGGTGCTCGCGACGAACCGGAAGGGAGCGCTCGACCCGGCGTTCCTGCGCCGGCTGCGCTTCGTCCTCGACTTCCCGTTCCCCGACGCCGCGAGCCGGCGGAGCATCTGGGAGACGGCGCTTCCCCGGGAGGCGCCGACGGACGGGCTCGACCTCGACGCGCTGGCCCGGCTCGAGCTCGCAGGCGGGAGCATCGTCACCGTCGCGGTGAACGCGGCCTTCGCCGCGGCGGCGCAGGACGTCCCGATCGGGATGTCCCACCTCGCGTCCGCCGCTCGCGCCGAGCTGGCGAAGCTGGAGCGCCTCGTCCGCGAGAGCGCGCTCGAGGACTGGCTGGAGCCGGCGCGGTGACGGACGTGCGCGTGCAGCGGGTCGTGCTCCACGCAGGCGGCGACGCGCGATCGGCGGAGCGCCTGGCGCGCAACCTGCCGCAGGCGCTCCGGCGGGCGGTCGACGGTGGCGCCGTCGACAACCGGCGGAGCGTCGAGCGCGCTCTGCGCAACGCCGCACGGGAGGCGCGCGGATGACCGCGCCGGAGCCTGCGCGCCGGCCGGCGCCGAGGTCGCGCGGCGGGGACCCGGCTCCCGGCGCGGACGTCGACCGCGGCCGTCCCGGCGAGCCGCATCCGCTCGCGGCGCTGCAGGAGGCATTCGGCAATCTCGGCGTCGTCCGTCGCCTCGCCGATCCGGCCGTGCAGGCGAAGCTCGACATCGGCGCGCCGGACGACGACTACGAGCGCGAGGCGGACCGCGTCGCGGCCTCGATCATGCGGCGGCCGGAGCCGGTCGCGGGGGCTGCCGAGGCGCAGGTGCAGAGACGGGCGGAGGACGACGACAAGAGGAAGACGACTCCACCGCCGCAGCGCGCCCCGGGCGCCGCGCAGAAGGCGCCGCCTCCGCCGCCGCCGGCCCCGAAGCCGGCTCAGGCGCCGACTCCCACGACGCTCACGCCGCCGCCCAGGCCGGCCGCGGCACCGAAGAAGCCGGAGGCGACGAAGAAGGAGCCGCCGAAGCAGCCGCAGCAGCCGCCGGGCGGCCCCGGCAAGAAGCGGGAGGACGAGACCGTCGCGCGCAAGCCGTCCTCGGCCGGCTCCCCCGCACTGACGCGGGCCGCGGCCAGCACGATCCAGTCGCAGCAGGGCGCCGGCCGCCCGCTGCCGCCGGCCGAGCGCGGCTTCTTCGAGTCGCGCTTCGGTCGCGATCTCTCCGCCGTCCGCGTGCACGACGACGCGGCGGCTCGCAACGCCGCCCGCGACATCAGCGCGCAGGCGTTCACGTACGGCCAGGACATCTACTTCGGCGCGGGCCGCTATCAGCCGGGAACCGAGAGCGGTCGGGAGCTGATCGCGCACGAGCTCGCGCACACCGTCCAGCAGCGCCCGGGCGCGCGGCTCGAGCGACGCGTGCAGCGGCAACCGACTCGCCGCGGAAGCGGCGGTGGAGGCGGCAGCAGCCGCCCGTCGGCGGCCACGACGTCGGCGCCCAGCGACACGACGACCGGCGACGCGCCGGCCCGCCCGGCCTCGCCGCTGCAGCTGGGCGAGCTCGCCGTGCCAGGCTTCAGGCTGCGGGGGCCGGAGGCGCATCGCTACACGTCGCCCGCGAATCCGCCGCTGCAGAGGTCGCAGAACTACACCGGCTCCCGTGCGGCGACGGACGAGAGCGGGGCGGCGCGCGCACGACCCCAGAGGGAGCTGTGGGCCGAGGCGATGCAGCGATCTGCGGCGCTCAACCGAGCGGTCCGGGGCAAGCTCATCGCCTGGCGGGCCCGGAACCACGCCGCCGACGCGCCGCAGGCGGGCGCGGCCGACCAGCTCGTCGTGCGCTCGAGCGCCACGGCGCAAGGGCGCTACATGATCGGCACCCTCGCCGACGTCTCCGGCCAGCTCTCGCTGCCGGATTGGGACCGCACCGGCGCCTCCAGCGTCGGACGTGAGCGCGGCTTCCAGGTCGACCACATCCTTGAGCTCCAGCTCACTGGGTTCCCGGAGCACACCGAGGGGCACGACATCAGCAACTTCCAGCTGCTGCGCGGCTCGGTCAACCAGGCCTCCGGCCCGGCGATCGACGACGCGATCGACGACGCGATCGTGCGCTACCTCCGCACACTGCCGCAGGAGGTTCTCAACGACCGCACGCTCAACCTGCGAGCCCGGTCGAGCGCGCCGACGGCACCCGTCTCGAAAGAGGACGCGCACGTCGTCAAGCAGCACTACCTCCTCCAGTTCAGCTCCGTGACCGGCACGCGTCAGCCGAGGAGCATTCAGGCGGACGACGTGTGGTCGAAGGACGAGATCGAGCGCGGAGACCACCTCGACAAGCAGCATGGCGGCCGTCCGGTCGTCGAGTTCACGTCGATGGCGGAGCTCGGCGGGCACGGCTCGGTGGTCGTGCTGCCGAGCGGATCGGGCGGCCACGCGCGCCGCCTGTCGACGCGCACGGCGCCGCAGGGCAACGAGGCGGAGAGCTGGAAACCCTTCGTGCTCGAGAGCAAGAGCTTCAACGTCGGCCGCGACTGGGCCGACCATGACGAGCTCGGGACGCTGAATCTCGTCATCCCGCGCGGACACAAGACGTTCAGGCCCGGACCCGCACCGATCACTCTGACGCGCTTCCCGGGAGCGCAGTACGCGGGCCACCTCGGCGGTCGCGGCGGCCGTGGCGCCGGCGCCGCGGTGTCTGAGCAGCTGACGGGCCTCAACCTCCGCCGCGCGAGCCCCGTGGTCGTCGAACAGGCCGACCTGGACGCGCACGGCTTCGTCATCCAGGGCCACGTGGTCACCGACCTGCCGCTCCTGCAGGGAGTCACGTTCGACTTCGCGGTGCGCGGCGACGACCTCGAGCTCTCCAAGACGTTCACCGCGACGGACTTCCACGTTCCCCCGCCGCTGCACATCGACACGACGACCATGACGCTCGGCGTCCGCACCTCGGGCGAGCTGTTCGTACGAGGCGAGATCGACGCGAGCATCGACCGCGTGGGCAGCGGCTACCTCCGCGGAGCCGCGAGCACCGAGGAGGGCTTCGAGCTCGAGGGCGGCTTCGATGCGCGCAGCGATCTCTTCAACCCCGCGCACATCGATCTCGCCTACCGGCAGGGTCATTTCTCCGGTCACGGGATCATCGGCATCGGCGCCGGCAAGGTCCCGGGCGTCAAGCACGCGCAGCTCGAGGCCCGCTACGAGGAAGGGCACTTCTCCGCGCAGGGCAATGCGGACTTCGACATTCCGGGCGTGCGCAGCGGCGAGGTCCACCTCGACTACGACAGCCAGCACGGCCTGACGATCGGCGGCACGCTGACGCTCGGCGCGATCCCCGGGATCCGCGAGGGAACGATCAGCGCGACCATCTCGGAGCGGCCCGACGGTTCCGGCTACAAGCTGGCGGCGCAAGGCAGCGCGACCGCTGCGATCCCGGGCTTCGAGGTGCAGCTCGTGATCGACTACGACGACGGCGCGTTCCTCGCCCAGGCGACGCTGCCCGTGCATCGCGGGCTGATCGAGGGCGAGATCACGCTCGGCGCGACGAACCGGCCGACCGACGAGAACAACCGGCCGATCCCGGGCGCGCCGCCGCTGCCGGCCGTGAGCATCTTCGGCTCCGGCACTGCGTCGATGCAGATCACGCCGTGGCTGCGTGGCACCGCGACGGTCAAGCTGCTCGCGAACGGCGAGCTCGAGGTCGACGGGACGCTGACGGTGCCGGGCGTCAACCTCTGGCCGGAGGTCGCGCCGGAGCCGACGACGCTCGTCCATCCGCCGGACCTCGAGTTTCCGATCTTCGGCCCGGTGGTGCTCACGCTCGGCGGGCACCTCGACCTGAAGTACGGGCTGAGCGCGGGCGTGCTCAGCGGCTCCTTGTCGGTGCACTACAACCCGGCGCACGAGGATCAGACGCACCTGCACGGCGCGATCCACCTGCACGCGAGCGCGTTCGCCGGGCTCGAGCTCGACGTCGACGTCGGCATCGCGCTCGACGCGCTCGTCGGCAGCATCGGGGGCTCGATCGAGCTCGGCGCGGAGGTCCGCGCGGACGCCTCCGTCGATCCGGACATCCAGATCGACTGGATGCCGTCGGCCGGCTTCGTGATCGATCCGGTCTTCGACGCCGCGGTCACTCCGAGGCTGCTCTTCCACATCCGCGCGCGCGTCACCGCGAGCCTCGCGTTCTGGTCGAAGACCTGGACGAAGGACCTCGCCGACTACGCGTTCGGCTCCGGACTCGCCCTCAGCGTGCACCTGCCGGCGCACTACGACGAGGCGCACGGCTTCTCCGTCGACTGGAACAAGCTCGAGTTCCACCACCCCGACATTCATCCGCTGGACATGGCCAAAGACTTCCTCGAGGAGCTCGTATGACGACGGACACGCTCATCACCGACGAGATGCGCACGGCTTGGGAGGACGCCATGCCGGACGGGCTCGCCGCCAACAACCTCGGCCTGCTCGCCGCGCAGGAAGGCGATCTCGACCGGGCCCGGCAGCTGCTCGAGCAGTCCGTGGGGCTGCGACCGGAGGACGGGGTCGCGTGGACGAATCTCGGCTACGTCTGCGCATCGCTCGCCGACCTCGACGCCGCCGTCCGCGCGCTGGCGCGGGGGAGCGACCTCCAGCCGCACGACCCGCGGCCCGCGCACGCGCTGGGGCGCATCGCACTGGCCCGGCACGACTACCCCGCCGCCGAGAGCGCCTTCCGCACGGCGCTGCTGCGCCTCCCCGACAACCCGGCGATCCTGACCGGCCTGGCGGCGGCGATCGCGGGACGCAACCGGCTCGGCCCGGCGCTCGAGCTACTAGAGCACGCCGTCTCACTCGACCCGGAGCTCGCGCCCGCGTGGGAGCAGATCGGCGCCGTCCACTACCGCCGCGGCAACCTCGGGCTCGCGCGCGACGCGCTGCGGCGCACGCTCGTGCTCGATCCGGACCGCGCGAGCGCGCAGCACCTGCTCGTCATCGTCCACCTCGCGCGGGGCGAGCGCGCCGCCGCCGAGCGGGAGCTCGACGTGCTGATCGCGCGCAATCCCACGGTGCTGAGCTACGCGGTCGACCGGGCCGCGCTGTGCTTCGACGCCGGAGAGTGGGACGCGGGGCTCGGCCGGCTCCAGGACGTGCTCGCGGCCGACCCGGAGAACGAGCGCGCGTTGCGCATGCGCGACGCGGTGAAGGAGCGCGATGGCGGAGAGTGAGTTCCCCGGCCGCCCGCGCGTCGCCAAGGGCTCTCTGTGGGTCTACGCGGACCAGACGTTCGGCGCGCAGCCCGAGCGCATGATCGTCTTCCAGTACAACCCGGAGTCGCTGCGCCGGGCCTTCGCCGTCCGGGCGCCTGCGCGGGACGCGAGCCAGTCGAGCACGGCGCACGAGGACGTGCTGAGCGTCCCGGGCCCGCCCGTCGAGACGATCACGATGACGGTCGAGCTCGACGCCGCCGACCAGCTCGAGGACCCACGCCACCGCGACCAGGTCAACCAGACCGGGCTGCGCGGGGCGCTCGCGGCGCTCGAGCTGCTCCTCTACCCCACCAGCGCCCGGGTCTCCCAGATCGAGCAGCAGGCGCAGAACGGCGCGGTCGACGTCCACCCGGCCGACACGCCGCTCGTCGTCCTCCACTGGGGCGCGTCGACGCCGTCGGACGCGACGGACGAGACGTCGGGCAACGCGCGGATCGTCCCCGTCCAGCTGCAGTCGCTCAGCGTCACCGAGGAGCTGTTCGACCCGGCGCTCAACCCGATCGTCGCCAAGGCGGAGCTGACGCTGAAGGTGCTCACGTACATGGAGTTCACGCGCCAGAGCGTCGGCCGCGAGACGTTCATCGCCCACCAGAAGAAGATGGAAGAGCTCGCACAGCAGTGGGTGGGCGGATGACCTTCTTCAAGGGCAGCCGGTACGAGAAGGTCGGCGAGGTCGAGACGACCGATGCCCGCGGGCGCACCATCCGCTACAAGCGCACCCGGTTCATCGACGAGCCGCCGATCGCAGGAACCCACCTCGTGACCGACTCCGACCGGCTCGACGTGCTCGCGTTCTACTCCTTCGGCGACGTCGAGCGATGGTGGCTGATCGCCGACCTCAACGTCGCGGTGCATCCGGAGGACGTGCTGGACGAGCCGGGCCGCGTCATCCTCATGCCGGGCGGCGGGCGCTGATGGCGACGCCCATCTCCTACTCGCTCAGGGTCGCCGGCCAGCCGGCGGATCCGCAGCTGATCGACGCGATCCGCACCGTCGAGGTGGAGGACCACGCGAAGCTCGCCGACGTGGCACGCCTCCGGGTGGCGACCGCGATCGCCGACCGAGGCGCGTCGTGGAGCGTGCTGGACGAGCCGATCTGCGACCGTCTGGCGAACGTGAAGATCGCCGTCCGCCTCGGCGGCGAGTCCGAGACGCCGCTGATCGACGGCTACGTGATCGACGTCAAGGCGGAGTTGAGCGCGAATCCCGCGGGCTCGACGATCGAGATCGTCGTGATGGACGCGACGGCGCTGATGGACCTCGAGGAGAAGGTCAAGGCCTGGCCCGACCAGTCGGACAGCGCCATCGCCTCCTCCATCTTCGGCGACTACTCGTTCGACGCGGACGTCACGTCCACCCAGCTCGTGCGCCAGGCGAACGACGTCACGGTGATGCAGCGCGAGACGGACATCCGCTTCCTGAACCGGCTCGCCGAGCGCAACGGCTTCGAGTGCTACGTCGAGGTGGGTGACCGGGGCCAGACCGTCGGGCACTTCGGCCCGCCGACGCTGCAGGAGTCGCCGCAGGCGGTGCTGTCCGTGAACATGGGCACGGAGACCAACGTCGACGGCTTCGCGCTGCGCTACGACATGCTCTCCGCGACCCAGGCGTCGGCGAGCGGGATCGACGTGCAGGATGCATCGGCGCAGCCGGCCCGGACGCAGTCGGCGTCGCTGCACGACCAGGGCGACTCGTCGACCGTCGCCACGGACCGCCCGCGCGTGCGCCTGCTCACGCCGCGGGGCCTCTCCCGGACCGACGAGCTGCAGACGCTCACGCAGGCGGCCGTTGACCGCTCCGCCTTCGCGATCACGGCCGAGGGGACGGTCAACGCGGCGGTGCTCGGCCAGGCGCTGCGCGCGAAGAAGCCGGTGCTCGTCCGCGGCGCGGGCAGCCGCTTCAGCGGCCAGTTCTACGTCGAGCGCGTCCTGCACCGGTTCGACGCGAACGGCTACCAGCAGCGCGTGACGCTGAAGCGCAACGCCGCGGGCGTGCTGCGCCAGGACCGGTTCACCGAGGACGACAGCGTCGCGCCACAGCCGGCGGTGAGCGTCTGATGGAGCGCCAGCTCGGCAAGTTCCGCGGCACCGTCACGGACAACAACGACCCGAACAACCAGGGCCGGATCAAGGCGAGCGTGCCCGCGGTGCTGCACGACGTGGACTCGGGCTGGGCGCTGCCTGCCGTGCCCTACGCGGGCCCGGGCGTCGGCACCTGGGCGATCCCGCCCGTGGGAGCCGGTGTCTGGATCGAGTTCGAGGGCGGCGACGTCGCGTACCCGATCTGGAGCGGGTGCTGGTGGGCGGGCGACCAGCGGCCGCAGGATCAGAACGGGACGAAGGCGGTGCCGTCGCTGAAGGTGCTGCGCAGCGAGGACGGCCTCACCGTGGCGCTCGACGACGACTCGCACACGATCTCGGTCAGCGACACGAACGGCTCGAACTACCTCGAGATAACCGTCGACCAGGGCACGGTCAAGATCGAGGCCTCCACGAAGGTCGTCGTCGACGCGCCGATCATCCAGCTCGTCGAGAACTCGACGCATCCGCTCGTCTTCGGCGACCAGCTGCTCACGTACCTGAACCAGCTGGTCACGCTCTTCAACACGCACATGCATCCCGGCGAGATGGCGCTCGGCTCGCTGCCCGTGACGCCTATGGTCCCGGCCGTCCCGTTCCCGCCGGCCGACCCGTCCCTCCTCTCGCTGAAGGTGACGACCGGATGACGATCCGAGCCGGCACCGTGGCGAACTTCGACGGCATGGCGCTCGCCATCGAGCAGGCCTTCGCCAACGAGCTGCTCAACCTGAAGGGCACGCCGCTGCCCGAGTCCTCCAAGGACGAGCGCCGCATGCTCTTCGCGGCGATCGCGCAGGGTGTCCTCTACTACCTGCACGACCACCAGACGGACCTGCCGATCGTGACGGGCCCGGACGACAGGCTGGAGCTCCAGATCGACCTCGAGGAGGGCCTGTGAGCGCCCGGCTCCTGCTCGCCGAGCCACGGTCGCTCGACTACCCCTTCTCGATCGCGGGCGACGGCCGTGCTGCGCTGACGCTCGGCGACGACCACGTCCGGGACATGATCGAGCAGGTCCTCTTCACGGCGCCCGGCGAGCGCGTGATGCTGCCGGACTTCGGCTGCGGCCTGCTCACGCTCGTCTTCGAGCCGAACAGCGAGCTGCTCGCCGCCTCGACCGAGCTCCTCGTGCGCAGCTCGCTGCAGCGCTGGCTCGGCGACCTCATCGACGTGCGCACGGTCAGGGTCGTCGCGACCGACTCGACGCTGCTCGTCGTCGTCGAGTACGTGCGCCTCGTCGACGGGCGCCGGGTCACGGAGGAGATCGTCGTCCCGGGAGCTCCCGCATGAGCCCGACCTCGCTGCCCGACCTCTACTGCACGGACGAGGACCCGCGCCGGCACGCGGTCGAGCTCGCGGTCGGCGTCGAGGCGATCGACTACCTGGAGGTCCGGCCGAGCGAGCTCGTGCTCGAGGTGTACTTCATCCGCAAGCACACCGCGGCCGGCAACACCGCGCAGCAGGCGCTCCTCGACGATCTCGCCGCCCACCCCGAGCACGTGCGGATCAGCGGCGGGGAGCGCGTCCGGAACATCCGCGTCGAGAAGGTGCAGCGGATCGGCCGGCACCTTCGCGTGCACGTCGACCATCCCGGCGACTTCTCCACCTACCGGCTCGCGCTCACGGATCCACGGGTCGACCCGGCGTACTCGAGCGTGGCGTTCTCCTTCAAGGCGGGCTGCCCCACCCGCTTCGACTGCGAGGCCGACTGCGACTGCGAGCAACCGCGGCTCGACGAGCCGCAGATCGACTACCTCGCCAAGGACTACCGCAGCTTCCGCCAGGCGCTGATCGACCGCCTGCCCACCGTCACACCCGGCTGGGTCGAGCGGCACGAGGCGGATCTCGGCATGGTGCTGCTCGAGCTGCTGGCGTACGCCGGCGACCAGCTCTCCTACCAGCAGGATGCGGTCGCGAACGAGGCGTACCTCGGCTCGGCCCGCCAGCGGATCTCCGTGCGGCGGCACGCCAAGCTCGTCGACTACGCGGTCGACGAGGGCGCGAGCGCCCGCGCCTTCGTCGTGGCGAACGTGACCGCGCCGTGCCTGCTCACGGCGCCGCAGCAGCTGCTCACGCGGCGCGACGTCCCCTTCGAGGGGCACGTGCCGCCACTCGACGCCGCCCTCGTCCCGCAGTCGACCGTCACGCTCGACCGGCTCCGTGAGGACGCCGCCGCGGTCTTCGAGACCGTCGCCGACGCGCACCTGCATCCGAGCCTCAACGAGATCGCGATCTACACCTGGGATCTCGCGGACTGCTGCCTCCCCGTCGGGACGACGACGGTCGACCTCGCCGGAGACCTCGGCTGGCACGCGGGCGACGCGGTGCCCTGGGGGCTGCGGAAGGGAAGCCTGCTCGTGCTCGAGGAGACGGCCGGGGCAGACACGGGGCTCGCGGCCGACGCCGACCCCACGCACCGACAGGTCGTCCGTCTCACGAGCGTCGACGACACGGTCGCCGACCCGCTCGCACCGGGGACCGCGATCACGCGGGTGGAGTGGAGCGACGACGACGCGCTCACGTTCCCGCTCTGCATCAGCCGCCGCGACGCCCAGGACGTCCCGCAGACGATCGCGGTGGCGCGCGGGAACGTCGTGATCGCGGATCACGGACAGACGCGTGAGGAGTTCTGGCCGGGGCGGCCCCTCTACGCGCCGCTCACCGACCCCGCCGCCGGCGCTCCCTCGCCGACCGGGCTCGTCCGCGGCGCGCGGCCGACCCAGTTCGTCCTCTCCGACGGGCC
This sequence comes from Gaiellaceae bacterium, assembly GCA_035764085.1. Taxonomy (GTDB): domain Bacteria; phylum Actinomycetota; class Thermoleophilia; order Gaiellales; family Gaiellaceae; genus Palsa-739. The sequence goes on from DASTZY010000004.1 coordinate 22,678, forward strand.
GCTGAGCATGTGGCGTCCGCTCGGCGACGAGGCGGTGGCGGCCATGGAGGCGGTGCAGGCGACGCCGGACGTCTCCCTGGAGGTCTCCACGAACGCCGCCGACGCGAAGGGCTTCACAGCGCTGCCGGACCTGCTCCGCGCCGGGCCGTTCAGCCCGGAGTTCGTCGCCGAGACGACGAACGACGGCGGCGCGAACATCCGCTTCGGCGACGGAGTGAACGGCCGCGCGCCGGCGACCGGCTCATACGTGCGCGCGACGTACCGCATCGGCGTCGGCCGCGCGGGCAACGTCGGCGCCGAGACGCTGCGCCACCTGCTCTTCCCGCCCGGCTCGGCCGTGCCGCCGATCGACGACCTCCGCAACCCGTTGCCCGCGACGGGCGGCCGCGACCGCGAGACGAACGACCAGGTCAAGGTGCGCGCGCCCGTCGCGTTCCGATCGCCGCAGATGCGTGCCGTCACCGCCGCCGACTACGCGGAGATCGCGCAGCGGGTGCCCGGCGTCTCGGGCGCGGTGGCGCGGTTCCGCTGGACCGGCAGCTGGCTGACCGTGTTCCTGATCGTCGATGCGAAGGACCGCGACGAGCTCGACGCGGGGCTCGCCGAGAGGATCGCGGACTACGTCCGGCGCTTCACGCAGGCGGGATACGACCTCGAGGTCCGTCCCGCCTCGTACGTGGCGCTCGACCTGGAGCTGTTCGTCTGCGTCGCCGCCTCCCGCTTCCGCACGGACGTCGAGGAAGCGGTGTCGCGTGCGCTGTCGAGCAAGCGGCTGCCCGACGGCTCCCTCGGCTTCTTCCATCCCGACCGCTTCGGCTTCGGCCAGCCGCTGTACCTGAGCGCGCTCTATGCCGCGGTCCTCGCCGTGCCCGGCGTCGAGTCCGTGACCGCGCGCCGCTTCTCGCGCTACCTCGACGACGACCCGCTGCCGGGCCGGCCGCTCACCGCCGCGAACGTCGACGCCGGGCTGATCACGGTCGGCGAGGTGGAGGTGCTCGAGCTGCTCGGCGACCCGAGCCTGCCCGAGCGCGGGACGCTCACGATCACCACCGGAGGCAGGCGATGAGCGCGGATTCGTGCGGCTGCGGCTGCTGCGCGCCGCCGAGCGGAGCCGCACCGCTCCCGGTGGACAACCCGCCCGGGCTGCCGGCGGTCGGCTACCGCATCGGCACGTACGCGACCTTCCGCGAGGCCCTGATCCGGCGCCTCGCCCAGGTGGTCGCGCTGCGCGGGCTGACGACCCGCGCCGACGACGACTACGCGATCGCCGTCCTCGACGGCTGGTCGGTGATCGCCGACATCCTCACCTTCTACTCGGAACGGACGGTCAACGAGGCCTTCCTCCGCACCGCGAAGCTGCGCGACAGCGTCGTGCGGCTGTCCGGGCTCGTGGGCTACGACCCGAACCCGGGGCTGGCGGCGACGGCGTTCCTCGCCTACGCGCTCGAACGCGGTACGTCGTTCACTATCCCGGCGGGCGCCAGGGTGCAGAGCGTGCCGCCGCCGGGGGACGACAGCCCGCCGGTCAAGTTCGAGACGCTGGCCGACCTGCAGGCGGACGCCGCCCTCAACCGCGTCCCGCTCGTCGCGCCGCCGCAGAGCACGACTCCACTGGCCGCCGGAGTCGATCACGGGCTCTTCCCTCCCGGCTTCGGCGCACCCGACGGCGTTCGGATCGGCGCGACGCTCGCGGCGTGGTCGGACGGGCTGGGCGAGATCGAGCTGAAGCGCGTCGAGGACCTGACCCCGGACGGCCCCTTGGGCGGGATCGCCTGGTCGCCGCCGCTGCAGCAGGCGCGCGACCACCTCGCGGTGGTGACGCGCACGCTGCACGTCTTCGGGCACGACGCACCGGACCGCGTCGTGACGACGACGTACGACGCCACGGCGAAGGAGTTCGTCCCCAGCGAGACCGTCCGCACCGACGCGGACTTCGCCGTCGCGGCCTCGACCACGGTCGACCTCGACCGGGAGGTCCCCGACCTGCGCGTCGGAGTCGAGCTCCTCGTCCTGAGCCCCGGCGCGGCGCCGGTACGCGCCACGGTGACCGGCGTCGCACGGACGAGCGAGCGCTTCGACCCGCTCCAGGGTACGGTGACCAGAGTCACCCTTTCACAGGCCACCCCGCCACTCGATCGGCGGACGGTGGAGCTGTACGAGCTCGCCGGTGACGTGCCGCTCTGGGACCACACGGCTCCGGAGCAGATCGACGGGGCGACGCTCTATGCACCGCTCGACCCCGCCGCCGCGCCGGCCGTCGGCCGCGCCGTCGAGCTCGTGGACGGCGAGAGCGCGTACGACGCGACCGTCGTGTCCGCGACTGCGGCGCCCGACCTGCCGGGGCACCTCGCCATCGTCGTCTCCCCGGGACCCGCCGCGCCGCTCGAGGCCGCGACCGCCGCGCTCCTCGGCAACGTCGTCAGGGGCTCGCAGGGCGAGTCCGTCGCCGGCGAGTTCCTCGGCACCGGGGACGCCTCGGTCCCGAACCAGCGCTTCAAGCTCGCCAAGCCGCCCATCACGCGCGTCCCCTCACCCGGCGCGCCGCACGGCGGCGCGAGCACACTCGTCGTCCGCGTCGACGGCGTGCAGTGGCAGGAGGCGGAGTACCTCTACGGTCACGGCGCCGACGACCGCGTGTTCGTGGTGGAGCTCGAGGACGACGGCAGCGCGTATGTTCGCTTCGGGGACGGCGTGATCGGCGCGCGCGTACCGACCGGCGCCCAGGTCACCGCGGACTACCGCCACGGCCTCGGAACGCCGGGCAACGTCGGCGCGGCCACCCTGACGTCCCCGCTCACGCGCCCGAAGGGCCTGCGCAGCGTGACGAACCCCCTGGCGGCCTCCGGCGGCGGCGACCCCGAGACGATCGAGGTCGCCCGGCTCAGCGCCCCGGCGACCGTGCGCACGTTCGAGCGCATCGTCTCGCTGCAGGACGCCGAGGATCAGGCGCGCGAGAACGCGATGGTCGGGAAGGCGACCGCGTCGTGGGCGGACGGCGTCGTCACGGTCACCGTGGCCGGCGCCGGTGGCGCCGAGCTCGGACCCTCGCAGCTCGACGACCTGCAGGCCGACCTCGACGCGCGCCGCGACCCGAACCGCCCGCTCGTCGTCCGCGGCTACCGGCCCGTGGCGCTCTCGATCACCGTGAAGCTGATCGCGGTCTCGCCCGATCGGGCCCCCAAGGACGTGAAGGCGGCGGTCGAGGCGGCGCTGCTCGCCCACTTCGCGTTCGCCGCCCGTGCGTTCGGGCAGCCGGTGCGGCTGAGCGAGGTCTTCGTCGCCGCTCAGGACATCGACGGGGTCCTCGGCGTCGACGTCGACCGGCTCACGCTCGCCGACGCCGGCGAGCGCGCCGCCCACTTCCTCGGCAGCGCGGACGTGAACGAGCGCGTCGACCTGCGCCCCGACGAGCTGGCGCTGCTCGACGCCTCGAACCTCACCGTGACGGTGGCGACATGACCCCCACGCCCCTCATCGAGCGCCTCCCGATCGTCTACCGGCTCCGCGACGTCGAGCGGAACGGCGAGCTGGAGGCCCTCATCGACCTGATCGACGAGCAGGTGGAGCTCCTCCGCGCCGACCTCGACGGGCTCTGGGACGACTTCTTCATCGAGACGTGCGCGGACTGGGTCGTCCCCTACATCGGCGACCTCGTCTCGAACACGCCGCTGCACGAGATCCCGAACCTGGGTCGCCGCACCGACGTCGCGGAGACGATCCACTGGCGCCGGCGCAAGGGGACGCTCACGATGCTCGGCGAGCTCGCTCGCGCCGTGACCGGGTGGACGGGAACCGCGGTCGCGATGTTCGAGCTGCTCGGCTGGAACCAGAACCTCGAGCACCTGCGGATGCAGGTCTCGGCCGACGACACCGAGCACCGGCATCCGTTCGCGCTGGACCGCGTCGGCACCGTCGACCTGCGCGACCGCGACGTGCTCGATCGTGTGGACGGCGCGTTCGACGAGGTCACACACACCGTCGACGTCCGCCCGATCGGCGACGCCGAGGGCTGGCACGGGATCCGGAAGGTTTGCTTCTTCGCCTTCCGCCTGACCGCGTTCCCGCTCGCAGCTGCGACGCCGGCGCCGGGCGGCGGCGGCCCCGGCTGCTTCCACGTGCATCCGCTCGGGAACGACGCGCCCGTCTTCCACGTCGGCGTCCCCGTGCCCGAGGACGAGCTGGCGACGGAGGCCAACGTCGACGCGCCGATCCGCCCCTACGGCTTCTACCTCCGGCCGGAGCGCGACTGGAACCGGACGCTTGCGCTTCACCACGGCCCGAACGGCGACACCGTGCCGGTCGGCGACATCCTCTGCAAGGACCTGAGCGGCTGGCCGGCCGTGCCCGACGACAAGGTCGCGGTGGACGTGCGCACCGGCCGCATCCGGATCGGCGCGAAGGTCACGCTCGACGATCCCGTCACGGTCGACGCGGCCTACGGCTTCCCCGCTCCGCTCGGCGGCGGGCCCTATCCGCGCAACCCGGTGCCGCCCGGCCCGGACGAGCTCGTGCTCGAGGTGCAGCGCGACGGCGCAGGGACGACGTTCGCATCGGTCCAGAACGCCTTCGCCCACTGGGTCGCCCTGCCCGCGCCCGGCGACCTGCGGATCCTGATCCTCGACAGCGCGACCTACGCGCTCCCCGCCGGCGGCCTGAAGATCGAGAATGCCGCCCTCGCCGACGCCGTGAACCTGACCATCACGGCCGCCGACGAGCAGCGCCCGCTCCTCGTCGGCGACATCGACGTCGACCAGATCCCGCTCGGCTCCTTCACGCTCGACGGGCTGCTCGTCTCGGGCGCCGTCTCCGTCGCCGGTGCGGTCGACCACGTCTCGATCAGCGACTGCACGCTCGTCCCTGGGCTGGCGCTGGACGAGGACGGCGACCCCGTCCATCCGGAGCGGCCGAGCCTCGTCTGCGACGAGCCGGCCGACCGCCGCGACATCGAGCTCGTGCGCAGCATCACCGGGCCGCTGCGCATCCAGGAGGAGGCGAACCACCTCGTCGTCACCGACGGGATCGTCGACGCGCCGGCCGGGCCCGCGGAGCGGATCGCGGTCGCGGCCGACGACACGGGCGCGCCGGGGCCCGAGAGCACGTTCGAGCGGGTCACCGTGCTCGGCGACGTGATCGTCCGCGAGCTGACGCTCGCGTCGGACTCGATCTTCACCGAGGGTCGCCTTCACGCCGAGCGGCGGCAGGCGGGCTGCATGCGCTTCTGCTCGTTCGAGCTGCAGGGCGCGCACACGCCGCGCCGCTACCGCTGCCAGCCCGACCTCGTGCGGATCGCGGCTCCGGATGCCGAGACCGCCGGCGTCGAGACCCTCCGCGTACGGCCGTGGTTCACGACGAGCCGCTACGGCGAGCCCGCGTATCTGCAGCTCGGCCGGAGCGTCGCCAGAGAGATCCGCGAAGGCGCCGACGACGGCGCGGAGATGGGCGCCTACCACCTGCTGCAGCAGCCGTTCCGCGAGACGAACCTGCGCATCCGTCTCGACGAGTACCTGCCGTTCGGCCTCGAGCCGGGAATCGTCCACGTCACCTGAGGAGAGAACATGGCCGGCGACTACACACGACTGACCTTCGATCCTCGCCGGGACCGCGCGATGGTCCTCGAGCAGCAGGGCCGCGTGCATCTCGACGCCGACTGGAACGAGCTCGTGGCGATCCTCGAGCGGCGGCTGCGAGTCGAGACCTACGACTTCGCGGGACCGGCGGTCGTACCGGCCTCCGAGCCCGACAGCTTCAAGATCGTCGTCCAGGGCGGCACGATCGCCGTCACCCGCGGCCGGATCTACGTCGACGGGCTGCTCGCGGAGAACCACGGCGGCGGGGAAGCCGGCTACGAGCCGGTCTGGGGCGAGTCGATCGGCAGCGACACGACGCCGCTCGACCACCAGCCCTACCTCGGCTCCGCGGACGCCGTCAAGAAGCTGCTCAAGGAGCTCCTGAAGGGGAACTTCCTCACCTACCTCGACGTGTGGCAGCGCGAGCTCACCGTCGTCGAGGATCCATCCGTCCTCGAGCCGGCGCTCGGCGTCGACACGTGCACGCGCGTCCAGACCGTGTGGCAGATCCGCGCGCTCCAGCTCGACAAGGACGCTCCGGGCTGCGGCGACGACTGGTCGAAGTACGAGCCGTGGCTGCAGGCGACCGCACCGTCCGCCGGCCGGCTCACGGTGCAGGCGACCCAGCCCCCGGCACCGGCCGATCCGTGCGCGGTGGCGCCGGTGGGCGGCTACCGCGGCAAGGAGAACCGGCTCTACCGCGTCGAGGTGCACGACGGCGGCGGCTCGGCCGACGACGTGACGATCAAGTGGTCCCGGGACAACGGCGCCGTCGCGTCACGGATCGTCGGCCCGATCACGGACGCGACGACGAAGCCGGTCGTCCCGGTCGAACGGCTCGGCCGCGACGACGTGCTCCGCTTCATCCCCACCGACTGGGTCGAGCTCCTCGACGACGAGCACGAGCTCGACGGCCGGCCGGGGATCATCGCCCAGGTCGACTCGGTCGACCAGGCGCAGCAGACGGTCACGCTGACCGGGCCCCTGGGCGACACGATCGACGAGAACCGGAACCCGCGCATCCGGCGCTGGGACCAGACGGCCGGGCTCGCGAACGGCGTCGTCCCGGTCGCCTTCGGCACGCCGATCCCGCTCGAGGACGGGATCGAGGTCACGCTGACGCTCGACGATCCCGGCGGCGAGGTCCACACCGGCGACTGGTGGGTCTTCGCGGCGCGCGCGGCGACGGCGAGCGTCGAGGAGCTCGACGAGGCGCCGCCCCGCGGGATCCGCCACCACTACGCGCGCCTTGCGATCCTGCAGGGCGGCAAGGTGGTCGACGACTGCCGCGTCGTGTTCCCCGGCGAATGCGAGTGCGAGGACGGCTGCGCCTGCACGGTCTGCGTCACGCCGCGCAGTCACGGCGAGGACGACGGGCCGCTGACGATCCAGAACGCCATCGACCGGGTCGCGAAGACGGGCGGCCGGGTCTGCCTCACGGCGGGCTCGTATCCCCTCAAGCAGCCGCTGCGCATCGAAGGCGCGCGCTCGTTGACCGTCTCCGGCGAGGGCGAGTCGACCGTGATCTCGTACGTCGGCGACGGGCTGGGGATCGCCGTCCTCGACTCGGTCGACGTCGTCCTCGAGCGGTTCGCGATCGCGGTCGCGCGCGCGTCCGATAAGGAGTTCGCCGCCGAGCGCGAGCGCGCGAACGCGGTCGTCACGAACCACCTGACGATGACGAACGTGCCGTCGTTCACGGCGGCGCCGCTCGGCGAGCAGACGATCGCGATCGCGCTCGTGAACACGGCGGCCTGCCGCGTCGAGCGCTGCTTCGCCGTCTCCGGATTCGCCCCGGGCGCCGCGACGAGCGGCCTCTCGATCAACGGCAGCCTGGGCATCGGGCTCGGCGGCTGGTCGATCGACACGCGCATCGCCGACAACGTCGTCTTCGGGGACGTCGCGGTCGGCGACCTGACGATCGGTCGCGCTGGGGTGACGACGGCGCTCGCGTACGACCACGTCGGGCTCGGGACGAGCTACTCGGCCAACGTCGACCTCGAGGTCACCGACAACATCCTGCTCGGCCTGAGCGCCGGGATCGACCTCGGCTCGCTCCCTCCGCGCCCGACCGGGGCGAGGGCGGTGGTGACGCACGAGACGAACATCGGCCCGTCGCTGCAGCTCGGGTTGACGCGCATCGTCGACAACCTCGTGCTCGGCCCGCGCGCGGTCGGGATCGCGCTCGTCGGCGCCGCGGCCGGCGCCTTCGCAACCGGGGCGGCGGCGTACGAGGCGGCGGCGCCCGAGACGTCCCTGGAGACGGCCGAGACCCTCGACACCGCCGAGCCGCGCGTGATGCGCTCGCGCGTCGGCCTCGAGACCGCGAGCGCCACGCACACCGCCGCGGCCTCCCTCGTCCTCCTCGGGGAGCTCTTCGTCCGCGGGCTCAACCGGGTCGACGTCGTGGGGAACGTCCTCGATCTCAGCGGGGTCGGGATCGCGGCCTCGCCCGGCAACCTCCGCATCGAGGGCAACGACATCACGGGCGAGACCGGCGGCTCCAGGCTCGGGCGCGGCGGCGGGATCCTCCTCACCCTCGGCAGTGCCCGGCAGGGCCGCACCGTGATCTCCGACAACGCCGTCCACGCGGTCGCCGGGTTCGGGATCGGCTGGAGCGGCGCGCCCGGCTGGCTCGAGGTGCGCGGCAACCGGCTGGCGGGCGTCGCGGGCTACGGCATCGCCGGCGCCGTCAACTCGAAGCCCGACATTGTGACGATCGAGGACAACGCCGTCGAGGACGTGCAGATCGGACCGGCCGGGCTCGCCTACGCCGTCCAGGCGTCCGGCGCGCTGGTCGCCGAGATCCGCGCGAACCGGGTGCGGGACGTCGGCACGTCGACCGCCCGGACCGGCGGGCGGGCGGGCATCCTCGTCTCCGGCTGCAGGACGACGAGCGTGACCGACAACGTCCTGGTCGCGATCGGCGCGGCCGGCGAGCAGGCCGGGCTCGCGTACGGCATCGGCTACGGCGGCACACTCGAGGTGCTCGACATCCGCGGCAACATCGTGGAGCTGAGCCAGGGCACCGGCAGCCGCGACATCCCGCTCGCGATCACCGAGACGGTCTGGAAGCCGCAGGAGCTCGGCGCCGTGGAGCTCGGGGCGAGCGACCACCTCGCCCTGCTGGCCGACAGCGTGCGGACCGAGAACCCGGCGGTGCTCGACCCGGTGTTCGAGCGGGCTCGTTTGCAGGCGACCGTCAAGGCCGTGTTCGTTCGCGGCGAGGGAGCCGCAATCGACCCGGTGCCGCCGGGCGCCGGCGACGTCGCGGTCGTCGACAACACGCTCCGCTCGTCGAGCGTGCTGCCGCTCGCGCTGATCAGCGTGACGGCGAACGTGACCTTTGCGCAGAACCGCGTGGCGCGCGCAGGCCGGCTGACCGGCACGCCGGGCGTCCTGGCGAGCGCGCGCGGTGCCGTCATCGTGTCCTCGAACCGAGTCGAGACCGCGAAGACCGAGAACGCGCCCGCGTCGGTGGTGCTGTCGGTCGACGTCTCGACGAAGAACGAACCGCACTGCACCGTGCTCGGGAACATCACGAGCCGTCCGATCCTGCTGAACGGCTCGTCGCTCCAGGCGCCGTGGACGTCGCTCAACATCGTCGCGTGAGAGGAGTACAGATGGCCGACCTCAAGGATCCAGCCGCCGTGAAGGCGCTCGTCGGCGCGGTCGTCGACCAGGCGAACGCGGGCCTGACCGCCGCGGCAACCGACGCCGACGCGCGCCGGGCCGACCTCGCGACGGCGCGCAAGCGCACCGGAAACCGCAAGCGCACCGACGAGATCAAAGCAGCGATCGAGGCGGAAGACGTCCTCGCCGCGGACGCCCGCGCGCTCGCCAAGCAGACGTCGAACCTCCAGGAGGAGATGGCCGGCGACCTGCAGAAGCTCGTCGCGCTCGCCTTCGGGGGCGACTGAGCAACGCATCGGAACGCGTCGTATTCAGCGGCGTTCACTTGACTGAACGTGCGCGATGTGCTGTCGTCTGCGTACTGCGGCCCTGGTCGATACAAGCTGAGGGCACAGGAGAGGGCGGTTGGACCTCCAGGCGGAGGGAATCGATACGGAGCCGGGGGGAGCCGCGATCACCGTCGTCGTGGTGTCCGAGGTCCGTCTCTATCGCGAGGGTCTCTTTCTCCTGCTGGCGCGCGATCCGCGCATCGACGTGATCGGCGCGGCCGCGACCCACCGGCAGGCGGCGCCGCTCCTCCAGTGCGCGCCGGACGTCGTACTGCTCGACGCGCCGCTCGCGAACGCCGAGCTCGCGCTCGCCGAGCTGGGCGCACCGGCCCAGAAGGTCGTCGTCCTCGGCGTCCGCGAGCAGGAGTCGGACGTGATCGCGTGGGCCGAGGCAGGCGCCGCCGGCTACGTCTCCCGCGAAGGATCGGCGGACGACCTCGGCGCGGCGCTCGAGGCGGCCGCGGCAGGTGAGACGGTCGCCTCGCCGAGGATGGTGGCGGCGCTCCTGCGGCGGCTGAACGCCGTTGCCCACGGCACCGCGGCACACGGCCTCGACGCAGCCGCGACCTTGACGCCGAGGGAGCAGCAGGTCGCACGGCTCGTCGGCGAAGGGCTCTCGAACAAGGAGATCGCCGCCCGGCTCTGCATCGAGGTGCCGACCGTCAAGAACCACGTGCACAACATCCTCCGGAAGCTGGATGTCCCCGGCCGGGGCCAGGCGGCCGCCTACCTGCGGGCCGGGCGCTAGGCGTTACGAGTCGCGGAGATAGGCCAGCACGGCGAGCACGCGCCGGTGGTCCTCGCTCGAGGGCGGCAGGCGCAGCTTCGTGAGGATGTTGGCGACGTGCTTCTCGACCGCCCCGACCGTAAGGACGAGCCGGGACGCGATCGCGGCGTTCGAGCGGCCCTCGGCCATCAGGCCGAGCACCTCGAGCTCGCGCGGCGAGAGCGCGTCGAGGGGGCTGCCGGCGCGCCGGCGCGAGAGAAGCTGCGCCACGACCTCGGGATCGAGCGCGGTGCCGCCCGCACCGACGCGGTGGACGGCGGCGACGAAGTCGTCCACGTCCATGATCCGGTCCTTGAGCAGATAGCCAAGCCCGCCTCGGCCGTCGGCCAGTAGCTCGCTCGCGTAGGCGTTCTCGACGTACTGCGAGACGATGAGCACGCCCGTCTCGGGCGCGCGCTCGCGGAGCGTCAGCGCGGCACGCACGCCCTCGTCGCGGAAGGTGGGCGGCAGGCGGACGTCGACGATCGCAACGTCGGGCCGCTCGAGGAGGACGGTGGTCACGAGCGCCGTCCCGTCGGCGACGGCGGAGACGACGTCGAACCCGTTGTCGCGCAGCAGGCGCGTCAGGCCGTCGCGCAGCAGGGCGAGATCCTCCGCGATCACGACTCGCACGGCATCACCGCCCTGATCGTCGTCGGCCCGCCGGCGGGACTGACCACCTCGAGGCGCCCGTCCAGCGCCTCGACGCGACGCGCGAGGCCGCGCAGGCCGTTCCCGGCCGCGTCCGCTCCGCCGACCCCGTCGTCGACGACCACGACTGCCACCTCGCCGTCTCCCTCGTGGACGGCGATGTCGACGTGCGTCGCGCCTGCGTGCTTGCCCGCGTTGGCGAGCGCCTCGGCGGCGACGAAGTACGCCGCGGTCTCGACGGCGCGTGGCGGACGCCGCAACAGGTCGACGGCGACGTTCACCTGCAGCGGCGTGCGGTCGGCGAGGGCCGAGATCGCCGCCTCCAGGCCGCGGTCCGCGAGCACCGGCGGATGGATGCCGCGCGCGAGCGTGCGGAGCTCCTCGAGCGCCTCGCGCGTGCCCTGCTGCGCCTCGGCGAGCAGGGCCTGCGCCGCCTCGGGATCGGTCGCGAGCTTCTGCTCCGCCATACCGAGGCTCATGCCGAGCGCGACGAGTCGCGCCTGCGCGCCGTCATGGAGGTCGCGCTCGATCCGCTCCAGCTCGGTCTCCTGCTGGTCGACCGCGCCCGCGCGCGTCTCCTCGAGCTCCGAGATGCGGCGACCGCGCCGCCCGAACTCCACGACGGCATGGATCGCAAGAGCGACCGCGAGCCCGAGGATCGGCCAGACGGGCCAGAAGTAGCCGCGGCTCGTCACCGCCCAGATCAGCGTGAAGAAGATCGCGAGCGCGGCGGAGACCCCGGCGTGGACCGCGAGCGCGCGCCGCTCCTCCGGGACACGCTCCGTGACGAGCACGGACCATCCGTGCACGGCGAGCGGCAGGGCGAAGGCGATCAGCGTCCACTCCGGCCAGAAGTAGCCGCGGCTCGTCAGCGCCCAGACGATCACGAGGACGACGTTCAGCACCGCGTAGGCCACGGCGTGCACGGCGAGCGTCCGGCGGCGCTCCAGACGTGAAGCCTCCACCCCGCCATCATGGTCGCCGAGCAGGGTCGCGACGAGGTATCTCGACCCGGCCCCGAGCGGCCGGGCGAGCGCCAGCGCGAGGACGAGACCCGCGATCCCGAGCGGGACGCCGGTTATCACCGCGCGCCCGAGCGTGTCCACCTGCCAGCTGCGGGGATACGGCTCGTGGTAGCGGTACCAGACCGGGAGCGTCAGCGCGGCGAGCGACGCGGCGACCAGCGACCACTCCGCGATCGCGGACGCCAGCCCGAGCGACTGTCGGACGAGAAGGTATGCCTGCTGCCGCCAGAACGCGTTGTCCGAGAGGACACTCAGGCCCGCGCGCCAATAGCCGGGCGGCCCCGGCGCGCGCAGCCGGGGGCGCGCCGAGGTGCCGAGGAGACGGTTGGCCAGCTCCGCGTCGACGCGGGCGACGGCTCCGACCGCCGCGCGGTAGCCGACCAGCGCCGGCACCACGAGCGGCGTGATCGCGAGCAGCGGGACGACCGTCCAACCCGCGATGAACACCGCAAGGGCGAGCGCCCCGACCGGCACCGCGGCGAGGAGGAAGACGAGCGTGCGCAGACGATCCATCACGCGGCCTCCGCCTGCAGCTGCGGCAGCCAGCGCAGCCCGCGCGGGAGGTACCAGTTCCAGCGGCCGAGGAGCTTCATCGTCGCCGGGAGCAACACGCCGCGGATGATCGTCGCATCGAGGAGGACCGCCACCGCGAGCCCGACCCCGAGCTGCTTCATGTCGAGCGTCGAGAGCGTCGCGAAGATCGAGAACACGGCCACCATCACGAACGCGGCGCTCGTCACCGTGCTCGCAGTCGACCGGATCCCCCGCTCCACCGCCTCCTCGGTCGACAGACCGCGGTCGACGAGCTCCTTGATCCGGCTGACGATGAACACGTGGTAGTCCATCGAGAGCCCGAACAGGATCGTGAACAGGAACAGCGGGAGCCAGGTGACCACGCCACCGTTCGAGTGGAAGCCGAGCAGACCCTGGAGATGGCCGTCCTGGAAGATCCACACGAGCACGCCGTAGGCCGCGCCGACCGAGAGCAGGTTGAGCGCGATGGCCTTGAGCGGGATGACGATCGAGCGGAACGTCAGCAGGAGCAGCACGAACGCAAGCCCGAGCACGAACGCGAACACGATCGGCATGTGGGAGTGCATCGCCGCGGTGAAGTCGACGTCGCCGGCGGTCTCGCCCGTGACCGCGGACTGCACACCGCCGAGGCGCCCGACGGTCGCGGGGACCACCTGCGTGCGCAGCCTGTCCAACGCGTGCACCGCCGCCGCGTTCTGGGCGCTGCCGACGAGTGGGACGTCGATCGTCTCCACCGTGTGCGCGCGATTCACCGTCGTGCGGATCGGTGGCTTCATGACGCCTGTGGCGAGCGCGCGCTCGCGTAGGTCCGCGATCGCCGTCTGGACCCGGGGCGCCCTGACGTCGGGCGCCTGGACCACGACCGTTGCCGGCGACGGCGCACCGGGGAAGGCGGACTGCATGGCGCGGTACGTCTGGACGATCGCCAGCCCGTGCGGAAGATCCAGCGGCCCGGTGAGCTTCGTCCGCAGGTTGAGCGCCGGAAGCGCCAGTCCGACGAGCACGGCGGAGGAGAGTGCGACCGCGGCGACGGGATGCTGGAGCGAGGGCCGCAGGAGCGCGGCCCAGAGGCGCGACTCGCTCCGGTCGCCCTTCAGCCGCTGCAGCACGGTGCGCCGCGTCCGCAGGCGGGCGATCCAGCGCGGCTCGCGCCGGCGGAATGCAAGCCCGAGGCCCGAGGCCAGGACCGCCACGACCCCGCGGTCGATCCGGTCTCCGAGCTTCGCCAGGAGGGCCGGGAGCACGGTCAGGGAGCCGACCATCGACACGAACACGACGATCATCGCGCCGATGCCGATCGAGGTGAAGGTCGCCGAGCCGGCGAAGAGCATCCCGGCCATGGCGACGAGCACGGTCGCGCCCGAGACGAGGACGGCCTGGCCGGAGGTCGCCGCGGCACGGTGCAGGGCGTCGCGGCCCTCCCGGCCGGCGGCGCGTTCCTCCCGCTCGCGCTTCACGTAGAAGAGCGAGTAGTCGACGCCGACGGCCATGCCGATGAGCAGGATCACCGAGCTCGTCGGACCGGACGCGTGCGCCAGGTGGCTGACGAGACTCGAGAGCCCGAGCGCCGCGAGCACCGCCGAGAACGCGAGGAGCACCGGGATGCCGGCCGCCACGAACGCGCCGAACGCAAGCAGGAGGATGAGGAAGGTCAACGGGATCGAGAGCTTCTCGGCTCGCGAGAAGTCCTTGCCGATCGTCGCGTTGAGCGCGCGGTTCGCGCTCGCGCTCCCGAGCTCGGCGACGGTGAACGACGGGTTCGCACGCTGGACGCGCGCGACCGCGTCGAGCACCGGCTGAACGCGCTGATCGGCCGTGTCCCCGTTGCCGCGGATCTCGAAGGAGACGAGCTCCGCGCGGCCGTCGGCGGAGCGGACCGGAGCCTTCACGTTCTTCACGTCCGTGCGGGCGCGCAGCATGGCGGTGACGTCTGCGGCGACCGCTTCCGGCCGCGCTCTGCCACGAGCCTCGATCAGCACTGCCTCGCCGGCCGAGTTGTCGAAGCCGGCGTGGGCGAGGATGCGCTCCGCTCGTGCGGACTGCCCGTTCGCGTCTTCAGCGTCCGTCAGCTTCTTGGTGCCGGCGAGCGACCCGAGCGCGACGGCGGCGACCACGAGCACGAGCCAGCCGAGCGTCGCTGTCTTCCAGTGCGCAGCGCTCCAGCGTCCGGCCCGCGCGGCGATGTTGTCCCTCATCTCAGCCTCCTGTGACGTGATGAACCCCACGTCTCGAGGCTGCCTCGGCTCAGCGGGCCGGCCAATCCCGCTTCCCGGCGTTACGGGCTGGTGGTAGCCCCAGTCCCCGTCCCCTTCGACGGCGGTTCGCGCGCGAGCAGCACGGCGCCGATGACAACGGCGGCGAACGCGAGCGCACGGACGGCGCCGAGCGCGCCGCCCGGCAGCGGCTCGGCGAGCACCACCGCCCCCGCTGCGATCGGCAGGGCATTCGTGACGAGGGTGGCGAGCCCGGCAACGGTGAGCGCGCCGCCCGCCTGGTAGCCGATCTGGAGCAACGCGGTGCCGCCGAAGTAGCCGAGCACCAGGAGAACGGCGAACGCCACGCGCGCGCCGCCCTGGGTCGCGAGCTTCGTCGAGATGTCCCCGATCGAGAAGAAGAGGCCGCCGGCGAGACCGTTCGCGACGGCGGCTCCCCAGCGCCTGCGCCCGACGAGCACGAGCGCAACCGCGACGGCCGCCGTCACGCCGAGCCAGAGCAGGATCGGCCCGAGCTCGCCGCCGCCCTCCTGGGCCTTCCCACCCACGAGCGAGGCGGCCAGCGCGGCGAGACCGAGCACCGAGAGCAGTACGCCCGTGAGCTCCACGCGGGTGAGCCGCCGTCGCGCCAGCCGCGCCGAGGCGAACGCGAGCACGCCGATCCCGCCGGCAGCGATCGCCTGCACGAGCGACAGCGGCGCGAGCGCCAGCGCCGCCGCGTAGAGGAGGAATCCGCCCGACTCCATGGCGAAGCCGAGCAGCCAGCTCCGATCGCCGAGCAGGAGCCGGGCCGACTGGAGCGGGCGGCGCATCGAGAGCACGGGCAGGTCCGCGGCCGCGTCGTGCTCCCGCAGGTAGGCGAGGTTGATGACCACGGCCGACGCAAAAGCGAGCACGAGGCCGAGCAGGAGCTCGGCGCTCAACTGCGGGCCTCGGCGTCAGCCGTCGTTTTGGTGTTCGCTCGAGCGGACATTCTCAGCTGCGTGGCTCTGCTTCTTCTTCGCTTCTCACTCGTGAAGGCCCTTCTGCTCGCGTTCTTTCGCTCCCCGCTGGGGCGGCGTGCGCTGCGGAAGGGCATCCGCACCGTCTACGGGAGACGTCTACTGCTCTGGGTCGTGTGGAGAGCGCTCAGGCTGCGAACCTAACGGCCGGGGTCGCTCCGCACACCGGCCCTGGTAGACCCGACGCATGACCGCCGTCGCCGTCGATCGCTCGACCGGGGCCCTGCTGGTGGACGGGCGCAAAGTCTTCCCGCTCGTTCTCTCGAACGGCCCCCCGCCGGGGGCGAAGACGCCGAGCGGCGGCGACGCGCTGGCCGAAGTCGCAGCCGGAGGCGCGAACTTTCTTCGCTCCGGCCGGCCCGACTGGAGCCTCCAATCCGTCGACCGGCAGATCGCAGCCGCGCGCGAGCTGCTGGATGCGGCCGAGGCGCACGGGCTCCTTTGCTGGCTGCAGCTGGGCAGCGTGCCCGACTTCTCCGACCGCGCACCCGCGGCGAACGAGGAACTGCTGACGAGCATCGTCGGGGAGCTCAAGGGCCACCCCGCCCTCGGCGTCTGGAAAGGCGTCGACGAGCCCGCGAACCCCAACCGGCCGTCCCGCGTGCCTGCCGCCGGGCTCGTGCGCGCCTACCACAAGACGAAGGCGCTCGATCCCTCCCATCCGCTGGCCCTCATCCAGGCGCCTCTCGGCACGGTGGCTCAGCTCGCGCCGTACCGGAGCGCCTGCGACATCACCGGCGCCGACATCTACCCCGTCTCCTACCCGCCCGGGAAGCACGCCGGCGGCCGCAGCCGCAACATCGACGTCGTGGGCAGCATCACGCAGAAGATGGTGCGCGCCGCGGGAGGCAAGCCGGTCTGGATGACGCTCCAGATCGCCTGGAGCGGCGTGATCCCCACGAGTCAGCACCCCGGCAACGTCCCGCGCTTCCCCACCCTGCAGCAGGAGCGTTTCATGGCCTACCAGGCGATCATCCACGGCGCGCGCGGGTTCTCCTTCTTCGGCGGCCACCTCACCGACGTCGCACGACCCGCCGACGCGCAATCGGGCTGGAACTGGACGTTCTGGGAGCTCGTTCTCCGACCGCTGCTGAGCGAGCTCTCCTCCCCGGGCCTCACGCCCGCACTGGTCGCCGGGAACGCGCGCCGCCAGGTCAAGGCGAGCGCGAAGGACGTCGAGCTCGTCACCCGCGAGGCGGGAGGCTACGTCTACGTGATCGCCGTCAGGCGCGGCAGCGCGACCAGCCGGGTCGGCTTCAGCGGGTTGCCGGCCAGGCGCAACGGGACGCCGATCCGCGGCGGACAGGTGCTGTTCGAATACGAGCAGAGCCCGCTCCCGCCACCGGTCGACCCCGACAAGCAGGCCTTCAGATCGGTTGCCGTCGCCAACGGACGCTTCCGCGACTGGCTCGGCCCGCACGATGCCCGGGTCTACCGCTTCCGGCGATAGCGCCTCGGCTCTCAAGAAAACCACACACACGGGGTGCGGTCACCTGCTCGCAGCATGTAGGGATGGGCGGACGGACGTCGGGCTCGACGTGCTCACGCAGCCAGCGAAGGCTGACTTTCGCTTCGTGGTCTACGCGCCCGGGACGTCCGTGGCATGAAGAAACCCGCCGTTTCCAGCGGGTTCGGAGAGAGCGGATGATGGGACTCGAACCCACGACCTTCTGCATGGCAAGCAGACGCTCTAGCCAACTGAGCTACATCCGCGTGGGCGGCCAGTATAGCCCCGCCTTTCAGCGACCGGCCGCGTCCAGAGCCTCGTTCACGAGGCGGTCGGCGAGCACGTTCTGCTCGCGCCGGACGGCCGTGTAGCGCACCTTGCCGACCCGTCTCGCGAGGCGCGCGGCCTCGAGGGAGAGCTCCCGCAGCGCCTCGTTCTTGACCCGGTACTCCCCGTTCATCTGCTTCACGAGCAGCTCCGAGTCGGAGACGACCTCGACCTCCCTAACCTGCAGGTCCGCCGCCCGCTCGAGGCCGGCGACGAGCGCGCGGTACTCCGCCACGTTGTTCGTCGCAACGCCGATCGCCTCGCCGTGGGACGCCAGCACCGTCCCGTCCTCCGCCTCGAGGACGTAGGCGAACGCGGCCGGGCCGGGATTGCCCCGCGCGCCGCCGTCCGTGAAGAGCCGCGCCTTCACACCGCAAGCTCGTAGACGTCGAAGGCCGGCTCCTCGTAGGGGTGCGCGCGCCGCAGCGCCTCGAGCACCTCGTCCTGCCGCTCGGCGGGGAAGACCGTCTCGAGCCGCAGCTCCGCGACGCGCTCCTCCCGGCCCGCCTGGCCCACGCTCGGCGACGTCCCCTCCCCGCCCAGGAACGTCCCGGTGCCCTCGGTGTACCAGGAGCAGTGCTCGTAGTCGCCGATCCGTCCCGCGCCGGCCGCGAAGAGCGCCTCGCGGACGATGTCGAGTGCCTCGCGCGGCACGAAGACGACGAGCTTGCGGTTCACGCGAAAGCTGCGTCGATCTCGCGCAACGTCTCGTCGTCCAGCTCGACGCCCGACGCGGCCGCGTTGTCCCGCAGCTGCTCGGGCCGTGAGGCACCGACGATCGCGCTTGCCACGTTCGGCTCCCGGAGGATCCAGGCGAGGGCGAGCTGCGCCGTGCTGATCCCGAGCCCGTCGGCGATCGGGCGCAGGCGCTGTACGCGCTCGAGCACCGCGTCCTCGAGGTCCTCCATCCACTCGGCGCGTGCCGACGCGCGCGTCCCCGCGCCCGCCGACTCGCCGGGCGCGTACTTGCCGGTGAGGACGCCCTGCGCGAGCGGCGAGTAGACGATCTGCGAGATCCCGTTCGCGGCGCTGACCGGGATCACGTCCTCCTCCGGCTCGCGGTGGAGCAACGAGTACTCCGGCTGCGACGAGACGATCTTGACGTACCCGCGCTCGCGCGCCAGGTCGACGGCCTGCTGGATCTGCTCGCCGCTCCAGTTCGAGCAGCCGACGTACCGCACCTTCCCGGCCTCGACGATCTCCGTCATCGCCTCGAGCGTCTCGGCGAGCGGTACGTCTTCGTCCCACCAGTGGCACTGGTAGAGGTCGACGAACTCTGCGCCGAGGCGTTCGAGCGACTGGTCGATCTGATGGAGCACCTGCGCGCGCGACACGCCACGGCCGCCGTCCGGCGCAGTCGCCCGCACCTTCGTCGCCAGGACGTAGGAGTCGCGCGGCCGCGACGCGAGCGCGCGACCGAGCACCTCCTCCGAGCGCCCCTCGGAATACGTGTTGGCCGTGTCGAAGAAGTTGATGCCGAGCTCGAAGGCCGCGTCGACGAGGGCGATCGCCGCCTCGTCCTCGAGGCTTCCGCCGAACGTCGTCCACGTCCCGAGACAGATCTCCGAGACGCGGAGCTCGCTGTCGCCGAGCGTCCGATATCGCACTACGGCTCGGTGTCGATCTGGGCCCGCTGCAACCGCCCGGAGTAGTCCACGTAGATCGACTTCCACTCGGTGAACACGTCGAGCGCGGCCTGGCCCGCCTCGCGGTGGCCGTTGCCCGTGTCCTTCGTGCCGCCGAAGGGGAGGTGCACCTCGGCGCCGATGGTGCCGGCGTTGACGTAGGTGATGCCCGCCTCGAGGTCGCGCATCGCGCGGAACGCGGCGTTGACGTCCTGGGTGAAGATCGAGGACGAGAGGCCGTACTTGATCCCGTTCGAGACGCGGATCGCCTGGTCGAGGTCGGCGACCGGGATCAGCGCGGTCGTCGGCCCGAAGATCTCCTCCTGCGCGATCCGCATCTGCGGGTCGACGTCCGCGAAGATCGTGGGCCGGTAGAAGAAGCCCTTGCCGAGGTCTCCGTCGCCCGCGACTTCGCCGCCGGTGAGGAGCTTCGCGCCCTCGTCCTTGCCGATCCCGGTGTAGGAGTGGATCTTCTCGAGGGCGGTCTTGTTGATGACGGGGCCGATGTCGGTGTCGTCCTCCCAGCCCGGGCCGAGGCGAAGCTTCTCGACGCGAGCGACGAGGCGCGACTGGAGCTCGTCGTAGGCGCCGCGCTGGACGATCACGCGCGACGCCGCGGTGCAGCGCT
Source organism: Gaiellaceae bacterium (assembly GCA_035764085.1). GTDB lineage: Bacteria > Actinomycetota > Thermoleophilia > Gaiellales > Gaiellaceae > Palsa-739. The sequence goes on from DASTZY010000004.1 coordinate 42,424, forward strand.
GACCGGACGTGCCGAACGCCGACCACAGGATTCCGTCGACGGCGAGCTCGAGGTCGGCGTCGTCGAGGACGACGATCGCGTTCTTGCCGCCGAGCTCGAGGTGGACGTGCGTGAGCGTCTCCGCCGCCGCCTTCAGCACCTCGACCCCGGTCTCGCGAGAGCCGGTGAGCGTAATGACGCGGACGTCGGGATGGCGCACGAGCCGCTCGCCGACCGTGCCTCCTCCCCCGTGGACGATGTTGACGACGCCGCTCGGGATGCCCGACTCCGCCAGCAGCTCGACGAAGCGCTCGGCGAGCGCGGGCGTGTCCGTCGCGGGCTTGAGGACGACCGTGTTGCCGCAGACGAGCGCCGGGATGAGCTTCCACGACGGGATCGCGACCGGGAAGTTCCAGGGCGTGATCGCGCCCACCACGCCGATCGGCTGGCGGACGCTCATGTTCCACTTGTCGCGCAGCTCGGACGGAGTCGTATGGCCGAAGAGGCGCCTGCCCTCGCCGGCCATGTAGTACGTGATGTCGATCGCCTCCTGGACGTCGCCGCCCGCCTCGGCCTTCACCTTCCCCATCTCGTGCGTCATCAGGTCGGTGAGGGCGGGCTTCTCCTGCTCGAGCAGGCGCGCGAGGCGGAAGAGGATCTCGCCGCGCTTCGGCGCGGGCACGAGCCGCCACTCCTGAAACGCCTCCTTCGCGATCGCGACCGCGCGGTCGACGTCCTCGACGCCGGAGCGAGGGAAGACGCCGATCGTGTCGCCGTTCGCCGGGCTGGTGCTCTCGAAGGTCTCGCCGGAGGCCGCGTCCACCCACTCGCCGCCGATGAAGTTCTTGAAGTTCTGCGCTGCAGTCGTCGCCATCGCCCGAGCCTAGCTCACGAGGATTCTCCAGCCATCCCCTTCAATCGACGATCCAGGCGAAAGGCCGGAGGCCAAGCCACGGCGGAGCCGGGCTTGGCCGAAGGCCGGACTGCGCTCGCGCCGGCCTCCGCCGCGCGCGAGCGCACGAGGCAGCCATCCCATCCAGGGATCCCAAGACAAGAACGCACGGAGCGGGCCGGAAACCGCGCTTTCCGGCCCGCGGAGTTCCGTTCCCCAGCGAGCGAAGCGCTAGCTTCGCGAGCTATTCGGGTGGTGCGTCGACGTCTGGGAAGGTGCCGGGGTGGGCGCGGCGGCGGTCGCGCACCGTCCGCTTCTCCTTGTCCTCGAGCCTCTCCTCCGACTTCTTGCGGCGGTCCTTCCCCTCGCGCCGATCGACGATGACGGTGACGTTCGGGTTGTCCGCGTAGTAGTCGACCATCTTGTCGTAGAGCTCGTCGGCGAGCTCGCGGGGAATCACGCAGTAGATCATCGCCGGCTGATTGTAGGACGGAAATCGGCCGATGCGACCCCCGCGCGGGTATAAGGAGCACATGCTGCGACGCCATGTCCGGTGGCTCGCACCGCTCGCCGGCGCCGCCGTCGCCGGGGCGGTGGTCGCGGCCGTCTCGCTGGGCGGCGGCTCGTCCTCGACCACTGCGACGAACACCACCGGCGGACTGCAGCCCGCGGCGGCGGCGCTCGCGTTCCAGGACGCGATCACGGCCGTGGTGCACGAGCTCTCGCCGTCCGTCGTCCAGATCCAGACTCCCGACGGGCTCGGCTCGGGCGTGGTCTTCGACTCGAAGGGCGACATCGTCACGAACAACCACGTCGTGGGCGGCAGCGACAAGGGCCCGTTCACCGTCACCGCCGGGGCGCACTCCTACGGAGCGAAGCTCGTCGGCCGCTTCCCTCCGGACGACCTGGCCGTCGTCCGGATCTCGGGCGCCGACCTCACCCCGGCCGCCTTCGCGGATTCGAGCAAGCTCGACGTGGGGGACTTCGCGATCGCGATCGGTAACCCCCTCGGCCTGCGGTCGAGCGTGACCGACGGCATCGTCAGCGCCTTCCGCCAGGGGGTGTCGGAAGGGAACGGCGTGGCGCTGCCGCTGATGATCCAGACGAGCGCCGCGATCAACCCGGGGAACTCGGGAGGCGCGCTCGCCGACCTGCACGGCCGCGTGATCGGGATCCCCACGCTGGCCGCCACCGACCCGGAGCTCGGCGGCGCCGCGGCGCCCGGGATCGGCTTCGCCATCCCGAGCAACCTCGTCAAGGACATCGCGCGGCAGATCATCGACAACGGCCACGTGGTCAACTCGCACCGCGCCTACATCGGCGTCGACATCGGCGACACGAACGGCCTCGGCGTCTTCGTCCAGAGCGTCACGCCTGGCGGGCCCGCGGCGAAAGCGGGGATTCAGGCGGGCGACGTGATCAAGTCGATCAACGGTCAGCCGACGCCCACCGTGGACGACCTGACGAGCGTCGCGTCCGAGCTCAAGCCGGGAACCACGGTGACGGTCGAGCTCGTGACCCAGAACGGACAGCACAAGACCGCGCACCTCACGCTCGGCACGTTCCCCGGGAAGTAGCTCGGGGCGATAGCTAGAGGCGGGCGATCTCGGGGACGAGCCTGCCCTCGTCCTCGACGTCCGTGTTCCAGTCCTTGAAGCCCTCGTCGAGCTCCGTGAGCTCGTGGCCGCGCCGCTCGAGCCGCACGGGCTGCGCCGAGTCGGGGCTGACGCGGTACTGGTACCAGGAGAGCTCCCAGGCGACGGTCACCGCGAGCTCGCCGGAGGTGCCCGAGAGCGGGACGATGCTCGCCTGCGGCTGCCCGAGGCTCTTCGCGATGCCGCCCACCGTGCGCCGGTAGGCGCTGCCGTTGAACAGGTCCGCTGCCTCGAGGAGCGCGACCTCGCCCTCGGAAAGCCTGCGCAGGATCGGCTCCTGATGCGCCAGGGCGCCGTCGTCGGAGGCGCGCGTGAGGCCGAGGATCTCGACGAGGTTCCGCTTGCGGCGGCGCCGGCGGCCACCCTCGAGCGTCGGCGTGGTCGGAGCCCCCTCCTTGACCCAGCCGGCCTCGATCGCGACCTCCTGGCAGAGCGGGCAGACGTCGACGAGCTCGGATCCGTCGCCCGGCGAGAACCGGAGCGCGCGCTCGCCCATGAGGAGTGTCCGCTCGCAGACGGCACACGACCGTGTCGTTGCCACTTTGGTGACCCTCATCCGGCTTCGAGTGTAGCCAGGCTTGCCCAAGTCCCTCCAAATCGCGTAATGTGTCTTACATGTGTCTTTTACATGTAGCGACGGAATGAGAGGCCCTCGCGCCCGCCGGCACCACCACGGCCGCTGGCGCGTGCTCGCCCGCGTCGAGCGGTTCGCCGAGCCCGCACTCCTGCTTCTCCTGCGCGAGCGCCCGGCCCACGGCTACGACCTCCTCGAGCGTCTGCCGGAGCTGACCGGCGAGGCGCGCATCGAGATGGGCAACCTCTACCGCCTGCTTCGCGCGCTCGAGGAGGAGGAGCTCGTCACCTCGGAATGGGACGACTCCTCCGCGGGCCCGGCGAAGCGCCGCTACGCGATCACGCCTGCGGGCGAGCGGCTGCTCGACCACTGGGCCGAGGCGCTGCACCGCTCCCAGGAGCGGACCGCCCGCTTTCTCGCACGGTACGAGGAGAGGAGGTGAAGATGCATCACCGTCACCACCACGGCTGGGGCGGCCGCGGCTCGCGGCTGTTCTTCCGCGGCGGCTTCCCGAGCCGCCACGAGCTGCTCGAGCGGCTGGAGTCCTACCAGCGCGACCTCGAGCAGCAGCTCGCGGACGTCGCGGACGTGATCGCGCACCTGCGCGACCCCGCCGACGCCCCGCAGCAGCAGGCCTGAATCAGAGCCGGAGCGGCGCGCGCCTCAGGCGTGCGCTGCCTCCCGCTCCTGCTTCGTCTGCTCGATGATCTTCTGCGCGACGTGGGTCGGGACTTCCTCGTAGCGGAGGAAGTGCATCGAGTAGTCGCCGCGGCCGCCGGTCATCGAGGTGAGCGCCTGCGAGTACGTGAGGATCTCGGCCATCGGCACCTCGGCCTTGATCGTCGTCATGCCGCCGGCCGGCTCCATCCCTTGCAGTCGGCCGCGCCGCGAGTTGAGATCGCCGTTCACGGCGCCGACGGTCTCGTCGGGCACGGCGACCTCGAGCTCCATGATCGGCTCGAGCAGGACGGGATCCGCTTGCTGGTACGCCTCCTTGAAGGCCATCGAGCCGGCGATCTTGAACGCCATCTCGGAGGAGTCGACGTTGTGCTCCATCCCGTCGACGAGCAGCACGCGCACGCCCTGGACCGGTGCGCCGGCGAGCTCGCCGTGCTCCATCGCCTCGCGCACGCCCTTGTCGACGGCCGGCCGGTAGCTCTGGGAGATGACGCCGCCGACGATCTTGTCCACGAACTCGTAGCCCAGCTCGCCGTCCTCTGCGGGCAGCGGCTCGAGCACGATCGCGCAGTCGCCGAACTGGCCGCGCCCGCCCGTCTGCTTCTTGTAGCGGTGCCGCGCGCGCGCCTCCTTGCGGATCGTCTCCTTGTACGGCACGCGGGGCGGGTGGAGCTCGACGTCGACGTGGAAGCGCGTGCTGAGCCGATCGACCGCGACCTCGACCTGCATCTGGGAGAGGCCCGATAGGAGCTGCTCGCCGGTCTGCGGATCGCGGCGGAGGATCAGCGTCGGATCCTCCTCGCTGAGGCGCCGCAGGCCGGTCGCCATCTTCTCCTCGTCCCCCTTCGCCTTGGGAGTGACGGCGAAGCTCAGCACCGGCTCGGGGAAGTCGATGTGCGGAGGCTCCACCGCGACCTCGTGGTCGACGAGCACGTCGCCGGTGACGACGTCCTTCAGCTTCGCCACGGCGCCGAGGTCGCCGATGCCGAGCGCGTCGACCGGCTCCGAGTCCTTGCCCTGCAGGAGGAGCACCTGGCCGAGCCGCTCCTTCGCGTGCGTGCGCGGGTCGACGAGGGTGGTGTCGCCCGAGACCGGCCCGGCGAGGACGCGGAAGCAGCTGATGCGGCCGGTGAACGGGTCGGCGATCGTCTTGAAGACGAACACGGCCTGCTTCGCGTCGCCGAACTCGATCGTCGTGCCCTTCTTCGCCGGCGACGGGACGCCCTCGACGAGGAGGTCGAGGAGGGCCGTCGTGCCGAGGTTCTTCGACGCGACGCCGCATGCGACCGGGTAGAGCTCGTCGCGCGTCACAGCCTGCTTGAGCGCGTCGGCAACCGCCTGCGGGTCGAGCTCCTCTCCCTCGAGGTACCGCCCCATGAGCTCTTCGTCGGTCTCGACCACCGCGTCGAGAAGCTTCTCGCGATGCTCCTGCACGAGGTCGGTCATGGAGTCGGGAATCGGCTGCGGCCCGCCCTCGCGTCCGCCCGACGGATCCATGTACGCGCACATGTGGAGGAGATCGACGATGCCGCTCAGCTCGTGCTCGCTGCCGATCGGAAGCTGAATCGCCACGCAGCGCTCGGAAAGCTGCTGTCGAACCGCCTCGAGCACGCGGAAGAAGTCGGCTCGCTCGCGGTCGAGCATGTTGACGAAGAGGACGCGCGAGAGCTCCTGCTGCTCGGCCCGCTGCCAGACGCGAGAGGTATTGACCTCGACGCCCATCACGCCGCTCAGGACGACCACGACGCCCTCGACGACCCGCAGCGCGGCGAACGTGTCGGCCTGGAAGCCGGTGTCGCCGGGCGTGTCGACGAGGTTGATCTTGCGGTCGTTCCACTCGAGGTGGCAGAGCGAGCCGGAGAGCGACATGCCGCGCTTCTGCTCGTGCTCGTCCCAGTCCGAGACCGTGGTGCCCTGCTCGATGCTGCCGAGCCTGTTCGTCTTCCCCGCCTCGAAGAGCAGCGCCTCGACCAGTGACGTCTTCCCGACCCCGCGGTGGCCGGCGACAGCGATGTTGCGGATCTTCGTGGGCTCGGTGGCAGGCATCGGGCGGTGTCCTCCTCGGTCGCTTCGAGCCGAATCGTATCCCTGCAGGGGCGCCGCGCTTCGCGGCTGCGAACGGCTAGAGCGCTGCGTGGGCGCCGGCCGAGGCGATGTGCGCCTTGAGCCGGAGGATCGCCTTCGTGTGGAGCTGCGAGACGCGCGACTCGGTGACGCCGAGCACCTCGCCGATCTCGCGCAGAGTCAGCTCCTCGTAGTAGTAGAGCGTGACCACGAGCTTCTCGCGCTCGGGCAGGCGGGCGATGGCGTCGGCGAGGGCCTCTTTCTGCTCGGTCACCGAGAGCGTGCCCTGCGGGTCGGGCGCGGCCTCGTCCTCGATCGTGTCGATCAGCGCCACCTGGTCGCCGCCGGAGCCCGACACCGTCCAGAGCTCGTCGAGCGCTGCGATCGAGGAACGGGCGATCTCGCTGAGGCTCTCCTCGAGTTCCTCCTCGCTGATCCCGAGCTTCTTCGCGATCTCGTCGTCGGTCGGCGCGCGGCCGAGCCGGGCCTCGAGCTCGCCGATCGCCCGCTCGATGTGACGCGCGCGGGAGCGGACCGAGCGCGGCACCCAGTCCATCGAGCGCAGCTCGTCGATGATCTGACCCTTGATCCGGGCCATCGCGTAGGTCTCGAACTTCACG
>DASTZY010000005.1:0-16730 GCA_035764085.1 Gaiellaceae bacterium
CTGCTCGAGACGGTCGAGATCGCGCCGCGCCTCGAGGTCGCCCTGCGGCTGCAGCGCGACCGGCTCGCCGAGCTGCAGGTGCGCCGGCGCATCCGCGAGGACATGGAGTCCGGAGCTCAGAAGCAGCAGCGCGAGTACATCCTGCGCCGCCAGATGGACTCGATCCGCAAGGAGCTGGGCGAGGACGACGGCTCGGCCGCCGAGGACTACCGGAAGAAGCTCGACGAGGTCGAGCTCCCCGAAGCTGTCCGCGAGCAGGCAGAGCGCGAGATCGCCCGGCTCGAGCGCATGGGCGACCAGACCGGCGAGTCGCAGATGATCCGCACGTACCTCGACTGGCTGTTCTCGGTCCCGTGGGGTGAGAAGTCGGAGGAGCGGCTCGACCCGGCGTATGCGCGCGAAGTGCTGGACGCCGACCACGCGGGCCTCGAGGATGTGAAGGATCGCGTCGTCGAGTACCTGGCCGTTCGGAAGCTACGCGAGGACCGCGGGATCGAGGAAGACAAGCGCTCGGGCGCGATCCTGACGCTGATCGGCCCTCCGGGAACGGGCAAGACGTCGATCGGGGAGTCGATCGCGCGTGCCCTGAACCGCGAGTTCGTCCGCATGTCGCTCGGCGGCGTCCACGACGAGGCCGAGATCCGCGGCCATCGCCGCACCTACATCGGGGCGATGCCGGGCCGGCTCGTGCGCGCGTTGCGCGATGCGGGGACGATGAACCCGGTGATCCTGCTCGACGAAGTCGACAAGGTCGGGGCGGATTGGCGCGGCGACCCCTCTGCGGCGCTGCTCGAGGTGCTCGACCCGGCGCAGAACCACTCGTTCCGCGACCACTACCTGGACGTGGAGCTCGACCTGTCGCAGGTCGTCTTCCTCGCCACGGCGAACGTCGCCGACACCATCCCCGGGCCGCTGCTCGACCGGATGGAAGTGATCCGCTTCGACGGCTACACCGTCGACGAGAAGGTCGCCATCGCGCGCGGCTACCTGTGGCCGCGGCAGCGCGACCGCAACGGGCTGCACGAGGACGAGGTCGAGGTGGGCGACGCGACGCTCGAGACGATCGTCTCGGAGTACACGCGCGAGGCGGGTGTCCGCCAGCTCGAGCGGGAGCTCGGCAAGCTGCTGCGGAAGACGGCGACGCGCATCGTCTCCGGCGATCTCGAGGCCCCGGTGCACATCGATTTGTCTCTCGTCCGAGAGGCCCTCGGCCGGCAGCGCTTCTATCAGGAGTCCGCCGAGCGCACCGCTGTGCCCGGGGTCGCAACAGGGCTCGCGGTGACCGGCACGGGCGGCGACGTCCTCTTCGTCGAGGCCACCTCGATGAAGGGCACCGAGGGCCTCGTGCTCACGGGCCAGCTGGGCGACGTGATGAAGGAGTCGGCGCGCATCGCGCTCTCCTACGTCCGCTCGCACGCCGACGAGCTCGGCCTCGACGACGAGGCGTTCGACGACCGGTCGTTCCACGTGCACGTGCCCGCGGGCGCGATCCCGAAGGACGGCCCCAGCGCCGGTATCACGATGACGACGGCAATGGCGTCACTCCTGTCGGGCCGGCCCGTCAAGCACACGGTCGGCATGACCGGCGAGGTGACGCTGCAGGGACGCGTCCTGCCGATCGGCGGGCTGAAGCAGAAGGTGCTCGCTGCGCACGCGGCCGGCCTGACCGACGTGATCATCCCGGAGCGGAACCGCGCCGATCTCGACGACGTCCCGGAGGACGTGCGCGAGACGATGCGCTTCCACCCGGTGATGACCCTCGGCGAGGTGCTCGACCTCGCGCTCGAGCCGAAGGCGAAGCCGAGCCTCCACGCGGTCTAGCCGATGCGCTGCCGTTCCTGCCGTCCGCTCCCCGAGGAGGTCGCCCGCGCGGCCGACCTCCTCGGGCGGCGCTGGGCGCTCGCGATTCTCTGGGCCTCGGCCGAGGCCGGCGCCGTCCGCTTCAACGAGTTCAAGCAGGCGCTCGAGGGCATCCCGCCTCGCACCCTCGCGGCGCGCCTCAACGAGCTCGAGGCTGCGGGAGTGCTCGAGCGGCGGGTCTTCGACACCCGGCCGCCGCACGTCGAGTACCGCCTCACCGAGGCCGGCCGGCGGCTCGCCTACGTCGTCGAGGCGCTGAGCGAGTTCGCCGCTTCCGCGTAGCTACGCGGGGGCCATGGCGGCGACCTCGCGCTCGCGCGCGAGCCGCTCGAGCGCCTGCGTCTCGATCTGGCGCACGCGTTCGCGCGTCAGGCCCATCTCGCGGCCGATCTGCTCGAGGGACTTCGGGTCGCGGTCGCCGTCGAGCCCGTAGCGGAGCTTGATCACCTGCTTCTCGCGGTCGGGCAGCTTCTCGACGACGCCGCGTAGGGTGTCCTCGCTCAGCCCGACCACGACCTCCTCCTCGACGTCGCTCTTGTCGGTGGCGACGATGTCGCCGAAGGCCGTGTCGCTCTCGTCGCCGAGCGGCTTGTCGAGGCTCGCCACCGCGCGCGCCGCCGCCCGCACCTCCCGCACGTGCTTGAGGGAGAGCTTCGTCGTCTTCGCCACCTCTTCGTCCGTCGGCGGCCGCTCGTGCTTGAGCGTCAGCTCGCGCTCGGCGCGCGCGATCTTCTGCTCGCGCTCCACGATGTGCACGGGGATGCGGATGGTGCGGGACTTGTTCGCCACGCCGCGCTGCACCGCCTGGCGGATCCACCAGGTCGCGTAGGTCGAGAACTTGTAGCCGCGCCGCCAGTCGAACTTCTCCACTGCGCGGATCAGCCCGATGATCCCCTCCTGGATCAGGTCGAGCAGCGAGAGGCCGTGGCCCTGGTACTTCTTCGCGATCGAGACGACGAGCCGGAGGTTGGAGTTGATCATCCGGTCCTTGGCCGGCCGGTCGCCGCGCTCGATCAGCTTGGCGAGCTCCACCTCCTCGGCGGCCGTGAGCAGCGGGTAACGGCCGGCCTCGTTGAGGAACAGCTGAAGCGAGTCTGTGGTCATCGCCGCGACCGTCTCGTTCGAGAAGTGCGTCTCCGTCACGTCCGGGAGGCTGCAGTCGTCGGTCAGCTCGATGCCGTGCTCCTCGAGGTGGTCGTAGAGCGACGAGACCTCCTCGTCCTCGAGATCGAGCTCGGTCAGGAGCTGGGTGAAGGCCGAGAGGTTGACGCAGCCGGTCTCCTCGGCGTGCTCCATGAGCGCGCGGAGCTGATCGTGGCTCATCGTCGTGCTATTACCGCGCCATGCGGTTCGTTAACGCGTCCCGGTTTCGAGGAGTAAACCTGGGTACACTCAAGGGCAGTGAAGGCGCCGGACACGCTCTGGGAGCTCGTCTTCCTCATGGTGATCCTCAAGATCCCCATCGCGTATCTCTGCTACGTGGTTTGGTACGCGGTCAAGGCGGAGCCGCGGGGAGGCAGCGGCCCTGCGCCGGTTCGCGTGACGCCGGACACGCCGCCGCCCGGACTGGATCCCTTCCGCCGGCGGGCCCGACGCCGCCCGCCTCGGCCTCACGGAGGCCCCGCCCGCGTCTACGCGCGCACCGAGCGCGCGGCGGCCGCGCGCGCCGGTAGGATCGCCGGCCGTTGAACGCCGAGAGCGAGACCCTGCACGAGGGCACGGGACGGAGCACGGCCGAGACCGTCGCGGGCTTCCTGTCCGCCATGGCGATCTTCGTCGCTCTCGCCGGGATCGCCTGGCACCCGCTTCGCCTGATCCTGCCCGCGCTCGTGCTCGCCCTCGTGGCCTCCGGGATGGCCGGCCCGGGCCGGCGGCTGCCGCTGGCGGCCGTGCTCATCTGCGCCGTCTGCCTCTTCTTCGGCTTCACGGTCGCGGTGATCACGAGCCACCCGCTCTGGTAGCGCGGCCGCTGCTACAACGGGGAACGGAATGGAACGTCCCGACGTCGACGGGCTGAACTCCGGCTACGCAGCGCTGCTCCTCGAGCAGTACCTCGACAACCCCGGCGCCGTCCCCGAGGAGTGGCGCGACCTGTTCGAGAGCGAGCCGAACGCGCTCCTGCGCCGCCAGCCCGGGCTCGCACGCCTCCTCGAGCTCGCCGCCGCCGACGGCGACGGACACGCGGCGCACGTCGCCGCGCCGCCTCCCGCTCCCGCCACCGCACCCGAGGCCGCAGCCGCACCCACGGCAGTGGACGAGGAGCTCCTGGGCGGCGTCGCCGCGTCGATGGCGCTCGTCAAGGCGATCCGGATGCACGGTCACCTCGCGGCGCGGCTCGACCCGCTCGGCTCCGAGCCGCCGGGCGACCCCGCCCTCGAGCCGGAGCGCCTGATCCCGAAGCTGACCCCGGAGCTGCAGGCGCGCATACCGGCACCGCTCCTGCGCCTCCACGTCGAGGGCGACACGCTCGCCGAGGCGCTGCCGCGGCTGTTCGAGACGTACACCGGAACGATCGCGTACGAGATCGAGCACATCTCGGACCACGAGGAGCGCGTCTGGCTGCGGCAGGCGATCGAGTCCGGCCGCTACCGGCGCCAGCTCTCGCGCGACGAGCGGGTGCGGCTGCTCACCCGGCTGAGCCAGGTGGAGGGGATGGAGCGCTACCTGCGCCGCGCGTTCCTCGGCCAGAAGCAGTTCTCCGTCGAGGGGCTCGACGTGATGATCCCGATGCTCGACGAGGCGATCGAGCTCGCGGCCGCGGGCGGCGCTCACGAGATCGTGCTCGGGATGGCGCACCGCGGCCGGCTCAACGTCCTCGCCCATGTCGTCGGGCGGCCGTACGAGACGATCCTCCGCGAGTTCGAGGGCGAGCGGACGATCGAGGCAGTCGTCTCCAGCGAGGAGGGAGGCAGCGGCGACGTCAAGTACCACCTCGGTGCCCAGGGAACGCGCTCGACTCCGAGCGGCGACATCACGATCACGCTCGTCTCCAACCCGAGCCACCTCGAGGCGGTCGACCCGGTCGTCGAGGGGAGGGCGCGGGCCGAGCAGACCGACCGCTCCTCGCGGCAGGGGTTCCACGACCCGAGCGTCGCGCTCCCGGTCCTCATCCACGGCGACGCCTCGTTCGCCGGCCAGGGCAGCGTCGCCGAGACGCTGAACCTGCAGGCGCTCGCCGGCTACTCCACGGGCGGCACGCTCCACCTGATCGCGAACAACCAGGTCGGCTTCACGACCGACCCGGAGAGCGGCCGCTCGACGCGCTACTCGAGCGATCTCGCCAAGGGCTTCGACATCCCGATCGTCCACGTCAACGCCGACGACCCCGAGGCGGCGCTCGCAGCGATCCGGCTCGCGCTCGCGTACCGGCGCCGCTTCGGCCACGACGTCGTCGTCGACCTCGTCGGCTACCGGCGCCACGGCCACAACGAGCAGGACGAAGCCGCGTACACGCAGCCGATCCTCGCGGCGGCGATCGAGGAGCACCCCACGGCGCGCGAGCAGTTCGCGGCGCGGCTCGTTGGCGACGGCGACTTGACGCAGGAGCAGGCGGACGCCCTCGACGCCGAGGTCCTCGCGCAGCTGCGCCAGGCGCACGAGGCGCTGAAGGAGACGTTCGGACAGCCCGAGCCTCCCGGGCGCGACGACACCCACATCCCGGCTGCAACGGGCGACGAGGTCGTCACGGCCGTCGCCGCCGAGCGGTTGCGCGACCTCAACGAGCAACTCCTCCGAGTCCCGGAGGGCTTCGCGCCGCACCCGAAGCTCATGCGCCAGCTCGAGCGCCGGCGCGACACGCTGGAGGACGGCGGGATCGACTGGGGCCAGGCGGAGGCGCTCGCGTTCGCCTCGCTGCTCGTCGAGGGGATCCCGATCCGCCTGACCGGGCAGGACACCGAGCGCGGGACGTTCTCCCACCGGCACGACGTCCTTCACGACGTGAACACCGGCGCGACGTACACGCCGCTCCAGCATCTCGACGACGCCGGGGCCGCCTTCGAGATCTATAACTCGCCGCTCTCGGAGTACGCGTGCGTCGGCTTCGAGTACGGGTATGCCGCGGCCACGCCCGAGGCGCTCGTGCTCTGGGAGGCGCAGTTCGGCGACTTCGTGAACGGCGCGCAGATCATCCTCGACCAGTTCATCGCCGCGGGGCTCTCCAAGTGGCGCGAGTCGACCCGGCTGACGCTCCTGCTGCCGCACGGCTACGAGGGCAACGGGCCGGAGCATTCGAGCGCGCGCCTCGAGCGCTTCCTTCAGCTCGCGGCGCAGGAGAACCTGCGGATCGCAAGCTGCACGACGTCGGGCCAGTACTTCCACCTGCTGCGGCGGCAGGCGCTGGACGCGACCGCCCGGCCGCTCGTGGTCATGACCCCGAAGGGGCTCCTGCGGCTGAAGCAGGCGGGCTCGACGCTCGACGACCTGGCGAGCGGCGAGTTCCGGCCCGTGCTCGACGACCCGAGCGCCGACCGCAGCCGGGTCGAGCGGCTCGTGCTCTGCCAGGGCAAGGTCTACTACGACATCGTCGGCCACGAGGAGCGCGGCGCGGCGCCCGGCGTCGCCGTCGCCCGCCTCGAGCAGCTCTATCCGTTCCCGCTCGAGCGGACGAGGGAGCTCGTCGCCGGCTACCCGAACCTCCGCGAGCTGGTGTGGGCTCAGGAGGAGCCGCAGAACACGGGCGCCTGGCGCGCACTGCGGCATCGGCTCGAGGAGACGAAGCCCGAGGACGTGCCGCTCCTCTACATCGGGCGGCCGTGGCGCGCCAGCCCGAGCGAGGGCTACCCCACCGCCCACCTGCGCGAGCAGGACCGGATCGTGCGGGCCGCTCTCGGTCTCTAGCGGCTGCGCCGGCGGGTCGCGCGTGCAGCCTGCGATGCGAGCTTCGGGCCGTGCCTCCGCGCGAGCCTCATGAGCTGCCTGCGTTGCTCCGGCGGCAGGCGGCGCCAGATGTCCCATGCTGCGATGGTGAGCGCCCAGGGCGACGGGCGCAGCCTGCGGAAACCGGCCATGCCCTGACTCTAGCCGTGCCGGCCGGTTTTCAGTCCGGTTGAGGGTGCCTGGGAGGCGTGGGCTTCGGCAGCTCCGCCCCGTTCGGATCGGTCCGACTGGGCGGACTCGGCGGCGGACCATGCGCGCCGCGGCCGCGCGGGGGAGGGCCCCGGCGCGTGTCCCGGGTTCGACGCCTGCGCCGGAGCGGCCGCGTGTGCCGGAGGCGTACGCGTGGGCCGCGCGCGGGCGAGAAGCGGGGCCGGTGGAGGAGGCGGAGCGTCGGCCGCGGTCGTGGGTGTCGCCGGCGGCGAGGGCGGAGGAGGGGCCGGGGTCGATTGCTGCGTCGTCGCGGGAGCCCGCTTCACTGCGGGAGCAGGCTTGACGGATCGCGCCTTCGGCACGGTCGGGGACGCCGGGGTCGCTGGCGGAGCCGCGATCGGCCTCACCGCCACCGCCGGTGCCTTCTTCGGCGACGTCACCCGATGGGACGCCTCGGGGACTGCGGGCGCCCGGACGATGCTCCGGCCCGGGCTCGGGCCGAGAGCAATGCCGATGCGGCTCGGAGGCGAAGAGAGCAGACGCGGGAGCAGCGCGCCGCCGGCGACTGCGATCGCGAGTAGGAGCGCCGCGATCGCGCGCTCGGTCCGGCTCATGCCATTCCACTCTCCCGCCGAAAACATCCCCACAGGCTCCATCGGCAGGAGGGGGGTATCGCTTGAAATCGGGGAGGCCACAGCTGAGCAGCTTCAAGCTGAAGCTCGTCGCCTACTTCGTGCTGCTCTCGCTCGTCCCGCTGGCGGCCACCTACTGGGGATTCAGCACCGTCGCAGGGTCCGGCGAGTCACGCCAGGTGACACTCCGTCAGGAGGCGGGTCTCCGCGCGGCGCTCACGCTCTACCAGGAGCAGGCCGTCAGGGCGGAGGCCAGGGCGGAGCGTGTCGCGCGGTCCCGGGCGCTGCAGCGCGCGCTCGAGCGTCACGACCGCCGGGCGCTTCTGCGCGTCATCGGCCACGATCCCTCGCTCTACGTCGTCGGCACACACGGCCTCCGGGTGGGCGAGCCGCCGCCCCTGGCGGCCAAGCTCCCCGTCGACGTCGTCGCCGGCACGCGACGGCTCGGCGAGGTCGTTGCGACCGTGCCGCTCGACGCCCAACTCCTCGAGACGCTTCGACGCGACGCCGCCTTCGATGCCGGTGACGTCCTCGTCCTGCTCGAGGGTACGCGGATCGCCGCCTCGAACCCGGCACTGCACGGTCGGGTCCCGGTCGCGCCGGGGCGCAGCGAGACGGTCCGCGTCTCGGGCACCAGGTACGCGGCGCTCGAGGCGGCCGCCCTGCCGGAGGTCCCGGCCGCCCGGCTCGCCGTGCTGACGCCGAAGGCGCTGGTCGAGGCCGCCGACGCCCGCACGCGCGAGAGGCTCCTCGCCGGGCTCCTCATCTGCCTCGCGCTCGTCGGTCTCGTCGCCTACCTGCAGGGACGCTCGATCGTGCGCAACCTCCGCCGGTTCGCCACGGCGGCGCGCCAGATCGCACGCGGAAGCCTCGGCGAGCGCGTGCCCGTCCGCGGACACGACGAGTTCGCGGCGCTCGGTGCCGCCCTCAACGACATGGCCGAGCAGCTCGAGACGCGCCTCGCCGAGCTCGAGGCCGAGCGCGCGCGCGGCCGCGAGTCGCTCGCCCGCTTCGGCCAGGCGCTCGCCGCGACGCACGACTCGAAGCAGCTGCTCCGCATCGTCGCGGCTGCGGCCGTCGAGGCGACCTCGGCGCGCGGCTGCCGGCTCGTGTCGGCCGACGGCTCGGTCGTCGTCAGCGGCGACCCCGAGGGGGACGGGAAGCGGTTGATCCTCCCGCTCACCGCCGCGGGCGAGCGCTTCGGGACGCTCGAGCTCGTCGGCGACTCGTTCAGCAGGGAGCAGCGGATGAACGCCGCGTCGCTCGTGGCGCACGCGGTGATCGCGCTCGAGAACGCGCGCCTGCACGGGATGGTCGAGCGGCAGGCGCTCGTCGACGGGCTCACGGGTCTGGCCAACCGCCGGGCGTCCTCGGACGCGGTGCACGCCGAGGTCGCGCGGGCCGATCGCCTCGACACGCCGCTCTCGGTCGTCCTCGCCGACCTGGATGGGTTCAAGGACGTGAACGACGCCTACGGGCACGCCGTCGGCGACGAGGTGCTCCGGGCCTTCGCCGACGTGCTCCGCGAGACACTCCGCGAGTCCGACGTCGCGGGCCGCTGGGGAGGCGAGGAGTTCCTGCTGCTGCTGCCCGGCGCCGACGGGGACGGGGCGGCCCATCTCGCCGAGCGCGTCCGCGTCGGCCTGTCGGAGCGGGCGATCCTCGGCGCCGGAGACCTCCGCGTCACCGCGAGCTTCGGCGTGGCCGAGTACAGGCCGGCGTCGGGCCCGGAGCAGCTCGTCGCGGCCGCCGACGAGGCTCTCTACCGGGCGAAACGGGCGGGCAAGGACCGGGTCGAGCGAACCTTGGCGGCACGGTCTTGACACTCTCCACCCGGAAAGCACCCGCAATCCCCGTTATCATGCCCCCGGACGACGAGTACGACCCACGGGAGGATTTCTTTATGCCGGTAGAGACACCGTCTATTTTCGCGCAGGTCATCAAGGATCACCTCGACCTGAAGGAGCGCAACGCCCGACTCGGCGACAGGATGCCGATCGAGCACTACACGGACGAGTCGACCTTCGACAACCACCCGCTCTTCAAGAGCGAGGAGCAAGCGCGGATCGAGGACACGATGGACGGTGTCGATCCGGACTTCAGCGACGAGAGCCTCGAGAACGCCCGGGCCTGGCCCGGCGACGAGCAGGTCGAGGAGCTCACTGCCGAGACGCGCGAGACGGCGGTGCCCGTGGCCGCGGACGAGTCCGCGTTCTGGGGTCACGGCGGCGCGCGCGACTTCGACTGGGGCGACTAGCTAGCTCGCGGGTGCCGAGCACCCGCTCGCTGTGACGGAACTCCGCGTCGACGAGACGCGGTCTCGCCGACGCTCCGTGCTTATGTTTGTTTCCCGCCGGGGCGGACGCCTTCGGCGCGCGCCCGGGAGCGGGAAGGCCTGCGGCTAAGCCCCGCTGCGCGGAGGCTTAGCCTTCGGCTGGAGTACCGTCGCGACAAGCCGAAGGTCCTTCACGAAGGCCTCCATCTCCTTCTTGCGTGACTCGTCGTCTCTCTGGCGGAGGATGGCGCTGGGATGGATCGTCGCCGTCACGTGCTCGGCCAGGTCTGACTCGATCCATTCGCCGCGTTGCTTCGTGACGCGGAACTGGCGGCCCAGGAGGGATTGCGCGGCCGTGGCGCCCAGGCAGACCAGCACGCGCGGGCGGACGACCGCGAGCTCCGCCTCCAGCCACGGGCGACACGCGGCCAGCTCGCTCCAGCTCGGCTTCGCGTGGATGCGGCGCTTCCCACGCGGCTCCCACTTGAAGTGCTTGACCGCGTTCGTCACGTAGGCCGCTTTCCGGTCGATCCCCGCCAGCGACAGTCCTTCGTCGAGGACGCGGCCCGCCGGCCCCACGAACGGCGCGCCCTCCTGGTCTTCCCGGTCGCCCGGCTGCTCGCCGACGAACATCGCCACCGAGCCGCTCCGGCCGGCGCCGAACACCGTCTGCGTCGCCTGCTCCCAGAGCGGGCACGCGCGGCATTCCGCCGCGGCCTCGCGCAGCTTCGGCAGCGTCGGCCGTGAGGGAACCAGCTCGGCCGCGGAATCCGGCATCAGAGGGGACTTCCCGCCCCGAGCGCGGCGAAGCATCGGGACGGGTGTTCACCCGCACGAGGGATTCGTCCAGAGAGCCTCGCACCGATGCTTCGAGCGTCCGCTGCGGTCCACCTCCAAAGGGCGTCCGACGTGTATCTGAGCTGCGATCGATCGGGGGATCGGTGGTAGTCCGTCCCGGCCATCTCCGGCTGCTCGACGGCGACGCCCTGCCCGGCGATCCGACGCTCGTCGAGTCGTACCGACGGCTCGCCGACGTCTTCCACGAGGTGCTTGCCGAGCAGAGCCTCGACGCGCTGCTCGTCCGGATCGGCGACGCGGTCGGCGACCTGATCCCGCTCGACACGCTGACGATCTACGAGGCGGACGAGCCGAAGAAGGTGCTCAAGCCTGTGCTCGTCCGGGACGTGTATGCGGACGAGATCATGAGCACGACGATCAGCTTCGCCGAGGGCATCACAGGCTGGGCCGCACGGCATCGCGAGGCGGTTCTCTCGAACCAGGCGCATCTCGATCCGCGTGTTCGCACCGTGCCGGGCACCCCGCTCGAGCCGGAGGCGCTCATCTGCGTCCCCCTCATCGCCCGCGGCCACATCAAGGGCGCGCTCAACATCTATCGCGAGGGCGAGGCCGTCGCCTTCAGCGAGATGGAGTTCGAGATCGCGAAGCGGTTCGGCGACGCGGCGGCCCTCGCGCTGGACAACGCCGAGAGCCGTGCACGGCTCGAGCACCAAGCCCGCACCGACTCGCTCACCGGCCTCTTCAACCACAGCGTCTTCTACGAGCGGCTGCTGCAGTCGCTGCAGGAGTCGAGCCGCACACACCAGCCGCTCGCCGTGCTCATGCTCGACATCGACGACTTCAAGCACGTCAACGACGTCCACGGCCACGCCGTAGGCGACGAGCTGCTCCGCTTCCTCGCCGAGGCGCTGCGCGCGATCGTGCGGCCCGAGGACGTCATCTGCCGGCTCGGCGGCGAGGAGTTCGCCGTCGTCATGGAGGGATGCGGCGGGGAGGACGCCGTCCGGGTGGCCGAGCGGGTTCAGTCCCGGCTCGCCGCGGTCGACTTCCCGAGCATCGGCCGGATGACCGTCTCGGTCGGGCTCGCGCTCGGCCCCGAGCACGCGATGAACCCGCGCGAGCTCGCCGCCTGTGCCGAGGCGGCGATGATGACCGCGAAGGCCCAGGGCAAGAACCAGGTCGTCCTCTACGCCGAGGACGGGACACGAAGGCCGGACGCGCCGGGCATCGAGCGGGACGTCCGCTCGATCGCCCACCTCAAGATGCTGCAGAGCCTGACCGGGCGCCTCAATCGCCTGAACGACGTGCGCGAGATCGGCGACGCGATCGCGCTCGAGCTCCGCTCGCTGGTCGACTACCACAACTGCCGCGTCTTCGTCACCGACGGCGAGGACCTGATCCCGGTCGCGTTCCTCGGCGAGCTGACCTCGACCGCCGAGTCGCTCTCGCTCGACCTCCTGCGCACCCGGGTCGGCCGGGGCATCACCGGTCGCTGCGCCGAGCTCGGGGAGTCGATCGTCGTGGGCGATGCCGCGAACTGCGAGTTCGGGCAACAGATCGAGGGCACCGACCCGATCGAGGAGTCGCTCCTGGCGGTGCCGCTCCGCTACGGCTCGCGCGTCGTCGGCGTGATCGTCGTCTCCAAGCTCGGCCTGAACCAGTTCGACGAGGATGACGTGCGGCTGCTCGAGGTTCTCGCCGGCCACGCGGCCGTCGCCGTCGAGAACGCGAGCCTCTACGAGTCGGCGCGGCGCGAGGCCGACAGCGCGACCTCCCTCCTCGAGTTCGGCCGGGAGCTCGCCACCCTCGTCGACCTGCACGAGATCGCCTCACGGGTGACGGCCCTCTCCGCGGACATCCTCGGGAGCTCGGAGACCTCGTTCTGGCTCGACCGGGACGGCGAGCTCCGGATGTGCGCGGAGCACGGCCACACGCCGGCCTGGCGGACCGCGCTCGAGGACTGGGCCTTCCCGGTCGGGGCGATCGACACCGAGCGCGATCCCTACGTCATCGAGCCGGGGGAGTACACCGCGCTCGTCGAGACGACGCCGTCCCCGGGCGGCCGCTACGCCGTGGCGCCGTTCGACGTCGACGGCCGTACAGCCTGTCTCGTCGCCCTCGTCGAGCGGGACGACTTCGGCGAGCGCGAGCTCGCTCTTCTCGGTGGGCTCGCCCAGCAGGCCAAGCTCGCGATCGCGAACGCCTCGAGTTACGAAGGGCTCGAGCGGACGTTCGTCTCCACGGTCGAGGCGCTCGCCAACGCCCTCGAGGCAAACGACGAGTACACCTCCACGCATGCGCGCTGGATCACCGATCTCTCGCTCCGGGTGGGCAGGGAGCTCGGCCTCGAGGAGAACACGTTGAAGCGTCTCGAGCTCGGCGCGCTCCTCCACGACATCGGCAAGATCGGCATCCCGAGCGACGTGCTCGCGAAGCCCGGGCGGCTCACGGCGGCCGAGCGGAGGCTCGTCCAGACGCATCCGGAGCTGGGCGAGCGGATCATCGCTCCCATCGACCGTCTCCAGCTGGTGCGGCCGATCGTCCGCCACTGCCACGAGCGGTGGGACGGGCGCGGCTACCCCGACGGCCTCGCCGGCGAGGACATCCCGCTCGAGTCGCGCATCATCTTCGTCTGCGACGCGTACCACGCCATGACGACCGACCGCCCGTACCGCAAGCGGCTCAGCCACCGCGAGGCCGTGCGTCGGCTCGCGGAGGGATCGGGGACGCAGTTCGACCCGATCGTGGTCGAGGTCGCGCTCCGCGTGCTGGAGCAGGCTTCCGCCGAGCCGGAGCCCGGCGCCTAACCCGCTCTGGCGAGCTCGGGCTCGCCGCCCTCGAGCGTGTGCGCGAGGCGGCGGAACGGCCCGTCGACCGCGAGCAGCTCGCGCTCGCTGCCGCGCTGGATGATCTGCCCGTTCTCGACCACGAGGATCTCGTCGGCACGCCGGACGGTCGACAGGCGGTGCGCGATGATGATCGAGGTGCGGCCCTTCAGGAGCCGGTCGAGGGCCTGCTCGATCAGCACCTCCGTCGGGCGGTCGATGTTCGAGGTCGCCTCGTCGAGGACGAGGATGCGCGGGTCGGCGAGCAGCGCCCGCGCGATCGAGATCAGCTGACGCTCGCCGGCCGAGAGCCCCGCGCCGCCCTCGCGCACCTCGTGGTCGAGGCCCCCCGAGAGCCGTGACGCCACGCGGTCGACGCCGACCGCAGCCGCCGCGGCCGCGACCTCCTCGTCGGTCGCGTCCGGCTTCGCGAACCGGATGTTGGACGCGATCGTGCCGCTGAACAGGAACGGGTCCTGGAGTACGACGCCGAGCTGGCGCCGGTACGAGCGCAGCTGGACGTCGCGCAGATCGTGGCCGTCGACGCGCACCGCGCCGTCGTCGGGGTCGTAGTGGCGGCCGATCAGCCGCGCGAGCGTCGACTTCCCGTGGCCCGACTCGCCGACGAGCGCGAAGCATCCGCCGGGAGCGATGCGGAACGAGATCCCGTGCAGGACCGGGTCCCTGCCGTAGGCGAAGACCACGGAGTCGATGTCGAGGTCGCCGTCGAGGCGCGGGAGGGGCTCCGCCGCGGGGCGGTCCTGGATCTCCGATTCCTCGTCGAGGATACTCGCGATCTTCACCATCGCCGCGCCGGCCGATTGCAGCTGGCCGTAGACGTCCGAGAGCTCCTGCAGCGGCTGGAAGACGAGCTGCAGGAGGTAGATCGCCGTGATCAGCGTGCCGATCGTGAGCGTGCCGTCCTCGTACAGGCTCGAGCCGAAGTAGACGACCGTTCCCATCGCCAGTACGCCGAGGAACTCGATCGACGGGAAGAAGACCGAGAAGATCCGCTGGACGTACGTCGACTGCGCGCGGTTCGCGTCGTTGAGCGCGTCGAACTCGGCCTGGAAGCGGCGTTCGCGGTTGAACGCCTGCACGACCGCCATCCCCGCCACCGACTCGGCGATCTGTGCCGTGACGGCGGCGATCCGGTTCCGCTGCTCGACGTTCGCCGCATGCGAGACGCGCTGGAACCAGCGCGAGAGGATCAGCGTCGGCGGCAGGACCACGAACGCGATCAGCCCGAGGCGCCAGTCGGCGATGAGGAGGGCGATGACCGCCGCGGGCAGCAGGATGACGTTCGAGACGAGCGTCGGCATCCCCTGCGAGAGGACGTCGGAGACGGCGTCGACGTCGCTCGTGATACGCGCAATGATCCAACCGGCCTTCTGCTGCGAGAAGTAACGGAGCGAGAGGCTCGTCAGATGGTCGAAGAGGTCGCGCCGCAGGCCGATCACGACCGCCTGGCCGATCGTGGCGAGCCCGCGGATGAGCTGCGCCTGCAGGACCCAGCCTCCCGCGGCGACGCCCAGGTAGATGAGGACGATGATCGTCAGATGGCGCTCGTCGTGCGCCGTGATGCCCTTGTCGATCGCGTTCCGGACGAGCAACCAGCCGCCGGTCTGCGCGGCGGCGTTGCCGGCGCCTACGAGCACCATCAGCGCCGCGAAGCGCTTCCGGCCCTCCATGTACTTCCAGAGGCGCCTCACGCCGCGATCACCTCGTCCCCGAACAGCGTGGCGAACTCCCCGCCCGCGCGCAGCAGGTCGGACGGCTTCCCGGACTCGACGATCCGCCCGTCGCGCAGGACGACCGCGCGGTCGGCGATCTCCACCGTCGAGAGACGTTGCGTGGCGACGAGGACGGTTCGGCCTTCGAGTGCCGGCCGCAGCCTGGCCACGAGCCGCCGTTCCGTAAGGGTGTCCACCGCCGAGAGCGGGTCGTCGAGCACGACGACGCGCGCGCCGGTGACGAGCGCACGCGCGAGCGCGACGCGCTGCCGCTGTCCGCCGGAGAGGTTGACGCCTCGCTCGCCGATGAGCGTGTCGTAGCCGTCGGGGAGGTTCGGCCCGAACGCGTCGACTCCGGCCGCCTCGCAGGCCGCGAGCACGTCGTCCCAGTCGGCGTCTTCGCGGCCGGCGGTGAGGTTCTCGCGCAGCGGCACGGAGAAGAGCACCGGCCGCTGGGTGACGAGCGCGACGTCGGCGCGCAACTCCGCGATCGGGGCGTCGCGCGTGTCCACGCCTCCGACCCGGACGTCACCGCGGGTCGGGTCGTAGAAGCGCGGCAGGAGGTTGAGGAGGGACGTCTTGCCCGCACCGGTGGCCCCGCAGACGGCGACGATCTCGCCGGGCTCGACGACGAGGTCGAGCTCGTGCAACACGTCCACCTCGCCGCCGTAGGCGAAGCTGACGCGCTCGAAGCGGACGTCGAGCGGCCCGGACGGCAGGTGGCGCGGGCTGGCCGGCTCGGGCAGCGGCTCGATCCCCTCCAGCCACCCGAAGCTGCGACCCGCCGAGGCGAGCGCGCGCTGCGCGAGGTCGAGAATCCAGCCGATGGCCTCGAGCGGCCAGACGAGCTGGAGAAGGAGCGTCTCGAAGAGGACGAACTGGCCGATCGTGATGTTCCCGTCGATGACGGCACGGCCGCCGAAGAAGACGACGGCGGCGATCGAGAGCGACGGGAGGTAGTAGAGGCCCGGCAGGTGGCGCGCCTCGACCCCGGCCTGTTGCAAGACCGTGTCGCGCACGGCCTCGGCCTTGCCGCCGAAGCGGCCGCGGACGTCGTCCTCGCGCCCGAACGCCTGCACCATCTCGATGCCGACCACCGCCTCGTCGGCCGCCTCGGTCACGTCGCCCTTCCGCTCCTGCACCTGCCGCGAGAGCGGCGACACGCGCCGCGCGAAGCGGAGCGCGAGCACGGTGATGGGCGGCATCGCGACCGCGGTGTAGAGCGCGAGCCGCGCGTCGACGAGCAGGAGCACGATCGACGCGCCGACGATCATGAAGAGGCTCTGCATCCCCTGCACGAGCCCCCAGCCGATGAAGTAGCGGATCGGGTAGAGGTCGTTGGTCGCGCGCGACAGCACCTGGCCGGTCGCGTGCCGGTCGTAGAACGCGCGCGGGAACCGGAGGTAGGCGGTGTAGAGGAGCTCGCGCATGCGCGCCTCGATGCGGATGCCGATGCGCGCGGTCGCGAACCGCCGTGTGAAGTTGCCGGCGAAGCGGACGGCGGCGAGCCCGACGATCGCGAGGATGTACGGCCACAGCGGCCGGCGGTGCTCGACGATCGAGTTGTCGACCGCGCGCT
>DASTZY010000006.1:0-1203 GCA_035764085.1 Gaiellaceae bacterium
GCGCAGGGGAATCGCATATGGATTTTCGGCGCCTATTGCATTGGAGAGCAAGAGAGATTCTGAAGACGACTCCCGAATCATGGAGGGGGTCGGATGCGCAAGTTCAAGAAGGTTTTTCGTCGGCTGCCGGACCCGCGCGCGGCGAATGCAAGGCACGATCTTTTGGAGGTGCTGGTCATCGCGCTGGCGGCAACGCTGTGCGGAGCGGAGTCGTGCTCGGACATGGCGGACTTCGGACAGGCGAAGGAAGAGCTGTTGCGGCTTTTCCTGCGCCTGGAGCATGGCGTGCCGAGCCACGACACGTTCAGCCGCGTGTTCCGCCTGCTCAAGCCCGAAGCCTTCGAGAAGGCCTTCCGTCGCTTCATGGCAGCCTTTACCAAGGCCAATGGGATCAAGCTCACCGGGGTGGTGGCCGTCGACGGCAAGGCGTTGCGTGGCGCCTACGAGCGCGGCGGGAAAGCCACGCCGCTGCACCTGGTCAATGTCTTCGCGGTGGAAGCCCGCATGGCTTTGGCTCAGCAGAAAGCGCCCAGTCGCAACGAGACGGCAGGCGCCCTGGAAGTGCTGGAGCTTCTCAGTCTGGAGGGCTGTATCGTCACCGCCGATGCGCTGCATTGCAGCCGCGCCTTTGCCAGTGCAGTGCTGCAACGAGGCGGCGACTACGTACTTGCGATCAAGGCCAACCGTGGGCCCTTGTTCAAAGCGGTTACGCAGCAGTTTGCGCGATCGGGCAGGCGCAGCAGTGCCGCACAGATCGACCCCTCCAGCCACGACCGGCACGAAGCGCGGCGCGCCAGCGTCATGCGCAACACCAGCCTGGCGGGGCGCCACGGTTTTCCCGGCGTTGTTGCGGTGGGGCGCATCACCTCGCGCAGGCGCCTGCGAGGCCGACGTGCCGATGCACCGGTCGTGCGCCACTACCTCTTGTCCAAATACATCTCCCCCAAGCGGCTGCTGCACGTCACCCGCAGTCATTGGGGCATCGAGAACCAACTCCATTGGGTGCTCGACGTTCATTTCGCCGAGGACGGCAATCGGGCCCGAAAGGACAATGCTCCCGAGAATCTCGCCACCCTGCGCAGGCTCGCCCTCAACATCCTGCGAACTCATCCGGACAGCGCCTCCATCCGGCGCAAAATCAAGCGCGCTGGCTGGGACGATGCCTTCCTCCTCAGCATGCTCAGTCATATGCGATAGCCCTGC
>DASTZY010000007.1:0-32428 GCA_035764085.1 Gaiellaceae bacterium
ACGCCGCCGTGACATCGCCTGCATGGAGGATCAACTCGGAGGCCCGTAGCCGCTCGAGACAGGCCTCCGGGATCCGGCGCGCGCCGCGTGGCAGATGCGTGTCCGAGATGACCGCGACGATCACGTTCGCGCCGCGAGCACGGCGTCGACGAGCTTCGCGGCCCCGAAGCGCACCGGGTCGTCCGCCGGCAGCCCGGTCTCGGCCTCCGCCCGCGCCACGGCGGCGCGCGCCTCGTCCTCCCCCAGCTCTCGCGTGTTGAGCGCGACCGCGGCGACCCGCGCGGGCCGCGCCGTCAGGGCGAGCCGCTCGTGCAGCTCGACGAGGTCCGGGAGCGGCGGAATCGGATGCGGGCCGCCGCCGGCGCCCTCGATCTCCGTCCGGCCGGCCTCGTGGCAGAGGACGAGCAGGTGCGGGACGCTCCCGTGGTAGAGGCCGAGCGTGACGCCCGAGTAGACCGGGTGCAGCAGCGCGCCCTGGCCCTCGACCCACAGCAGCTCGCCCCCGCGTTCCCGCCCCTCGACGACCAGCCGCTCGGCGGCGCCCGCGACGAAGTCGGCGACCACGGCGTCCACGGCAATCCCCCAGCCGGCGATCGCGATCCCCGTCTGCCCGGTGGGGACGAACACCGACCGCAGGCCGCGGCGCCGCGCCTCGAGGTCGAGCTCGAGCGAGACGGTCATCTTCCCGATCGCGCAGTCGGAGCCGACCGTGAGGACGATCGTCGCGTCGACCGCGAGGTTCTCGCCGGTGGCCGTGGAGAGATCCGCCGGCGGGCGCCGCAGGTCACGCAGCTCGGCGCCTCGCTCGTCCGCCAGCGCGCGCAGCTCCGGGTCGTCCGCGAGGAAGACGTGGAGCCCGTTCTCGACGTCGAGCCCGTGCTCGACGCAGGCGTGCAGGAGCTTGATCCACTCGGGCGGGAAGCGCCCGCCCTGCGTCGCGACGCCGACGAGCGCCGTGGTCGGGCCGAGGGGGAGCGCGTCCTCGACGCGGCCGACCACGGGCACCCCCTCCTCCGTCTCGCCGGGGCGCTCGGAGTCGAGAATCGCGACCACGTCGTCGCGCCGGTACCGCAGCACACCGCGCATCGTCTTGCCGTAGTGCGGGTTGGCGGAGAAGCCCTCAGCTAGCAGCAGGTACCGAGTGGACACCGAGCCCCGGCTCCTCCGGTGGAAGCTGGACACCGTCGACGAACGGCACGCCCGGCCACGGGTCGTGCGCGACCAGGAGGTTGCCGTCGAGGTCGACGTGGTCGAAGAGCGACGCGACCTGCGCGCCGGCCGAGATGCCGAGGCCGGACTCGACCATGCAGCCCAGCATGCAGTCGAGCCCGAGCGCGCGGGCCGCATGCACCATGCGGATCGCCTCGCGGATCCCGCCCGACTTCGCGAGCTTGATGTTGACCCCGTGCGCGCGCTCCGCACAGGTCAGGACGTCGGACTGCGTGTGGCAGTCCTCGTCCACGTAGATCGGAACGGGCGACCGTTCCTTCAGCTCGGGGCCGCCCGGGTCGCCGGCCGGCAGGGGCTGCTCGCAGTACTCGACGCCCAGGTCGGCGAGCGCCGGCAGCGCCTCGAGCGCCTGGTCGAGGCTCCACGCCTCGTTGACGTCCACCTGCAGCGGCAGGTCGCCGGCGACACCCCGCACCGCGCGGACGCGCTCGACGTCGAGCCCGTCGCCGCCGCCGAGCTTGAGCTTGAGGCGCCGGAAGCGGTCGAGCGCCTTCTCGGCGCGCCGCGCCATGTCGTCGGGATCGCCGAGCCAGACCGTCCAGCTCGTCGGCGGCCCGGCGCGGCGCAGCCCGAGCAGCCGCCACACGGGCTGGCCGAGCAGCTTGCCCTGCAGGTCGTGCAACGCTGCGTCGAGAGCGGCACGCGCCGCGAACTCGCGGGCGGGCAGCAGCTCCATCACCTCCTCGAGCGCGAACGGATCGTCCCCGAGCAGCTCCGCGTGCTCCTCGACGTACGCCTGCGCCGAGGCGACCGACTCGTCGTAGCGGTCGGCCGGCTGCGCCTCGCCGAAGCCCGAGACGCCCGAGTGCCGCACCTCGACGACGACGACGTCCTCAGTGTCGACCGCGCTGCGGGAGATGACGAACGTCTCCGCCAGCTCGAGCGTGACGATCCGCGCGGAGACCTCCACGGCCGGAACGTACCAACGGCGCGCCCCGGCTAGACTGGCTCTTCCCCGCGCCAGTAGCTCAGGGGATAGAGCGCGCGCCTCCGGAGCGCGAGGTCGCAGGTTCGATTCCTGCCTGGCGCATTTCTCGCGACAGCGCTATGCGGTCATCCGGATCGGTGGCGAACTCGCGGTGAGGTCGACTGCGTCGCCGTTCAAGGTGCCGTGGATAGTGAACGTGAAGACATAGATCCCGTTCGGCTCGGTGTCGCCGTGGATCCAGCCCGTCATGAAGGCTGCGATGTCCTCGCCGGGGACGACGGCCGGGTTGTGCACGTCGGTACACGGCGGGCCACTTCCACAGACGACGGTCGCAGGCCAGCGCGCCGAGTAGTTGGTGAAGCCGGAGGGTGTGATGTTCGGCGGCGGCGTCCAATGAACCTCGCTGTACGGCTGGCCGTCGACGGAGATGACTTCGTCGATGCTGTCGACGTCGAACGCGTTCGGCACGGTCAGCCTGTTCCCGTTCTGGTTCTCGAGCGCGTTCCGGTTGGCGACGTGGATGTGCTGGAACACCTGGTTCGCCGCTGTGCAGTTGCTGCCATCCTCCGAGCAGGCCGGCAGCGGCCCCGGGCTGGTCGCGAGAACGTAGGCCGAGAGCCCGTGGGTGAGCGATCCTGCTCGGGCCGTCGGTGTGCCCGCGTGGCCGACCACCAGGCCGGCGATGAGAGCTGCCGCAGCGGGCAAGGCCGCAACGGCGATCAATCGGGTACGAAACATGGGAGTCCTCCTGCGGTCGGTGGGTACCGAGGGCGAAGCTAGGAGGCCCCGCTAATCCGGGACTAACACGGTCTTCTCGAAAGCCGCCGCATGGCCGCTGTCCCACGCCGGCGCGTCGGGTTAGCGCCGTGTTAGCCGGCCCTAGCAGGTTCTCACGATGGATGAGCGGCCCTCAGCGCAGAAGGCGACGCAGTTCACCGTGACCGTTGGTACGTTCGGCTTCATCGTCGCGTGGCTCGCCGTTGCCTGTTACGCGATCGCCTATCTCGTCACCCACTGAGCCGACCCTTCCTCGGCGGCCGTGGACTCGGCTGCCCGATCGGCGCACAATCACCACATGGAGGTTCTGCTGCTCGGCCCCTTCGAGGTCCGCGCAGGGGGACACTCGATCCCGCTGCGCAGGAAGAAGCATCGGGCGCTCATCGCGCTCCTTGCCCTCCATCCTCGCGAGGTCGTGTCGAGCGACAGGCTCGTGGAGGAGCTCTGGGGGAGCGACGAGCCGAAGACGGCGCGGCAAGCCCTCCAGAACTACGTGTCGCTGCTGCGGAAGCAGCTCGGCCCCGAGTCGATCGAGACGCGGTCCGGCGGCTATGCGTTGGGCGTCGATCCCGAGCAGGTGGATGCGATGCGGTTCGAACGACTCGTCATGGACGCTCGGCGTCTGGGCACGGCCGCCGAGCGGGCTGCCTCGCTACGCGCAGCGCTCGACCTCTGGCGCGGGGCCGCTTTCGAGGATCTGCTGTACGAGCCGTTCGCCGAGCTCGAGGCCCGGCGGCTCGAGGAGCTGCGTCTCAGTGCTCGCGAGGACCTGGCGGACGCGGAGCTCGAGGAGGGACGCCACGCGGCTCTCGTCCCCGAGCTCGAAGAGCTCGTCGCCGGCAACCCGTACCGCGAGCGGCTGCGGGCTCAGCTCATGCTCGCGCTCTACCGCGCCGGCCGCCAGGCCGATGCGCTCGAGGCCTACCGCGCGGCGCGCGAGGCGCTGGCAGAGCTCGGGCTCGACCCGAGTGCCCAGCTGCGTCTGCTGGAGAAGGCGGTTCTCAACCAGGATCCAGCTCTCGACGTACAGACGGTGCTACCGGACATCGGCGAGCGCCGCAAGACGGTCACCGTGCTGCTCTGCGACGTGGCTCCCGAAGCGCCGGACCTCGACCCCGAACAGTTGCGCGCCCGCACCGTGCGCGCGCTTGCCGAGGCGCGGGCGGCAATCGAGCTCCACGGCGGTTCGGTCGAGACTCGCGCGGGTGACGAGCTGCTCGGCGTCTTCGGCCTGCCGATCGCCCACGAGGACGATCCGCTCCGGGCGATGCGGGCCGCCGCCAAGATCCGCACCCTCCAGCCTAAGCTTCGCGTCGGCATCGACACCGGCGAGGTGGTCACCGGCCGGGGATTCGTCAGCGGCGACGTCGTGGCCCGGGCGAAACGGCTCCAGCGCGACGCCCGCCCGGGACAAGCCCTGCTCGGCTCCGCAGCGATCGCGTTGTGCGGAAAGGCGGTTACCGCCCAGCCCACCGGCGCGAAGTTCCGGCTGCTCGCGGTCGAGGAGCACGCGGACGCGCCGGCCCGCGCCTTCGATGGCCCACTCGTGGGTCGCGAGGAAGAGCTGGGCGCGCTCCGCGACTCGTTCGAGGAAGCGTGCCGGACGAAGAGCCCCGGGCTCGTCTCGGTGCTCGGCGAGCCCGGAATCGGCAAGACGCGTCTCGCGCGCGAGCTCGTAGCCGAACTCGGGGAGAGGGCCGCCATCCTGGTCGGCCGCTGCGTCTCCTACGGCGAGGGCGCGACGTGGCTGCCGCTCCGCGAGATGCTCGCCCAGGCCGGCGAAAGGCTCGACTCGATCCTCGCGACGGCGGCGTCCACCGGCGAGATCTTCCTCGAGACCCGGCAGGTCTTCGAGCGCCTCGCCCGTACGCGGCCGCTCGTGCTCGTCTGGGACGACGCCCACTGGGGGGAGCCGACCCTCCTCGACCTCGTGGAGTACCTCGCCGCCCAGGCTGCGGGTCCCATCCTCTGCCTCTGCCTCAGCCGGCCGGAGGTTGTCGAATCACGGCCGGCGCTGGCCAAGGACGCGGTTCGGCTTGCCCCGCTGGGCGAGCGGGAGGCGGAGACGCTCGCCGCCGATCTGGATGCAGGGCCCGGCGCCGGGCTGCTGGACGCCGCCGGAGGCAATCCGCTCTTCCTCGAGCAACTGATCGCGTTCCGCCGTGAAGGAGGCGCGGGCGACGCCGTGCCGCCCTCGTTGGAGTCCTTGATCGCATCTCGCCTCGACCTGCTCGGTCCCGAGGAGCAGGATCTGCTCCAGCGCGCGGCGGTCGTCGGGCGGACGTTCGAGAGAGCACAGCTGCTCGAGCTCGGCGGGATGGTCGAGCGGCTCACCGGACTCGAGGACAAGGGATTCGTCCGACGGCTCGCCGGCGGCGGCTACGGCTTCCACCACGTCCTCGTCCGCCAGGTCGCCTACGCATCGGTTTCGAAAGCGCTACGCGCCGAGCTCCACGAGCAGCTGGCAGACCTGCTGGCCGACCGGAGCGCGCCCGACGAGCTGATCGGCTATCACCTCGAACAGGCGCACCGGTTCGGCGCCGAACTGCAGGCGCTCGACGGGCGGCTACGCCGCCTCGGCCTGAATGCGGGCGAGCGGCTCGGCGCAGCGGGAGTCGAAGCGTGGAAGCGAGTCGACTCGCCGGCCGCGGTCAACCTCCTGACCCGTGCCTGCGCGTTGCTTCCCGAGCGCGATCCGTTCCGGCTCGAGCTCCTCTGTTACCTCGGCACGGCACTGCACAGCGGGGGTGCGCTGACCCGCGCCGAGGAGGTACTCGAAGACGCGGCCGGCACCGCGTCAGCCGCCGGCAACCGGCCACGGGAGGCGCGGGCCCGGCTCGAGCTCGCCTATGTGAGGCTCTACACCGACCCAGAGGGGCGCGCGGCCGAGGTGATCGCGCTCGCGCAGGCGGGAATCCCGCTCTTCGAGGCGCTCGATGACCAGCACGCTCTCGGCCGCGCCTGGCGTTTTCTGGCCGACGTACAAGGGGCGTGGCACTGCCACTACGCGGCCGGTGTCGAGGCAGCAGAGCACGCGCTCGCCCATTGCCTACAGTGCGACTGGCCCACGTCGAGCTGCGTTGGAGCGCTCGCCGCGTACGTGTACTTCGGACCGGAACACGTGGACGCGGCGATCGAGCGCTGCAATGGGCTCGCTGCAACGAGCAGCGCCGGAGACGCCGCTGTTTTCACCTTCCTCGGCGGACTTGAAGCGATGCGAGGTCAGTTCGACGACGCGCGCCAACTCGTGTCGAAAGCGCGGCGGCTGTACACGGACCTGGGGATGGCGGCTGCAGCGGAGGCCAACGCCGGAACGATCGCCGCGCAGGTCGAGGTGCTTGCAGGCGAGCACGCCGCCGCGGAGGAGATCCTGCGAGCCACCTGTGCGTCGCTGGAACGGATGGGCGATCTGGCATACCTCGCCACGCGAGCAGCCGAGCTGGCCAACGTGCTCTGGCACCGCGGCTGCGATCTCGAGGCTGAGGACTGGGTCTCGCGAGCGCTCGAGCTCGGCGCCTCCGACGACATCCCGACGCAGATCCTGTGGCGCTGCGCAGCCGGGAAGCTACTCGCCCACCGCGGTGAGGTCGCAGAGGCGCAGCGCCTCGTCGGAGATGCGATTCGGCTCTCCGATACCACCGATGCCTTGAACTACCAGGCACGGGCTCGACTCGACCTGGCCCGCGTGCTCGGAATCGCCAGCCGTTTGGTTGAGGCTTCCGCGGCCGCGGAAGCTGCGATCGAAATCTTCGACCGCAAGGGCAACGTCGCCGAAGCGGAGCGCGCGCGAGCGCTGCTGGCCGAGTTCGCGGTCGCCTGACAGACGAAGAGCCTCCGTAGAGGCTCTTCGCTGCTTGCCTGGACGACATGATCGGTGCCCCAATCTAGGGGCCGCCGCCGCCGTTGCCGCTCGGCATCCGCTTCATGGCGCTCACCTCCTCGCTGGAGGCGCGCTCGGCGCCAGGGGCGTCCGACGAGGCGTGTGACGTCCCCGTGGTGGGCAAGCTCGTGGGCCCGACGTTCATGAGCGCCGGTTTGCCGGTAGCCTCTGCCTACGGCCTGGCCAGGGCCTGTCTTGCCGCTGTCTGCAGGCGAAAAGCGCGCCCTGGCAGCCGCTTCATGGCGCTCATCTCCTCGAGGGAGGCGCACGCCACGACCAGTGCTCAGGGGCGCCTCGCAGGCGCGAAGGGAGTCGCTACCGTGGCGCCCTGGAGCGGGTCGGGTGTGCGCTGTTCACGCTTCGCACGCTACGACCCGCTCCGAGCGACCGAAACCGGGCGGTCCTCGGTTTCGCTCCGGGTGGTCCACCAACTTCTTCATCGCCCGGCTCGGGGCTTCCCTTGGCCCGCACGCCACGCACGGCCGGCGCCAGCGCAATCCCGATCGAGGTGGACGCCTGCACTCCCGCGCCGACGAGAAGCGTCGCGGGGATCCCGATCGTCGCCGCAACAGGCCCGGCGAGGACGTATCCCACCGGCTGCAGCACGAGGGATCCCAGCCAGTCGTAGGAGCTGACGCGTGACAGCGCCTGCGACGGGATCCGCTCCTGCAAGGCCGTGAACCAGAGGGTGTCGGAGAAACCGACAGCGCCGAATCCCACTGCAGCCGCGACGCAGATCGCCGCGGTCGGGAACGGTCGCGCGAGCAGAGCGGGAGCAAGCGCGTAGAGCGACACGGCGAGACAGCCGGTGAACAGAGGGCGCCTCGGCCTCACGCGGAACGCGACGACGTTGCCGAGGACCGCACCGACCGCGCCACAGGTGCCGATCGCTCCCCAGGCCGCCGCTCCTCCGAGCGCGTGCTGGGCGACGAACGGCCCGAGCACGAAATAGGGCGCAATCGCGAGGGTCGAGATCGAGAACTTCACAATCATCAGCCAGACCCAGCTGCGAGACGTGAGTTCGTGCCAACCGCCGCGCAGGTCGGCGAGCACTCCCGATCGGTCACCGCTTCGGCCAGCAGGTGCGAGCCGGAGAAGCGCGAGGGAGACGCTCGACACGACGAAGGTCGCGGCATCGACGGCGAACGCGACACCCGGGCCGACACCGGCCACGATCAGGCCGGCCAGCGCCGGCCCAGTCACGCGGGCGGCGTCGCGTCCGATCCCCATGAGCGAGTTCGCCTGCTGCAGGCGCGCCGGGGAGACGGTCTCGGGGACGAGCCCGGTGGAGGCGGGCGAGAAGAACGCGTCGCCCGCACCGAAGAGCGCGAACAGGACGAGCAGCTCCCAGATGTGCGCCGTCCCGGTGAGCAGGAGCACGGCAACCATGCCCTGGGTCGTGGCTCGTAGCGCGTCGGCGGCGACCATCACCTGCTGTCGCGGCAGGCGGTCGGCAACGACCCCTCCGAGCAGCAGCAGGCAGAGACGCGACACCAGCCCGGCCGAGAGGACGAGGCCGAGCGCGGCGGGTGAGCCGGTCAGTTCGATGACCGCGAAGGCGAGAGCGACCGGGACGACACCCGACCCGAACGCCGAGGTGGCCTGTCCGAGCCAGAGGAGGCGAAAGTTCCGCTCTCGGAGCACCCCGGGCATCGGACGCGATCCTGCTTCGGTCGGCTAACCCGCCACTAACGCCTCGCCTGAGCTGCTCTCTGCCGGGTTAGCCCCGTGTTAGTGGGCCGGAGCAACGTGTCCTCAAATCACAGTCCCTTGAGCTGCCGCGAGCCGGCGGCCAGGATCGGAGGTGGATTTCGATGAGACGCTTTTTCGCGTTGCTCGCGGTCGCAGCGATCGGAGCAACCATGTATGTCGCGGCGGCGCCGGGCGGCCTGAAGGCAACGGGGCCGACCGCACGGCAGTTCGCGGCACTCAAGAGTCAGGTCGGGAAGCTGCAGAAGCAGGTCACCGCCCTCAAGAAGGAGGCGGACGCCGGCCTCGCAATCACGGGGCTGTGCGTCATGCACGAGCCGGTCGGCGTCGACCAGTTCGGCAGTTCGACGAGCGGCTTCCTGTTCGGGTCGCCGCAAACCGCTCCGACCGCGGTGACCGCCACCGCGAGCACGGCGCTCGATCTCTCGCCGAGCACCGAGGCTTCACCCCAACACGAGTTCTTCGAACTCAACACCAGCCAGTCGGCTTGCGTGCAAATCGCCAGCGCCATGAGCACAGTGGCCGCACAGCGGTCCGTGGCGAGCTACGCCGCCGGCCGCTAGAGCACCTGCTCCTGTGGAGGGCGGGCACAGCCCGCCCTCCACTTTCCGTCGTCTGTCTTTCGCCTGTCTGCAGGGAAAAAGGCCTATTCGGCCGCGAACGGGGGTGGTACGGTCGCCGCAAATGGACTTCAGGATTCTCGGACCGCTCGAGGTCTGGGACGGCGAGCGGCAACTGGAGCTGGGCGGGCCCAAGCGGCGCGCGGTGCTCGCGCTTCTGCTCCTCCATGCGAACGAGGTGGTGGGCGTCGACCGCCTCGTGGACCAGCTGTGGGGCGAGAAGGCGCCGCGCAATGCGACCGCGGCTCTCCACACGCATGTATCTCGGCTGCGCAAGGAGCTCGGACCGGAGATCGTCGCCCGACGTGCCTGGGGATACGTTCTGCGCACCGAGCCCGGCGCACTCGACCTCGAGCGATTCGAGCGGCTGGTGGCAGATGCCGAGAGCCTCCCTGCACGCGAGCGCGCCGAGCAGTTACGCGAGGCGCTTGCGCTCTGGCGCGGGTCGCCGCTCCAGGACGTCGCCTTCGAACCGGCACTGGCCAGGGACGTCGCGCGCCTCGACGAGCTCCGCCTGACCGTGCTCGAGAACCGGATCGACGCCGACCTCGAAGTCGGGACGCGCGCAGGCGTGGTCGGGGAGCTCGAGGCGCTGATCGCCGAGCACCCACTTCGCGAGCGGCTGCGGGGGCAACTGATCCTCGCCCTCTACCGCAGCGGTCGTCAGGCCGAAGCGCTCGAGGTCTACCGGGAGACGCGGCGCGTGCTGTCCGAGGAGCTCGGGCTCGACCCGAGTCCGGAGCTGCGCGAGCTCGAACGCGCGATCCTGCAACACGATCCCGCACTCCAGGCGAGCCCGACCGGCGGGGCGGTGGTGGCGGAGCCCGGGGTGCGGCCGGGCCGACGGCGCCGCATCTTCATCGGAGCCTCGCTCGCGCTACTCCTTGCCGGCCTCGGCGGCGCGACCGCCTACGCCCTCAGCGCCCACACCACACGAGCCGCAGACGCTCCGACGACGTCGGCGCCGACAGGTCGGACGAACACCGCTCCGACGACTGCGAAGTCGACGAATCACGATTCGGCCACCACCTCGCAAGGCAACCATCGCCACGGAAACGGGACGGGCAAGTCGACCGGGCCCGGCGGGCGCGGAAGCACGGTGTCGACGGCCCGGACGCAGTCCACGACGACGGTCACCGGCCAGTCGAGGCCGCCGCCGCCGCCGAAGCCCGTGACCATCTCGGACGCGTTCGCGGACGACTACGTCCACCCGATGACCTGGGGTGAGGTAACCGACGGCGGCGACGTCTCGATCGTCGAACAAGGCGGACAGCTTCAGCTGACGGTCGGCGCAAGCGCATCCCCCGGTGGCCGCTTCAACCAGATCGACGTGCACGTCGGAACCCAGTGCGCCTTCCCCAAGAGCTTCGACGCCCGCGTCGACTACACGCTCTTGGAGTGGCCGGCGAACGACAACATCGACATCGGCATGAACGCCATCTATGCCGCCGGCGCGGTGATGCGCGACAGTAGCTCGCAATCCGGCGACGGATACGCCTCCTGGGCTGGCTCCGACACCAGTTTCGTTCCCATTCCCGACCTGAGCGGACGGCTACGCATCGCGCGCGTCAAGGGCATCGAGACGACGTACTTCTGGCACGAAGGCCAGTGGCAGAGCTCAGCTTCCTCCCGGGAAACCGGGCCGGCGGTCATCGGCCTGCAGGCGTTCTCGGACGGCCACGACCCCTTCGGCGGTCAGGAGCTCAAGGTCGCGTTCGACAACTTCACGGTCGCCGGCATCCAGCCTTCGTGTCCGCCCGGCGCGGGACCGCGCAGCTAGGTCACGCAGCTAGGGCTTCCTTCCCTTGCTGACCGCGAAGCTCACCTTCCCGCCCACCCGCAGATGCTTCCCGGGCCGCGGCTTCTGCGAGACCACACGACCCTTCCTGACCCTCGAGTACTTCCTGGTGATCTTGCCCGGCCTGCAGTGCGCCTTCGTGAGCGCGCGCTTCGCGGCTCTGAGCCTCTTGCCCCTCAGCCTGGGGACGACGCATTCGAGCTTGGTGAACTTCGCCGTCACCGACCGCGCCTGAGTCATCACCACACCGCATGACGCGGTCCCCGTGCAGGCACCCGACCAGCCGGAGAAGACGGAGCCTGCAGCCGGCGTCGCGGCGAGGGTCACATTCGTCCCGTAGAGGAAGTTGCGCGAACAGGTCGAGCCGCAATCGATCCCTAGCGGGCTCGATCTCACGGTTCCGGAGCCGGTGCCGAACCTGCTCACGGTCAAGGTCACCGGCAGGAGCGAGAACGTCGCGGTCACGGACCTGGCCTGGGTCATGGTGACGGTGCAGGTGCCGGTGCCCGTGCAGTCGCCTGACCACCCGGTGAAGCCGGAGCCCGTGGCCGGGGTCGCCGTGAGCGTGACGCTCGTCCCGAATCCGAACGCGTTCGAGCAGGTCGAGCCACAGCTGAGCCCGGCCGGAGTCGAGCTCACCAGACCCGCGCCGGACCCGGACCTCGAGACGCTCAACGTCTCCGGGACGGCTGTGAAGGTCGCGGCCACGGCCTTCGCCTTGTCCATCGTGAGGTTGCACTCCGCTGTGCCCGAGCAGGCACCCGACCACCCGGAGAAGACAGAGCCGGCGGCAGGCGTCGCGGTCAGCGCTACGGCCGTGCCGGCGTCGTACGCATGCGAGCACGTGGATCCGCAGTCGATGCCCCCGGGGCTCGACGTGACCGTCCCTGACCCGGATCCGGTCTCGACCACGCCGGCAGTCACCTGACACGTTCCGCTCGACGTGGCGACTGCCGCGTTCTGTGTCCCCCATTGCGGAGTGCCGCCGACATCCGGAGCCGTCGCCGTGAGCATGCCGGTGCCCCAGGCGACACAGGGATTCACGGGGTCGGGCGACGCGCCCGCGTAGTCGCCCCAGCGACACGGAAAGACGTCTCCACTCTCATCCGGACAGCTGAAGTCGTGGTCGGCAAAGCCGCTGGTCGCGAGCCGGATGTCGTCCACCGTGGACGCCAGGGGATCCTGCGCTCGCCACTCGACGAGCTGCGCGCCGGAGCCGCTGTTGTACGTGAGCACGGCGCTGTTCCCGTTCTCCGCCGGCGAGATCGCGCCGTTGAAGGCGAAGGCGCCGCCGGCGCCGCCGACAGTGCCGCTCCGCATGGGTGTGGTGACGCCGGGCGTCAGCTCGTACCACCGCACGACCGAGGGCCCGCCGCCGTCGATCGTGTGCTGTGTCCAGATGCCTTCCTTGCCCGTCGCCGGGTCCGTGAACGCGACTGCCTGGGTCAGGCGGGTGTCCAGCGAATCGAGCACGTCGTCCGTAACGCCGGGCTGCGGCACGGAGGCCGGGACGTCGAACGCCGGGACGGTCACGGTCGTCGTGCCGAGCACGGCGTTGGCTCCGCCACTACGCCCGATCGTGTACAGGTCGATGTGCGCCTGATCGCTGAAGCTCCGCGCCGCCGCCACGTAGCCCGCGGCCGAGTCGTCGGCGATGTTCGCAGGCACCGGGGTGAAGTCCGTCGAGGCGGTCGTTGCCTCGAGCATCGTGCCCTCTTCGGTCGTTCCGGCCGGACACGCAGTGACGCCGTTCGCGGGCTTGTCGAGGACGAAGATGTGCGACGCGACGAAGGGCTCGCCGTCACGGTCGTCGAACGCGTTGGTGCCGATGATGATCTGGCTGTCGTCGTGGCCGAGCTTCGGATAGTCCTCGATCGAATGGCTGGTGGACACTCGGTACTGGCACCAGTTCGACGACAACGGGCTGGGGGACGGGTTCTTCGACCAGCCGAAGTAGAAGGCTTCCTGTCCGCTCGTCGCATTGCAGTTGAGCGCTGCGTACAGCCAGCGCTGCCCCTGCTGGTCCCACTGAATCTGCGGATCGCACGTGGAGGCAGTCGGATCGCCGACGAAGGCGCTCTCGTCGCGCATGTCCGTGGGCGACGTCAGGTTCGTGTTGCTGTAGACCGCGAGCTCGGAGTTGATGAACTCGACGTAGCTGGTCGGGCCGACTGCGCCGGTCGAGTCGGAAGGGGTGCCGCCGAGGGCCGGGTCCGCCGCGTCGGTGATGCCGGGTTCGTCGAGCAGGCCGACGACGGACGTGAGCGGGGCGGTTCCGGAGGATGGCGCGGGTACCGGCCCGCGCCGCTGCCGCCACAGCTGATAGCGCCGCTCGGCGGCTGCCTTCCGCCTTCGGTAGTCGACGGGGTTCTCCACCCGCAGCGGCAAGGCGTGAACGCGATGGTTCGATGTCGTGCCCGAGGAGATCGGCTCGAGGAGGCTCACTGTGATGCCGCTCCGGCCTCCCGCGGCCGGGGCGGAGTGAGCCGGTACGGCTCCTGCGATCACGAGCACGGAGAGAGCGACGAACGATCCGAGTGCGGCACGTGCGCCGGATGGCACATGCCGTACCCTGCGGCGGCCACTCGACATCGGCTGTCCTCCCTCGGTCGACCGGGGACGACTTCGAGGAATACAGCCACAGAGACATGAATTCAAGGCCACGGCGCCGAACCGCAGCCCGGTGTGCGCCCGGTCCCGGGTTAGCGGCGCGTTAGCCGGTCCGAGCAGGTTCTCGGAGGCATGTGGAACTTTTCGGGCCCTCACAGGGTCGTCCGGAGGATCGGAACTCGCGGAATCGTGTCGCTGCTCGGGGCGGCAGCTTTGCCGGGGGTCGCAGCGGGTGCGGCCCGGTCCGACACGCCCACGGTCTTCGTGCCGCAGCCTGCGCCGCTGCTCGTGGGGATCGACGCGGGTGGCGGCCCGTACGCGACGGTGTACGACGCGCCGATTTGCCTGCTCTCGAGCCAGGCGGATGGCTGCTGGCAGGGAGGTTGGCTTGCGGACTACGACATGTCGCAAGGTGGCGTCCATGTCGCCGTCGGCGACGTGACGGGCGACGGCAAGGCGGACGTCGTGACCGCTCCGGGCCACGGCGGCCGCGCAGACGTCCGCGCCTTCACCGGCGCCGGGGCGCAGGAGGCCTCGTTCTATGCGGACTCGTCCAACCGCGGCTATCGGGTCGCGCTAGGCGACGTCAACGGCGACGGCCGGCTCGACTGCGTTCTCGGCGACGAGGACTTCGGCCCTCCGCTCGTGCGGGTGATCGACGGCAGGACGGGCAGTCAGCTCGGCGCTTTCGACACCGGCGCTGCCGGTACTCACGGCGTCTTCGTGGCCGCCGGGGACGTCAACGGCGACGGGCGCGCGGAGATCGTGACCGCGAACGCGGCGGGCGCCGAGCCGCGGATCTCGATCTGGCCGGGAGTGCCGGGTACGAGTCCGAGGCCTCTGCGTAGCTTTCTCGCCTTCGACCCGACGGCAAACAGCGGCGTCGAGATCGCCGTGGGCGACGTGAACGGCGACGGCCGCGCCGACATCGCTGCGGTCACCGATGGGCTGCAAGGTCCGGAGCTGCGCGTCTTCGACGGCCCCACCCTGGCCCTGCTCGGCGACAGCCGGCCGTTCACGTCGGCCGCCCCAGGCAGCTTGCGGGTCGCGATCGGGGACGTGAACGGCGACGGCAAGACGGATCTCGTGGTCGCGGCCAACACGCAGAGCGGCCCGCAGATCGAGGCCGTCACGCCGAGCGGCGCGCCCCTGTACTCGCTGCCGGGGGTGAGCGACGGCGAATCGGTCGCGGTCGGCGACGTCACCGGCGACGGCAAGATGGACGTCGTCGTCAGCGACGGCCCGAGCGGCGACGCGCACGTGACCGTCCTCGCGGCCGACGGCTCACTCGAGGCGTCGTTCTCACCGTACGGCCCTTCGTTCACGAACGGTGTCCGCGTCGCAGCCGGCGACTTCGACGGCGACGGCGGCACGGAGTACCTCACCGGCCAGGGACCGGGAGGCCTTTCCGAGGCCGACCTCTTCGACCTGAAGGGCGACTTGCTGCTCGCGCTGCACCCGTTTGCGGGCGCGACCGGCGACGACGTCTACGTCGCAGCGGGCGACGTCGAAGGTGACGGTCGCGACCAGATCGTCGTCGGTGCGGGTGCAGGCGGCGAGCCGCGCGTCTCGATCTACGACCGGACCGGGAAGCTGCTGTCCTCGTTTCTCGCCTTCGAACCGGAGTTCGCCGGCGGCGTGCGCGTCGCGGTCGGCGACCTCGACGGTGACGGAAAGGCAGAGGTCATCGTCGGATCCGGCCCCGGTCGGCCAGCCGAGGTCAGGATCTTCACCGCCTCCGGAACGCTGCTGCGGACGATCATCCCGTTGAGCAGGTCCTTCGACGGCGGCGTCTTTCCCGCCGCCGGAGACCTCACCGGCGACGGCCGCGCCGAGATCGCCGTCGGCGCAGGAGCAGGAGGCGACGGGATCGTTCGGACGTTCGATGCCTCCGGCACCGCCCTCGCCC
This sequence comes from Gaiellaceae bacterium, assembly GCA_035764085.1. Lineage (GTDB taxonomy): Bacteria > Actinomycetota > Thermoleophilia > Gaiellales > Gaiellaceae > Palsa-739. The sequence goes on from DASTZY010000007.1 coordinate 15,463, forward strand.
GGTTTCAGCCGTACGGGCCGACGGCGAGCGACGTCCACGTCGCGATCGGCGACGTGCTGACCCCGGGCGTCGGCAGGATCGTGACCGCCTCGGGACGCGTTTCGCCGGCCACGGTCGACCTCTTCCGACCGAGCGGTTCTCACGTGGGCTCCATCCTGGCCAACGAGGAGTTCGACGGCGGTCTCTACGTGGGCGCCCCGGAGCCGATCGGCCCCGCGCTCGAGGCCTCCGTGCCGGCGGTGCGGTCGATAGAGGGCCGGCCGCTCAGACTCGCGGTCAGCCTCACCGACCCCGCGACGCGAGACGGCGCGGAGGACGTGGCGGCATCGCTGACCTGGGGCGACGGAACCAGGACCTCCGCCGCCGTCGCCGGCGCTGCCGGGAGCGCCCTCGTCCTCTCGGCGAGGCACGCGTTCAGGACCTGCGGCTCCTTCAGGATCCGCGTGACCGTCACCGACCGCTACCGGCGAAGCCGGCTCCTCACGACCTCGGCGCGGGTCCGCGACGCGTCCCTGACTGCCCACGGCCTCGTCCTGAAGCGCTATGCGGGGACCGTGGCGACGGTGCAAGACGCCAACACGCTTGCCCAGCCACGCGATCTCTCGGCGATCGTGCGTTGGGACGGCGGTGCAGCTCTGCACGCGCGGGTCCGGCGCATGGGGCGGGGCCGGTTCGCCGTGCGCGCACCGCTGCCGCCGCTGCGCCGCCGGCGGCAGGTCGCCGTCGTCCGCGTCACCGACCAGTGCGGGACTCACGCGACGGTGCGGACGGTGGTTCGCTTCCCCTGAACCTTCGCCCGGCGGCCGAGCTTGACTCCCCGAAACTGCTCGCCTAGGTTCGAATCGTGTCGGCTCTCGACGCCGTCCGCCTGGAAGAGGTGCTCGAGCACGTCAACGTCCCGAGCTACCACCTGGACGCCGTGGGAACGGTCCGCTGGCTCAACGCCGCGGCGCGCAACCTCGTCGGCGACGTACGCGGCCGCCGGTTCACCTCGGTCGTCGCGCCGGAGGACACGCGTCGGGCGCGCGAGCTCTTCGCACGGAAGGTGATCGGCGCGGCATCGGTCACCGACGCGGCCGTCGAGGTCGTCGCGGAGGACGGTCAGCACGTCACGGTGGAGATCAGCTCCGTCCCGCTCCACGAAGGAGACCACCTGGTCGGCGTGTTCGGCCAGGTATCAGACCTGATCGAGGAGCCCCACCCGCACCAGGACCTCCGCCTGACACCGCGGCAGGCGGAGGTGCTGGCGCTGCTGGAGCGAGGCCGCACGACGAGGCAGATCGCCGCCGAGCTCCACCTGAGCACCGAGACCGTCCGGAACCACGTCCGGCGCCTCCTCCGGACGCTCGGCGCGCACTCGCGGCTCGAGGCGGTCGCGATCGCGCACGAGGCCCTCTGACGCACCGCCGGCCTCGCGCGGACACGACCTCTTCGCGGCCTAGCTTCGCGGCCGGACCCCGCGAGCGCCCTCGACGAGGACCCATTCGGCGCGTAGCGCCCGCACGAGGTCGCCGACGCTGGACCATCCCTGTGCCTTCGACCAGTCCCCGAGCTGCTGGGGAACGGCGGCTCCGAGTCGCTCGGTGAAGTACCACGATACGAGCTCGTCGTCCGTGGGCAGCGGCGCGCCCGAGGGCCGGCCTGCGAGAGCGACCCGCTTGTCCGCCGCGCGAGCGGCGACGGCGGGATAGTCGTCCTCCAGGCGAAGCGCGAGGAGTAGCTCCTCTGCGACCTCGCCACGATACGCGTGGCGCGCCCAGCGGAGCGCGGCTAGCCGGCTCGCGAGCTCGGGAACTTCTTCCTCTCCCATCTCGCGCGCGCCAAGCCAGGCGCGCATGCTCTGCGGGTCGCCGAGACTCCGCGCGCCGCGCTCCTCGTCGAGCGCGGTCTGCATGAGCGAGGACGATGCGCGCGCTCCCGTCTGCGAGGCAACCTCCCCCGCGAGCGCCGTCAGCAGCGACCGTTCGAGCAGACGGGAGAACCGCTCCGGGTCGAGACGAAGCTCGTCCAGGAGGGAATCGACGGCGCCGTCGGCTTCGACGAATGTGGAATCGCCGTCCTCCTTTGCCTCGGCGAGCCGCACAGAGCGGAGCGTGCTCTCCCAGAAGCGCGTGCGCTGGAGTTGCCAGGTCGGCCGGAACGGCTCGAGGCCTGCCGCGAGATCGTCGCGCACCGCCCGGAGAAGCGCCGCCGCGTCGAGACGCTTCCGGTCGACGCGTCCCTCCGGAAGCCAGGCGCGCAGGCGCACGTGCTCCTCGTCGGTCGTGTCGAGGGCGCTCGGGAGGAGGCGGCGGGGATAGAACGTCCGCTTCACCCGTGCGGCGATCTCCGACGCCGTCTCCTTCGTGACGACATCGGCGGCTACCGCGGCCGCGAGGGTCGCCCTGACGTCGACCATCGCGTCCGACAGCGGCTTGAAGCCGTCATCCGGCCCCGCATGCGCCACCGCGACCTCGTCGTCGTCCTCGAGCACCTCCTCGGCGTAGAGGCGGTACACCTCGCCGACGCCGCGCATCCCGAACCGGTCCAGCTCCGCCGCCCGTAGGGCCCCCATGCTCGCCGCGCCGTACACGTGGATGCCCTGCTCGAGCGCGAACAGGATCTCCTTGTGCCAGACGGCCGGAACCCGTTCGAAGACGCCGTCGACGAGGCCGATGGCGCGCGGCCGCTGCAGGGCGGCCCGCAGAACGTCTCCGTGCGCTGCCGGTGGGAGGTACCGGGCATCGAGAATGCTGCGAGCCTCGTCGACCGGAAGTGTCGGGCCGAGGAAGACGACGACCTGTTGCATCTCAACGCTTCTCGAGCAACGCCTGGAGGCGCGGGCCCGGAGCGCACGCCTCGGCCTTCTCGTACCAAGCCTCGAGACCCGGCACGACGACACGGACCACCGGAATGCCGACGTCCTTGCGGCCGAGCTCGACGACGATGGCCTCCCGAATACCGGCCGCCCGTAGACCGTCCAGCTCGTGCGCCACGTCCTCCTCGAGGGTTGCGGCGTCCAGGTGCGGAACCTCTCCGAACGACCGGGGGGACGCCTCCTCCAACCGTCGGGCGTGACCGCGAAGGACGTTCCGGTCGCGGAGACGTCTATACGTCGCGGGTGGCAGATCGTCGCGGCTGCCGGCGATCGCAGTTAGGCGGCCCTGCGCCGCCTCGGTGAGCGCCCGCGAGAGCGCTACCGCTCGTGATGGATGACAGCCGTAGCCGGTGGCCGCCGGAAGCCCGCGCCACGATTCGGTCCGCGTGTCCACAGCGGCGGCGCGGAAGACCGGGACGCCGACGTCCGTGGTCAGGTCCGAGATGCGCACTCCCACCGCGGCGCTCTCGTAGGTCTCGAGCAGGTCGCGGCAGCCCGGATCATCCACCGTCGCCGGATCGACCGCCCCTTCCGCGCGTGCCACGCCGGTCGCGTTGTTCCAGAGCGTGATCGCGTCCCGTTCGATCACCTCGCACAGCGCATGGCTGACCGCCTCGAGCATCGTGTTTCCGGCAGCGAGCCCGCTGCTGCTCGAGGCGAAGCACCCGCTCCCCTGCGGTCCGGGCACGCGGAAGTCGAGGTGGATGCATTCGTACGGCACCCACTTCCGCTCGCCGCTGAAGACATCCGTCCCCTCGACCCAGAGGATCGTCAGATCGGAATGGAATCTCGAGCTCAGGCGGCGTGGCAGGGCGCTGACGTCCACGACACGGGCGACGGCGGCGAGCTCGCGGTACGTGGCGAGACGGAGCGGCAACAGGATGTGCTCCCCGTGCCAGCCTTCTACGGATTCCATGATCCCCGAGACCTTCGCCGCGGCGAGGCTCGTACCCTTGCCCTGCGCGACCGACAGCGAGCGCGAGTTCGGCCGACAGACCATCACGACCGGAATCCCGATGTTGTCCAGGCCGGTGACGACCGCGACCCGGGTGATGCCGAGCACCGGCAGGAGGGGCCGCAGCCGCTCGAGCGTGACCTCGGGCTCGATTGTCCGGTGTGTGCCGGCGAAGTACCGCTTGGCGGCGCTGCCCTCCGTTGTCGCGTCGCTCGCGATCGCGGCTACTCGACGCCGAAGATCCCGAAGATCTCCGCGGCCTCGCCCTCCAACCCGAAGATGACGACAGCGGTGGAATCCGCGTCGTCCGAGTCGGCGGGTTCTCCCACGACGGCGAAGCAATCGAGGCTCTGCGCGGCCGCCGCTCCCTCGCCCGACTCCAGGTTGTCGGGGACGGCGAACTGCGCGAGATCCGTGTGCGGGATGAAGTAGTTGGCGCCGTCAGCGCCCTTGAGGAGCACTCCGTTGGTCGTCTCGTCGCTCATTGAAACCTCCGTTCGTCCCCTGCCGTATGGCGTCTATACCACGTCGCCGACTTGCGTCCAAGCGATCGGTGCCCGGCAAGCCGCGGTCGAGGAAGGCTTCGACCCTCGCCGCCGACACGACGTTTTCCTTCGCGCGGAAGAGGTCCAGGGCACGGCGGGCCGTCACCTCCGCCTCGGCGGAAGCGCCGGCGGCGTGCTGGACGAGCGCCAGGTCGAACGACACGTCGCCGACGATGTCGGGCACATCCGCACCCGAGAGCGCGGACACGGCGAGCGCCGCCTCCTCGAGCGCCTCGTCGAGGCGAAGGGAACCGGCGAACGCCCTCGCGCGCGCCGCATGGGCATACGCCTGTGTCGCGGCGTCGTCCGGCTCCGCGAGCTCGAGCGCCCGCCCCGACTCGCGCTCTGCCTCCTCGAACCGGCCGAGCTCGACCTGGGCGCGTGCCCGCAGCGCGCAGACGGTGGAGGCGAACGCGTGCTCGCCGGCCCGCTCGAGCTCGTCGTCCACGCCGCGCAGCTCGCGCTCTGCGAGCGCTGCGTCGCCGGCGAGGAGTGCGAGCCAGGCCGGGTAGTGCGTGAACCGCATCCAGGCGTTCGTCTCGAACTCCCGCATCGCGGCTTTCGCTCCTTCGACGAGCCGGCGTGCGGTGTCGAGGTTCCCGCGCTGCGCCTCGGGGAGTGCTCGCATCATCGCGATGTTCGCGACTGCCATCGGGCCGATCGAGTGCGCCCGTTCGAGCAGGCTCTGGCAGCGTTTGAGGGCGTCGGCGGCGGGGCGCGGCCCGAAAGCCGCGGCACGGGCGAGACCGACCAGAAGCATGCCCACCAGGCGCGCCTCGCCCGCCCGCTCGGCCGGCGCGAGCGCGCGTTCGAAGAGACTTTCGGCCTCACCGCAACGCAAGAGCCGCCAGCGCTCCCAGGCGAGGAGTGCAAGCGCCGAGGCTCGGCCCGCGTCGTCGCCGAGACTGTCGAAGGTCGCATAGGCATGCTCACCGACCGCACGGATCTCCTCGGTGGTGCCCGTGGAGGTGAAGACGCTGAGCATCCCGAGCTCGACCGCCGCCGCGGCCTCCAGAGCCGGCCAGTTTCCGGCGCGCGTGCGAGCCAGGACATCGGCGAGGATCTCGCGGGAGGCGGTGAGAGAGACCGCTTCGCGTGCGGCTACACCTCGCCGGAGCGCGATAGCTGCTCGGCGCTCCGGCTGGGAGGCGAGGTCGTGCGCGCGGGCGAAAAGTGCCGCCGACGCCGCGGAGTCGCCGCGCGCCTGGGCGCGGGTGCCGCCGGAGTCGAGCCAGTCGGCGGCACGATCGGCGACTCTGCGCGCGTCCTCGTCCGGCGGTCCCAGGGACGTCCGGTTCAGGTAGCTCTGCTCGAGGTGGTAGCCGAGAATCTCCTCGAAGCCTCGCGGCCGCTCCCCGAGCAGCCGTTCGAGCCAGCCGGCGAACAGCTCGTGCAACTCGGCACGGCGCCGCTTCGAAATGCCCGCGTAGGCGGCGTCGCGCACGAGGATGTGCTTGAAGGCGTACGCGCCTGCGCGAGGGGGCCCCACCCGGCGGACGAAGTCTGCCGACACCAGCGCTTTGAGAGCGCCAGGGATCCCAGGCCGCTGATCTCGTGGCGAGAGCTCGGCGACGGCAGCCCGGTGAAAGACCTCGCCCTCGATCGCACCACGCTCGAGGACGGCCCGGGCGAACGGGTCGAGCGTGTCGAGGCGTGCAGCGAGCAGCGCGTGCAGAGTCGGGGGTAGGACAATGTTCTCGAGGTCGCCGGCGAGGACCGAGCCCGTCCGGTCACGGCGCAGGACGCCCTCGCTCACGAGGACGCCGACGAGCTCCTCGAGGAACAGCGGGTTCCCGCCCGACGCTGCCGTCAGCCGCTCGCGCACGGGGGCGGGCGCCTCCCCCACGAGGCCCTCGATCAGTGCGTGGACGTCGTTCTGCTCGAGTGGATCGAGCCGCACGTCGGCCGTCCAGTCGGGCCTCCCCTCGAGGAGCTCCGGCCGCGCCAGGCAGACGACGAACAGGCGGGCGGGGACGGTCGCAGGGAGCTCGGCGAGGATCCCCAGCAGCACGTCCTCGGCCCAGTGGACGTCGTCGACGACGACCGCGAGCGGACGGCTCTCGGCCTGGGCCGTGAGGAAACGCCGGATCGCCCAGGCGGTCTCGGCCGCGGTCGCCGTGCCCTCGGCCGCTCCGAGCAGGAGGGCGACCTTGGCCGCCACGACGCTCCCGTCGGGAACGTGCGCGAGCCGTGCCTCGAGGGCGGCGAGCACGTCGACTTCCGATCCTCCCGCGGCTTCGCCGAGCAGAGCGTGGATCACGCCGATTATCGGCCAGTAGGTGATCCCCTTGCCGTAGGAAAGGCAGCCGCTGGCGACCACTGTCGCCCGACCCTCGATCCGAGCGGTGAGCTCGGCCGCCAACCGTGACTTCCCCACCCCGGGCTCCCCCAGCACGGTGACGAGCCGGCAGCTGTTCTGCTCGAGGACGCCCTCGAACTCGGTCTCCAGCAGCTCGAGCTGCTGCTCGCGCCCGGTGAACGGCATCTGCGACCAGGCACCGGCCGCCTCCGTAGCCTCGATGGAGACGAGCCGGTGGGCGGGTACGGGCTCCGACTTCCCCTTGGCCGTGAGCGGCTCCATGCCTTCGACCCGGACCGCGCCGCGCAAGAGCCGCATCGTCGATTCGCCGAGCAGGATTCCGTTCTCACCGGCGGCCTGCTCGAGCCGGGCGGCGACGTTCACCGCGTCCCCGGTCACGAACGTCTCCCGCGAGGTTGGATCCCCGGCGACTACCTCGCCGCTGTTGATGCCGATGCGGAGCGCGATCCGCGTGCCGTAGCTCTGCTCGAACCGCTGGTTCAGGGTCGCCAGCCGCTCGCGCATCTCGAGCGCCGCGCGGCACGCGCGGAGGGCGTCGTCCTCGTGTGCCTCCGGCACGCCGAAGACGGCGAGCACCGCGTCGCCGACGAACTTCTCGACGGTGCCGCCGTGATACTCCAGGATGGCACGCATCTCCGCGAAGTAGGAGAGCATGAGGCCCCTCGTGGCCTCCGGGTCGATCGACTCGCCCAGCGCCGTCGAACCACTGAGGTCGCAGAAGAGAAGCGTCGCCAGTGTGCGGCGGTGCTCGACCACGGCGACGAGCGAGTGGCCGCAGTGGCCGCAGTGACGAAACCCATCGGGGTTCTCGCCGGCGCAGCTCGGACAGACGACCACCGGCCAAGCCTACGCCGCTTTTCGCCGCTAGCCTCGCGCCCGATGCGCCCGTTCGCGGCCTACCTGCGCAGCCTCGACCCGCGTCTGCCGCGCGACGTCTACGTGCTCGAGGTCGGCGCGCTCGTCAACGCCTTCGGGAACGGCGTCGTACTCCCGTTCCTCCTCATCTACCTGCACAACGTGCGCGGGATCCCGTTCGGGCTCGCCGGCCTCGCCGCCGCGGTGCAATCGGCGGCGGCGCTGGCCAGCGGCTTCCTCGGCGGGACGCTTTCCGACCAGCTCGGCCCGAAGCGCGTGCTGCTCGGCGCGCTCGCCGTGATGACCGTCGCCTTCGCGCTGATGCCGCTCATCCGCGAGGCGTGGCAGGCCTTCGCGATCTACACGCTCTGGGGGATCGGCAGCGGCTCGTTCTGGCCGTCGCAGTCGGCGCTGCTCGCCGCGCTGACGCCGGCGGGCCGGCGGGCGCAAGCGTACGGGCTGCAGCGGCTCGCGATGAACGCCGGCGTGGCGATCGGAGGGGTCGTGGCCGGGTTGATCGCCTCCGTGGGGAACCCGCGGTCGTTCACCGTCCTCTTCGCGATCGACTGCGCGACCTTCCTCGGCTACATGATCGTCCTCGTGCGCGTCCGTGCTCCGCGCCTGCACGAGGAGCGGCTCGGCGGGAGCTGGCGCGCCGTCCTCCACGACCGCGTGTTCACCTCCTTCACGCTGCTCAACGCCGCCTTCATGACGGCCGCCATCTCGGTCGCCGTCGAGCTGCTGCCTGCCTTCGGGAAGAACGTGGCCGGGATCAGCGAGAAGGAGGTCGGGATCGTCTTCGCGCTCGACGCCGTCGGGGTCGTCCTCTTCCAGCTCCCGGTCGTCAAGCTCGCAGAAGGGAGGCGCCGGATGCGCGGCCTGGCGCTGATGGGCGTCATGTGGGCGGCATCGTTCGTCGCCGTCTGGGCGGCGGGCGCGTGGACGACGGCCACGGTCGCCTTCGCCATCCTCGCGGGGGCGATGCTCGTCTTCGCCGTCGGGGAGTGCCTGCACGGCGCGATCCAGGCGCCGCTCAGCGTGGATCTCGCCCCACCCCAGCTCGTGGGCCGCTACCTGGCCGCGTCGAGCATCTCGTGGCAGATCGGCTGGATCATCGGCCCGGCGGCGGGCGGCTTCCTCCTCCAGCATCGCCCGCTCCTGCTCTGGCCGCTCGCCGCCGCGGCGAACCTTGCCTGCGCCGCGGCGGCGCTGGCGCTCGAGCCGCGCCTGCCGGAGCGCGTGCGCCGGACCCCGCGAGATGCGGAAACCGCGCCGGTAGTGCCCGCGGCGGCCAGCGGGTAGCATTCCCGGGCCATGGCAGCGACCGTCGACCCCCTCAGTACCGATGCCCAGCCTGCCGCGCATCCGTTCGCGCCGCGCTGCGCCGGGCGCTCCGGTCGTCGAGACGCGGCCGGGGCCGTCTGAGCTCAGCGCCGGCGGCGTCACCTGGGTCAACCTCCTCGCCCCGACCGACGAGGAGTCGGAGCTTCTCGCCAACCGCTTCGGGTGGCACCCGCTCGACGTCGAGGACGTCCTCTCGCGGCGCCAGCGCCCGAAGGTCGACGTCTACACCGGCGACGAGGACGGGCAGGGCGGCTACCTCTTCACCGTCCTCCACTTCCCGGTCTACGACGCCGCCGTCGGCCGCCTGAACGCCGGCGAGCTCGACGCGTTCGTGGGGCCCGACTACCTCGTAACGTTGCCCGCGGTCGAGCTGCGGCCGGTCAGCCTCCTCTTCCGCCGCTGCGAGGAGAACGAGGAGGTCCGCAACCAGCTGCTCTCCCGCGGCTCGGGCCGCCTCTTCTACGAGGTGCTCGACGACCTCTACGACTACTGCTTCCCGATCCTCGACAAGATCGGCTTCAAGCTCGAGCAGATCGACGAGTCGATCGGCGAGGACGAGGGCGCGCGGGAGCTCGTCACCGACATCCACAAGGTGAAGCAGGAGATCATCTCCTACCGCAAGATCATCAAGCCGCAGCGGCCGACACTGCGGCAGCTCGAGCGCCAGATCGACCGGTTCCTGCCCGAGGAGCTCGAGCTCTTCTTCGACGACCTCGTCGACGCCTCCGAGCGCATCTGGGACCTGCTCGACAACTACAAGGAGGTCGTGGAGGCGCTCGAGGACACGAACGAGTCGCTCATCTCGCACCAGCAGAACGACATCCTCTACGTGCTCACGATCTTCAGCGTCGTGATGCTGCCGCTGACGTTCCTGACCGGGTTCTTCGGCATGAACGTCCACTTCCCGGGCTTCGACACCTGGGGCGCGTTCTGGGGCAGCCTCGGACTGATGGCCGTCGCCATCGTCGGCATGCTCGCCTTCTTCCGCCTCAAGCGCTGGCTCTGAGTCAGCGATCGGTCGCCAGACGCGACCAGATCTCCGTATCCTCGCGCCGGCCCTGCTTGAAGTAGGCCGAGCGGAGAACTCCCTCGCGGACGTAGCCGCAGCGCTCGGCCACCTTCTTCGACGCGGCGTTGTCCACGCTGATCAGGAGCTCGAGCCGCAGCATGCCGAGCTCGAACGCCCAGGCGGTCAGCTGCCGCAGAGCCTCTGTGGCGACGCCGCGACCGCGGGCGCCGGGCGCCACGACGTACCCCAGCTCGGCCGTCCGTGTCGCGCGGTCGATCGCCGGCACGACCGCGATGCCGAGGAACTCGCCGCCGTCGTCCACGATCGCGAACGCCTCACGGCTCCCGTCCCGGCGACCCTCCTCGTAGCGCTCGAGCCACGTCTGTGCGAAGCCCGTCGGCACCGGCTCGGGTATGCGCGTGAAGCGGAGGCTGTCGGGGTCGTCGAGCATCGCCACGACCCCGGGGAGATGCTCGAGGGAGAACGGGTCGAGGCGGAGCATGCGGCGATCGTACGGCTAGCCTCCGGGGGATGAAGCAGCTGTGGGCGCCGTGGCGGCTCGAGTACGTCCAGCACGCCGACGACGGCGACGAGTGCGTCTTCTGCCGCGCCGCCGCGCTGCCGGAGGACGAGCCGGAGCTCGTGATCCACCGCGGCGAGCTCGCCTTCGTCCTTCTCAACAAGTTCCCGTACTCCTCGGGGCACCTGATGGTCGCGCCGTACAGGCACGGCTCCGCCTTCGACGAGCTCGAGGAGGCCGAGGCACTCGAGCTCCACCGGCTCGCGGTCGAGGGGATCGAGGCGCTGCGGGCAGTCTTCGCGCCGGAGGGGTTCAACGTCGGCTGGAACCTAGGCCGCGTGGCCGGCGCGGGCATCGTCGACCACGGCCACGTCCACGTCGTGCCGCGCTGGAACGGCGACACCAACTTCATGCCGGTGCTCGGCGACATCAAGGTGATCCCGGAGCACCTGCTCGAGACACGTGCCAAGCTGGCGGAGGCCTGGCCCAAGAGCTAGCCGTTCCAGTCGAACGGCTGGAGTCGCAGAGCGCGATCGGGGGTAAGAGGAGTACATGCTGGTCGACGTGGTTGCCGTCGTGGTGATGCTGCTGATGGCAGGTGACGTCGCTCGCATGCTCTTCGTGGACAAGTGATCGTCGACGGTCACAACGACCTCGTCTCGCGGATCTGGCGCGGCGACGAGATCCGCCACGTGCACCTCGAGCAGGCGGCCGACGCGCACTTCGCCGGCGGCTTCTTCGCGCTCTACGTCCCGTCGCCGAAGCCGGCGAACCCGACCTCGGCCCACTACGCGCTGCCGCTGCCCGAGCCGATCCCGAGGGAGGAGGCGACGCGGGTCGCCGACGAGCTGTACGAGGTCTTCCACTCCCTCCCGGTGCGGCTCGCCACGAGCCCCGACGACTTCCGGCCGGGACGGGTCGCGGCGATCCTCCATCTCGAGGGCGCCGAGCCGCTCGCCCCGGACCTGTCGGATCTCGACGCGTGGTACGAGCGCGGGCTCCGCTCGGTCGGGCCGGTGTGGTCGCGGGCGAACGCGTTCGCGGAGGGGGTGCCCTTCCGCTTCCCGTCCACGGGCGACACCGGCCCGGGATTGACCGCCGCGGGCCACGAGCTCGTGCGCAGGTGCAACGAGCTCGGCATCCTCGTCGACCTGTCGCACCTCAACGAGGCGGGCTTCTGGGACGTGGCGAGGCTCTCCTCCGCGCCGCTCGTCGCGACCCACTCGAACGCGCACGCGCTGTGCCCGTCCTCGCGCAACCTGACGGACGCGCAGCTCGACGCGATCGGCGCCTCGGGCGGCGTCGTCGGCGTCAACTTCGCCGTCTCGTTCCTGCGGGAGGACGGCGGTCAGGAAGCTGCGACGCCGCTCGGCGAGATCGTCCGCCACGTCGAGTACATCGCCGGACGGATCGGGATCGAGCACGTCGCGTTCGGCTCGGACTTCGACGGCGCGCTCGTCTCCGAGGAGCTCGGCGGCATCGCGGGCTTCCCGAAGCTCGTGGACGCGCTGCGTGCCGCCGGCTTCGACGACGAGGACGTCGCCAAGGTCACGCACCGGAACTGGCTGCGCGTCCTCGGCGACACCTGGTCGGCGGCGGCTAGGCCCGACGGCGGGCCCGCACGGCGAGGTACGCCGTGAGCGCGACGACCGCCACCGCCTCGGCCGCGAGCGCGACGACGATCCCCGTCCGGTAGCCGTAGTCCTGGAACCCGAACAACGGCCGGCTCTCGCTGACGAACAGGAGCACGAACGACGTCGCCGCCAGACCGATCCCGCCAAGCGCGAGCAGGACGTGTACGACCCTCAGTCTGGCCGCCGGGACGAGGAGCCCCAGCCCGATCACGGTCGCACCCGCGAAGTTGAGCGCGAAGAGCGGACCGATCACCGGCACCACGTCGAAGTGGTCGCCCAGGTACTGCTGCAGGTGGACGGCTCCCACCACGAGGACGGCGATCGCGCCGACCGTCCGCAGCACCGCAGGCGCGCGTCCCCCGGTCCGCTCGGGCGTCCCGGACAGCATCACCTCGTCCGGCAGCGGCCGCGTGGTCGGGATCGTGCCTTCACGTAGCCGTGTCATCAGTAGCCACCTCCCCCGCCGTTCGAGCCTCCGCTCGAGCCGGAGCCCGAGCCGGAGCCGCCCGCGGACTCGACCGGCCGGCCCTGCGCGCCGACGAGGTACCAGCCGGAACCGAACTGCTGGATGTCCTCGCCCTTCGTCTTACCGGGCGAGCTCGCGTCGCCGGCGTAGTAGTAGAGCGGGTGGCCGCGATAGGTCACCTGCATGTCGCCGTCGTCCCGCTTCGTCGTCCCGAGGGCGCCGTTGTCGACGCCCGCGCCGGCCTGCGGAGCCGACGACGTCTCCAGAGGCGGCCAGACCGCGGCACAGGCGCCGCCGCAATAGCTCTCGCCGTCCTCGTCCTTCTCGAACAGGTAGACGCTGTGCCCCTGCCGGTCGACGAGGAACCGTCCGTCGGCCGAGCTGCTCAGCTTCAGCGTCGCCGGGCCCCCGTCGGAGCTCGGAATCGCACCACCACAGCCTGTGGCGACCACCACCAGCAGGCCTATCACCCCCACCACGACCGCGTGTAGAGGACGCATAGCGAACTCCTCTCGCGTTGTGGTTTCAGGGTTCTACGCGCCGGGCGCGGAACCGGTTCTCGGGGAGCCGCTGTGCGTGACGATTCGGGGCGCTGCGACGTAGTAGGAGTAGGACGACGCGCTTGCTCCTCCCGGCAGGCGCCCGTCCTCTCTTCGATCACCGGCTGCGGCGCCGCGTCGGCGGCGCCGCATCCCGGTGGCTACCGGTCGTTCGAGTGGGCTACCTCCGGCTCCTGTACCGGCCAGCCGTAGTCGGCCTCTGCGGCGAGAGGGCTCGTCGCGTCGTCCTGGTGCAGGTCGGCCAAGGGCTCGTAGTAGTGCTCGTGGTCGAGCTCGAACTCGTCGGCCGGTCTTGCGTTGTCGCGCGCGCGTTCCGCGACGAAGACCGCGCCGTACCCGAGGGCCGCCAACAGCACACAGAGGATCGCCGGGCCGAGCCCGACCGTCATCCACACGAGACCGAAGCCGAACCCCACCGCGCATCCGAAATACCGCAACGAGCTGTCCACCGTCTACCTCCTCGGAATGAAGCCTTGCCCGACGACGGTTCGCGGCGGCGCGGCGGACCCCTTCAACTGCGAAGCGGGAGACGGGGCTCGAACCCGCGACCCTTGGCTTGGGAAGCCAATGCTCTACCAACTGAGCTACTCCCGCCGGTTCCGGCGATTGTAGCCCGGCCATAATGGAGCCCAAGACAGCGAGAGAGGGAGATTTCCGATGCCGAACACCGAGCTGCACGAGACCGCGCGCGCGCTCGTCGCCGAGGGGAAGGGGATCCTCGCGGCCGACGAGAGCTCCGGCACGATCAAGAAGCGCTTCGACACGATCGGCGTCGAGTCGACCGAGGAGAACCGCCGCGCCTACCGCAACCTGCTCTTCACGACGCCGGGCGCCGAGGAGTACATCAGCGGCGTGATCCTGTTCGACGAGACGATCCGCCAGAAGGCCGACGACGGGACGCCGTTCCCGGAGCTGCTCGCCTCGAAGGGCGTGATCCCGGGCATCAAGGTCGACCAGGGCGCGAAGCCGCTCGCGCTCGCCGAGGGCGAGACCGTGACCGAGGGGCTCGACGGGCTCCGGGAGCGGCTCGAGGAGTACCGCGGGCTCGGCGCGCGCTTCGCGAAGTGGCGCGCGACGTACTCGATCACCGACTCGATGCCGAGCGAGTACTGCATCTGGACGAACGCGCACGCGCTCGCCCGCTACGCCGCCCTCTGCCAGGAGGCCGGGATCGTCCCGATCGTGGAGCCCGAGGTCCTGCAGGACGGCACGCACTCGATCGAGCGGAGCGGCTTCGTCACCTCGCGTGTCCTGGCAGCCGTCTACACCGAGCTGTTCGACCAGCGCGTCGACGTCGAAGGGACCCTGCTCAAGCCGAACATGGTCCTCTCCGGCTACGAGGCCTCGGACCGCGCCGGCGTCGACGAGGTCGCCGCGGCGACGCTGCACACGCTGACCAAGCACGTGCCGGCGGCCGTGCCCGGGATCGTCTTCCTCTCCGGTGGCCAGTCCGACGAGGACGCGACGGCGCACCTGAACGCGATGAACGCGAGCGGGCCGCACCCGTGGCAGCTGTCCTTCTCGTACGGCCGTGCGCTGCAGGCGCCGGCGCTGAAGGCATGGGGCGGGAAGCCGGAGAACGTCGAGGCCGGCCAGCGCGCCTACTACCACCGCGCAAAGATGAACGCGGCCGCGCGCACGGGCACGTACGCGCCCGAGATGGAGCGGGAAGCGGTCGCCGCGTAGCGGCTACTCGACCGGCCAGGGCAGGCGCACCGGCGCGAAGTCGCCGGGCCAGTCCGCGTACGCCTCGTCCGGGCTCGGGGTCTCCTTCGCCGCCGACGCGCTGTGCTTCGCGGCGAGCTCGCTCACCGGATAGTGCAGCTCCTCGGGCTCGGGGCGCGCGCCGATCATCAGGATCGCGCAGGGCCCGTCGCCGGCGCCGACGAAGATGTGCCGGGTGCCGGCCGGGCAGTGGAAGAAGTCCCACTGGCGCAGCGGGCGCTCCTGCTCTTCGACGAGCAGCGTGCACTCGCCGGAGAGCACGAGGAACGCCTCGCGCGCGTTCTCGGAGTGGTAAAGCGCGCTCGGCTCGCCCGGCCACACGACGTGGACGTTGACGCCGAAGTCGGCGAACACCCCGCCTTCCGGCTCGAGCGGGTAGATCGCGCCGCCCTTCTCCTCGTTCCGCACCGCGAGCGCGTCGGCGAGGTTGAGCACGAACCAGCCTTCCCCGGCCGGATTGCGCCCGTACGGTGTCTCGTCGAGCTTTGCCTCGTCCATCGGCGTCCCTCTTCTCCGTCTACGTGTACTCGAATCCCGTCAGCGCGGAGAGCTTCGCCAGCGACTGCTGAGCCTCGACGCGGCGCACCGTCCCCGACCGCGAGCGCATCACGATCGAGTCCGTGACGGCGCCCCCGGGCGTGTACTTGACTCCCTGCAGGAGCGAGCCCGTCGTCACGCCGGTCGCCGCGACGAACACGTCCTCACCCGAGACGAGGTCGTCGGTGTGCAGAACGCGCGCCGGATCGAGGCCCTCCGCGAGGAGCTTCCGGCGCTCCTCGTCGTTGCGAGGCCAGAGCCGGCCCTGGATGCCGCCGCCGACGCACTTGAGCGCCGCCGCCGAGATCACGCCCTCGGGCGTCCCGCCGATGCCGTAGAGCATGTCGACGCCGGTGCCCGGCTGAGCCGCCGCGATCGCCGGCGCGACGTCGCCGTCGCGGATCAGCCGGACGCGCGCGCCCGCCTCGCGCAGCTCCGCGATCAGCTCGTCGTGCCGCTCGCGCTCGAGGACGACGACGTCCACCTCGCGCGGCGTCTTGCCGAGCGCCTCGGCGACGGCGCGGACGTTCTCGGTGGCGCCCAGCTCGATGTCGATCGCGTCGATCGCAGCGGGACCGACCGCGATCTTCTCCATGTACAGCGCCGCGCCGGGGAAGAGCATCGTCCCGCGCTCGGCGACGGCGATGACCGCGATCGCGTTCGGCTGCCCCAGCGCGGTCAGGCGCGTCCCTTCGAGCGGGTCGACGGCGACGTCGACCTCGGGGCCCTCGCCGTTCCCGACCTGCTCGCCGTTGTAGAGCATCGGGGCCTCGTCCTTCTCCCCCTCGCCGATCACGACGACGCCACGCATCGAGACGCTGTCGAGGACGAAGCGCATCGCGTCGACCGCAGCCTGGTCCGCGCGCTCCTTCTCACCGCGGCCGATCCAGCGCGCCGCCGCCATGGCACCCGCCTCGGTGACACGGACGAGCTCCAGCGCGATGTTGCGGTCGGGGGCCTGCCGAGCGCTCATAGGGCAACCTGCCCTATGAGCGTGGAGGGGGTGTGGGGGAAACGGGAGGTTCCCCCACAGACGACAAAGGAGGGGGCCCGTGGGGGAAACATGGTTTCCCCCACGGGAGCGAGCCGAAGGCGAGCGACGCTCACGGGCTCACATCCTTTCAGGTGCCTCGACGCCGACGAGGTCGAGGCACCGCGCGATGACCGCCTGCGTCGCGCGGCAGAGGCCGAGCCGGAACCCCTGCTGCTCGCTCTCGAGCACGCGGTGCTCGTGGTAGAAGCGATGGAAGTCGTCGGCGACGCGGATCGCGTAGGTCGGCACGCCCTGCGGGCCGCGCTTCGCGAGCGCCTCCGCGGCCACCTCCGGCAGCTCGGCGAGCCGCTTCACGAGCTCGCGCTCCTCCGGCGCGAGCGGTCCGGTGGGCGCGGCGGAGACGGCCGCGCCGGCCGCGTTGCGGAGGATCCCGGCGATCCGGGCGTGCGCGTACTGGACGTAGTAGACGGGGTTCTTCTGCGACCGCTCCGCGGCGAGGTCGATGTCGAGCTCGATCGTCTGGTCGGGGCCGCGGTTGACCAGGTACCAGCGCGCGGCGTCGACGCCGATCTCGTCCATGAAGTCGTCGAGGAGGACGATGTCCCCGCGCCGGCGCGACAGGCGGGTCTGCTCGCCGCCCTTCGT
>DASTZY010000008.1:0-12684 GCA_035764085.1 Gaiellaceae bacterium
CGTCCCGGCGGCGGCTCCTGACGATCGGCACCGTCTGCAGCCGTCTCCAGGACGAGTTTCCGGACGTCTCGATCTCCAAGATCCGCTACCTCGAGGACCAGGGCCTGCTCACCCCGCGGCGGACGCAGGGCGGCTACCGGCTCTTCTCCGAGGACGACGTCGAGCGTCTGGAGACGATCCTGCGCCTGCAGCGCGACGAGTTCCTGCCGTTGCGCGTGATCCGGGAGGAGCTCGAGGCCGGCGCGGGCAAACAGCGGCGGCGGCGGCGCAGCGTGGTCGACGCGGTGGAGGAGGAGCTCGACCTCGAGGAGCTCTGCGAGCGCGCCGGCGTCACAGCGGACCGCGCGCGAGAGCTGGAGGAGTACGGGCTGCTCGAGTCGCGGGTCGAGGACGGACAGCGGCTCTACGCGGAGAGCGAGGCCGAGATCGCCGTCGCGTGCGAGGCGCTCGCGCGCTTCGGGATCGACGCCCGCAACCTGCGCGCCTTCCGCACCGCGGCCGACCGGGAGAGCAGCCTGCTCGAGGCGGTGATCGCGCCGGCCCTGCGGTCGCGGAACGCCGAGCGGCGGCAAGCCGCTCTCGGCGATCTGCAACGGCTCGCACAGAGCGCGCAGGAGCTCGCCGACCTCCTCCTGCGGCGGAACGTCCGCCGCCTGGTCGAGTAGCCTCCGGCGGGTGGCGGGGATCGACTACACGACGCGGGTCCGCGAGGTCCCGGACTTTCCGGAGCCCGGCGTCGGCTTCAAGGACATCTCGCCGCTCCTCCTCGACGCAGAGGCGCTCCGCCAGGCGGTGGGAGAGCTGGCCGACTGGACCCGCGACCGCGAGGCCGATCTCGTGCTCGGGGCCGAGGCCCGCGGCTTCTGGCTCGGTGCCGCGATCGCCGTCGAGGCCGGCTGCGGCTTCGTCGCGGCGCGGCGCCCTGGCAAGCTCCCGCCGGCAACCGTCTCCGCGAGCTACGCGCTCGAGTACGGCGTGAACACGCTCGAGGTTGCGGCCGACGCGATCGCACACGGAGCGCGGGTCGTCATCCACGACGACGTCCTCGCCACGGGCGGGACGGTGGAGGCGATCGCAGGGCTCGTCGAGCAGCTGGGCGGCACGGTGGTCGGCATCAACTTCGTGATCGAGCTCTCGTTCCTCGGCGGCCGCGAGCGCCTCGCCGGCCACGACCTGTACAGCCTCATCACGTACTGAGAATCCGGCGGCTCACCGTCCGGCGTTGTCTCTACAACGTCCGCATGTACGACCCGCTCACGAGCCGCTACGCCTTCGCCTGCCCGGTGCGAGGCGAGACGCACGTGCCGCTCTCGGCCTTTCGGAGCATCGAGCAGCTCCCCGGCGCCGCACACCCGGCCGTCTTCCGCGTCCGCTTCGACTGCGGCTGCGGCGAGGAGCACGACGGCCTGCTCACGCACGAGGACCTCGACTGGGCGCCGCTCGGCCTCACGGCCGGGGAGGAGTTCCTCAACCTCATCACCGCGCGGCTCGAGCCCGTCGGCGACGAGCTCGGTGAGCTCGCGGCCCTCCGGATCAGACGTGGAGAGTGGCCGTGGAGCTTCTTCTGCTACCCGGAGGAGCAGCCGCGTCCGGTCTTCCCGTCCTCGTTCACGCTCCTGACCGCGGGCGACGGCGCGGTCGGGCTCGCCGTGCTCTGCCCGAGCTGCCGCCGGCTCTCGCTGAACCTCGTCTCGCACACGCACGTCGACGTGCCGTTCCACAACGATCGCGAGATAGGGGTGGTGGAACACGTGTTCGCCCGGGACGCGCTCGCAACCCTCGAGGAGTTCCGGGCCGAGCTGTGGTCGGCGTCGTTCGACGCGCGCAGGCTTGCCCTCGAGTAATCCGGGGTAGGCGCACCTCGAGGTCGGACTCGGCCGTTCCACTCCCATCGGGCAACGGAACTGAGGTGAGAAGAATGCGCAGCTACGGCATGTACGACGCGTCACGCGGGCTGACACTCGCTCTCGCGGCGGCGCTCGCGGGGCTGGGCCTCTGGGGCGCAGCACAGATCGGCACCCAGACGACGGACCGCTTCTGGCTGACGATGGCCGTCGTCGCCGGCGCGGGCTTCGTGGTCACGCTGGCGAACCACGTCGGGACCTGGACGAAGGGGCTCAGGCTGCGGATGTCGCCGGGCACGTTCGTGCTCGCCTTCCTGCCTGTGCTCGTCTGCGTCGGCTGGATCCTGCTCGCGACCCAGCCCGGCTCTGGCTGGCAGGAGGGGAGGATCGACTCCTGGAGCAACTCGATCGGCATCCTCGGCGTGGTGCACTCGATGGGCCTCTGGCACGGCGTGCTGGCCTTCGGGTTCGGCGTCGCGCTCGGGCTCTCGTTCGACGGCGTCCCGGCGCCGGTGGAGGAGGAAGTCGCGGCCCCGGCCTACGCAGGCCGCCCGGCAGGCGCTCCTGCGGCGTCCAGGCCGGCCGACGAGCCCGTGGCGGCCGAGCGCCGCTGGACGGCGAGGCGCGGCCGTACCGCTCCGGCGGACACGACGGCGAACACGGCTCCGGCGGACACGACGGCGAACACGGCTCCGGCCGACACGCCGGCGGGGGAGACCACGCAGACGCGCAGCCGCACCCCGGCTCGCTGACCGCACAAACCGACCCGCGGCCGCCTCTCGAACGGGTGATGCGGCCGCGGATCCCTCCCGGCAGGGATCACGCTAAAGGGGTAGGACCCCGATAACCAAGATCGGGATGAATTGCTTGCCTCAGGTGACGAACCGGCAGGGGGTGCGGCTGCTCGCCGCACACCTCGAGAGCCTCGATCCCGAGGGATCGACGGCGCGCGAGCGGCTCGAGGCCGAGCTCGGTCCGGACCTGGCGCGCAAGCTCGTCTTCGCGCTTGCGGCGCGCCAGCCGGTGCGCCGGGCGGCGTAGCGGCCTACGAGCGCCGGCGGTTCGAGCGGCGGCGCTCCGGCGTCTCCTCGCCCCGAAGCCGCACGAGCAGCCAGATCGCCGCGAAGGACACGAGAGCGATCACGATCGCCGTCGCGCCGCTCTGCCCGACGGCGATGAGACCGAAGTAGACGTACACGGCGAGGCCGACCGCCCAGATGGTGGCGATCACGCCCTGGTCGATGCTCGGCGGGCGGGGCGGGTGCATCGCGGCGATCCTAGTCGTTGCCGGAGCGGCGGCGTGGCAGACCGCGACAGGACCAAAAAAAAAATTCGCCGAGCCGGTCGCGGTTTCGTCCACAACCCCGGTCGACTTTCCGTTTCGGCCCTTGCGAGCCGCCCCGTACGACCTTCCGGTGTTGCTTCGTCCTACTCCCGCGCCGCGCTCGGCGCATGAGGGAATCTATGGCCTCTTCGGACACCCCGCAAGGGGCGCGAGAACGAAAATGCCGCAATTTGCGAACGTTGAATAATCAACATTTCCACAGCACTCCGTGCAGCCTGTGGATAAGTCCCTCGGTACGGCGAGCACCGAGCGCGCACGGCGCGGGTAGGGGAGATCGTGACGAGGGCGCGAGTTCTTCCTTCACGTTGCTACTTGACATAACACCGCTTATCGTGCACGGGACTTGATTCGCGGTGGGCCGACGTGTTTGGGTAGGTTCCACAGGCGGGAACGGACGTCCAGGAGCGCCGATGAGGGGGAAGCCGTGACCACGGTCGAGATGGAGTCGATCCTCGCGAGCGAGGAACTGGTGACGTTGCTCGAGGCTGCAGAGTCGAGCGGGCAGCTGCGCCAGGCAGAGCTGGTCGAAGTGCTGGAGCCCCTCGAGCTCGATGCGCTCGAGACGGAGGCCGTCTACCAGGAGCTCGACCGGCGTGGCATCGAGTTGCTGGCCGAGCCTGAGCGCGAGCCGGAGCCGGAGCCAGAGAAGGCGCCGCCGGCACCGCAGCCGCTCGAGACCACGACCGACGCGCTGCAGCTCTTCCTCCGCGAGGCGGGCCGGCACCAGCTCCTTACAGCGGCGCAGGAGGTCGAGCTGGCGAAGCGGATCGAGCGGGGCGACGGCGCTGCGAAGCAGCGGATGATCCAGTCCAACCTCCGCCTCGTCGTCTCGATCGCCAAGAACTACCGCAACCAGGGCCTCCCCTTCCTCGACCTGATCCAGGAGGGCACGCTCGGCCTGATCCGCGCCGTCGAGAAGTTCGACTGGCGCCGTGGCTACAAGTTCTCGACCTACGCGACCTGGTGGATCCGGCAGGCGGTCGCGCGGGCTCTCGCCGACAAGGCGCGGACGATCCGGATGCCGGTCCACATCGTGGAGCGGATGCAGAAGATGAATCGCGCCGAGCGGACGCTCTGGATGGAGCTCGGCCGTGAGCCGACGCTCGACGAGATCGCCGACGAGGCATCGCTGCCGATCGAGCAGGCGCGCGAGGTGAAGTCCGCCGCGCGGGCCTCGGCGAGCCTCGACCAGCCCGTCGGCGACCAGGAGGACGCCGTGTTCGGCGACTTCGTCGCGGGCGACGAGCCTCTGCCCGAGGAACGCGTGGAGGGCGCGCTCCGCAGCCAGGCGCTCGCGGTCGCGCTGCAGGCGCTCTCCGACCGGGAGCGGCAGGTGCTGATCCTTCGCTACGGGCTCGTCGACGAGGAGCCGAAGACGCTCGAGGAGATCGGCCGGCGGCTCGGTCTCACGCGCGAGCGCGTGCGCCAGATCGAGCTCGACTCGCTTCGCCGCCTCGCGAACCTCCGCGAGATGCAGATGATCGCTACCTAGACTCGCGCAGGCTCACTCAGTGCGGAGGTAATGCTCCAGCCCCGGCGCGGCCAGGCGCAGCTCGCGCAGGGCGCGTGTCTCCAGCTGGCGAACGCGCTCGCGGGTGATCCCGAGCTGCGTGCCCACCTCTTCGAGGGTCTGCGGAGGCTCGCCGTCGAGGCCGAAGCGGAGCGAGAGCACGCGGCGCATGCGCGGGTTCAGCTGCTCCAGCGCTCCCGCGAGCTCCTGGCCACGGGCCTGCTCGGCGGTCTGCTCGTGCGGCGCGAGCGAGTGAACGTCCTCGATCAGGTCGCCGTACAGGCTCTCGCCGTCCCCCACCGGGGTCTCGAGGCTGACCGGGGTCTCGACCAGCTCGAGCAGCTCGCGGACGCGCTCCTCCGACTGCTGCGTCTCCCGCGCGAGCTCGGCGACCGACGGCTCGCGGTTGAGCTTCTGCGCCAGCTGGCGCCGCGCCCGCAGGAGCCTGCGCACCTGGTCGGCGACGTGCACGGGCAGCCGGATCGTCCGTCCCTGGTCGGCGAGGGCGCGCGTGATCGCCTGGCGGATCCACCAGGTGGCGTAGGTCGAGAGCTTGTAGCCGAGCCGGTAGTCGAACTTCTCCACTGCGCGGATCAGGCCGAGGTTGCCCTCCTGGATCAGGTCGAGCAGCGGCACGTTGGCCTTCGTGTAGTTGCGGGTGATCGCCATCACGAGACGGAGGTTGCACTCGATCAGGCGCCGCTTCGCCTCCTCGTCGCCCTCGTCCTTGCGGCGCGCGAGCTCGCGCTCCTCCTCGCGCGTGAGCAGCGCTCCGCCGCCGATCTGGCGTACGTAGAGCTTGAGCGGGTCCTCCGCCGGCGCGCTTTCGGCCGCAGCGCCATCAGCCGCATACGAATGCTCCATCGCGGCATATATCGGCTCCGTCCGGTTTCGGCTTTAGAAAGCCCTAACCGACTTGGCCTACGGTGGAAGGGTTCGGATACCGATAGGGAGAAAGGCATCCCTGGACGAATGTGCGGAATCGCCGGATATAGCCTCTCGCTGCGGAGCGGCGTCGATCGGACGCTCGCTGCGCAGGCGCTGCTTGCCGGCATTGCGGATCGCGGCGCCGATGCCGTCGGGTATGCGCATCGCGGCGGGCACGACGAGTATCCGGTGGTGACGAAGCAGCGGACGCCTGCGAGCCGCCTGCTCGAGCGGATCAGCGTCCCCGAGCACGCGACGGAGCTGCTCATCCACGTCCGCGACTACACGAAAGGCCATCCGTCCATCCCGGCCAACAACCATCCGGTTCGTCACGGGCCCGTGGTCGGAATCCACAACGGGATCATCCTCAACGACGACGAGCTGCTCGCCCCCCACTCCTGCGCGCGTTCCGAGCCGCGGATGACCGTGGACTCCGAGGCGATCTTCGCGCTCGCGGCCCACTCGAAGAACGACCCCCGCGCGCTCGAGGAGCTCGCCGGCTCGATGGCGACCGCCTGGCTCGACCAGCGCGAGGTCGGAACCGTGTTCGCCGCCCGCGGCGTCGGCCGGCCGCTCTGGCTCGGCCGCGGCCGCGACGAGGTCTTCTTCGCGTCCACGCGCACGGCGCTCGAGATCGCCGCCGAGTACACGGGCGTCCGTCTCCGGATGAGCGAGGTGCGGGACGGCACGTTCCTCGCCCTCCGCGCGGGCCGCGTCGCGCACACCGCCCGCTTCCGTCCCGACCGCAGTTACGTCGAGCAGACGGCGCTGCCGGCCGTACGGGCGCCGGGCCAGAGCAAGTACTGCCTCGAGCGGCTCGCCGCGATCGCCGCGGCCGCGGCCGCCTAGCTCTCAGGCCTGCAGCGTTCCGTCGCTCGCGACCTCGCGCCCCTGCTCCGACAGGCGCTGGCGGACGAGGAACTGGAACGTCGACCAGGCGCCTCGGCGCGCGTCGAACATGCGGTAGACCTGCCACTCCGTCAGCAACGACTCGTCCTGCCGCCGGGCCTCCGCCCAGTCCGCGAACTTCGGCAGGCGCCCGAGCCGCTCCGCGAGCGTGACCCCCTGGTCGACGGCGCGCTCGAGCCTCTCCTCCCCCACCGGCACGTCGAAGCCGGCCTCGCGCAACGCATTCGAGAGCGAGCCGAATGTGTGCCAGTAGAGAGACTTGGAGGGGAGCCGGCCCTTGTGCTCGTCGATGTCGCGTGCGGTCGGCGGCCGCCCGAGCTCCTCGCCGAGCGTGCGCAGGAGGCCGAGCAGCTCCTCCCTGGTGGCGAACCGACGCGGGACGAGACCGGCGGCGCGCTTCGCCGCGTTCCACGAGCCGAAGTGCTCGATCACGGTTTGCGGGTGCACCGCGGTCCCCTCGTCGGCCGCGAACTCCCGCATGGTCGGAGAGCGGCCCAGCCGCTCGGCGCACGCGACGATCTCCGCCACGATCTGCTCGTCCGTGTAGCGCTTGCGGATCCCCGCCTGGAACTTCGCAAGCTCCTGCGGATCGATCGAGGCGAGCGCCCGGTACCGGGGCTTCTCGGCCATGTCAATAAGTGTAGATCAGGTTGGAGAATCCGCAAGTAGGCCCGTGCAGGCGTGTCCCGGTACGCTCGCGCGATGCGCCCTCGCCCCCCACTTGGGCTCGAGATCGCGGCCGCACGCGGGGTCGCTGCCCTCTCCCGCCGCCTCGGAGCCGGCGGCGGCACGACCATCCCGGGCAAGCTCCTCGCCGAGCTCGACCGCGGCGCGATCGACCGGCTCGCCGCGCGTCTCCCCGCCGGAACGGCCGTCGTGTCCGCCACGAACGGCAAGACCACGACCACGGCGATGGCGGCGGAGATCCTCCGTCCGCGACACCGGCTCGCCCACAACGCGGCCGGCGCGAACCTCGTCTCCGGCGTCGCCTCGGCCCTGCTCGGCGCCGGCGACGCGGAGCTCGGGCTGTTCGAGGTGGACGAGGGCGCCCTGCCGGAGCTGGTGAGGCGTCTCCGGCCGAGCGCGGTCTGTCTCGGCAACCTCTTCCGCGACCAGCTCGACCGCTACGGCGAGCTCGAGCTCGTCGCCGAGCGCTGGCGGGACGCCGTGGCCGGCCTGCCGGGGGACGCGCAGCTCGTCTACAACGCCGACGACCCGCAGCTCGCCGCCGTGGGTGAGGGGCATCCGCTGAGCGTGGCCTTCGGGCTCGACGATCCGCGCCTTGCCCGCCCCTCTCTCCAGCACGCGGCCGACTCGAAGTACTGCGTCCGCTGCGGCACGCCGTACGTCTACGCCGCGGCCTACGTCGGCCACCTCGGCGACTACCGCTGCCCGCGCGGCGACCATGCACGGCCGCCGCTCGAGGTCGCCGCCCGCGAGGTCGAGCTGCACGGGCTCGAGCGCGCGTCGTTCCGACTGGACACACCAGAGGGATCGCACCGGATTGAGCTTCCGCTACCTGGCCTCTACAACGTCTACAACGCGGTCGCCGCGGCGGCGCTCGCCCGCGCGCTCGGCGCGGAGCTCGACGAGATCGCAACGGGGCTCGGGCGCTTCTCCGCCGCCTTCGGGCGCTTCGAGCGCGTCGCGGTGGGCGACAGGCGCGCGCTGCTCCTCCTGATCAAGAACCCGGCCGGGGCGAACGAGGCAGTCCGCACGCTCGTCGACGGCGGCCCGCCGCGGGTGCTCGTCGCCTCCCTCAACGACGAGATCGCCGACGGTCGGGACGTGTCCTGGATCTGGGACGTCGACTTCGAGCCTCTCCTCCCGGGCCTGGAGCACCTGATCGCGAGCGGCGGCCGCGCGGCCGAGCTGGCGCTGCGCTTCCGCTACGGCGGGCTCGACGAGACCGCGATCGAGATCGAGCCCGACCTCGGGAACGCACTCGACCGCGGGCTCGAGCTGACGCCGGGCGGCGGCGAGCTCGTCGTCCTCCCCACCTACACCGCGATGCTCGGCCTGCAGCGGCTCCTCGCCGGCCGCGGGCTCGCCAAGCCGTACTGGGAGCGCTCGGGATGACGGCGATCCGCGTCGGCCACCTGTATCCGGACTACCTCAATATCTACGCCGACCGCGGCAACATCGCGGTGCTGACGCGGCGGGCGGCGTGGCGCGGCCACGAGCTCGCGGTGACGGCGCTGGGGATGGGCGACGCGGTCGTGCCCGGCGCTCACGACCTCTACTACGTCGGCGGCGGGCAGGACCGGGAGCAGCTGCTGGTCGCCGAGGATCTCGTCCGGAAGGCGCAGGCGCTGGGCGAGGCGGTCGACGGCGGCGCGGCCGTGCTCGCCGTCTGCGGCGGTTACCAGCTGCTCGGCCGCGGCTATCGCGGCTTCCACGGCGAGGACATGCCGGGCATCGGCCTCCTCCCGCTCGAGACCGTCGCGGGCGAGCGCCGCATGATCGGAGACGTCCTGATCGAGTGCGAGCTCGAGCCGGGAGAGAAGCGCACCCTGGCCGGCTTCGAGAACCATGCCGGCCGCACCCGCCTCGATCCGGGCGCCGAGCCGCTCGGCCGCGTGCTCGCAGGCTTCGGCAACGACGGCGAGAGCGGGTTCGAGGGATGTCGGGCCGGCCGCGTGATCGGCACGTACCTCCACGGGCCCCTCCTCCCCCGCAACCCCTGGTTCGCGGACTGGCTCCTCGGCCAGGCACTGGCGCACCGCCTCGGCGCCGCCGAGCCGCCCATGCTCGAACCGCTGCCGGACGACCTCGAGCGCCGCGCCCACGAGGTCTCCGCCGCCCGCGCGCGGTCGCGCGGCGGTCGCTTCGGCTAGCCGGCCCTGGCGACCTTCAGCACCTTCTCGACCGCGATCCGCAGCGGGTCGGGCACCTCGCCGTTGCCGCTGTAGCGCTGCCACGCCTTCTGCGGCTTGCGGCCGCGGGTGCTCGCCTTGAGCCCCGAGACGGTCTCGAAGTCGGGCGTGAGCACGACGGTGCGGCGGCTGCCCGCGACCTCCCGGATCTGGCGGTTGACGATCCGCTCGGACTCCACGGGCGAGACGCCGCGCGGCGCGTCGCGGTCGTGGACGACGACGTACGGGACGCTGCAGGCGTTGGCGATGCGCGCGAAGAGCGGCATGTTCCCCTTGCCCCCACACTCGAGCACGAGGATCCCCTCCTTGTCCGGATCGACGCCCAGGGCATCGAAGACGAGCGGGAAGGTGAGCTTCTCGGTCCGTCCCTCGACGAGCAACGCACAGCGCGCGAGGAAGAGCTCGGCGCGGTCGCTGTCGAACTCCGAGAGCGCGCGGAACGTCTCGGCCTCCGCCAGCGGCTCGGGTTGGAAGAGCGACGTGCCGCCCGTCGGCGTGTGGCGGACGAGCGCGAGCTCCTCGAGCTTGTCGACGCTGAGGAAGACCGGCGCGTGCGTCGAGAAGAGGATCTGGTTGCCCGACTGGGCGAGCCGGCGCAAGAGACCGTAGAGGTGCCGCTGCGCGTGCGGGCTGAGGTACAGCTCCGGCTCCTCGATCAGGAGTACGAAGTGGCGCAGGTTCGAGGCGAGGAGCCGCTCCATGCCGGCGACGAGCGCGAGCCCGCCGTCCGCGGCTGCCCAGTGACGGTCGACGGCGGGCGGCTGGAACAGCTCGGCCACCTCCGCGGCTCCCCGTCCGGTGGCGGGCGCGACGAGGGTCCGGGAGCGGAGGTTCGCCGGCAGGAAGAGCACCGGGGGCGAGCCGGCCCGGTTGAGGTTGAGCGTGTCGGGCGGCCTGGCGTCGAGGAAGATCGTCCCCTTCGCGACATCCGCCTCGAGCCGGATCCGACCCCCGGCGCCGTCGCGGGCGACGTCGTCGATCGTCGTCGGCGGCGCCGCGGCTTCGAGCAGCGTCCAGATCGCCGTCAGCACGGTCGACTTACCGCTCGACGCCTCCCCCACGAGTGCGCACACCGACCCGGGCCTCAGTTCGAGCTGACGCGCGGCGCGGTACCCCTGGATCGAGACTCGCCTGAGCGGCGGCGCTGCGCTCACGGCGCCCAGAGCGCGCCGAGGTAGACAGCCGGATCGCCGGGCTCCCAGCGCCTGAGGAAGCGCTGCAACGGCGGGTGGAGCACGATGTCGTCGAGCTCGGCGGGGTCGAAAAGGCGGTGGCCCTGCACCGCGAGGTCCGTCGACGTGACGCGCTCCAGCGAGCGTCCCGAGAGGTCGGCGGCGAAGATGATGTGGACGACGTGGCGGCCGATCAGGGCCCGCTTGGGGGCGATCGAGTCGACCACGGCGACCGGCCCTTCGAACGTGAGGTCGTCGGCGATCCCGACCTCCTCCTCGAGCTCGCGGCGCAGGGCGTCGACGAGGCTCTCCCCGCTGTTGACGCCGCCGCCCGGCAGGAGCCAGTACTCCCTCCCCGATTTCTCGTGGCGGCAGAGGAGGACGCGATCCTCCCAACGGAGGACCGCGGAGACGCGGATGCGCGGCTCGAGCGGCATCAGTGCGCGGAGCTGCCGAACCCCCGCTCGTCGCGCTCGCTGGCCGGGAGCTCGGAGACCTCCTCGAGCTCGGCGAGGGACACCGGGACGATCACGAGCTGCGCGATCCGCATCCCGGGCTCGACCACGAACGGCTCACGGCGGTCGGTGTTGAGGAGTATCACCTTGAGCTCGCCCCGGTAGCCGGCGTCCACGAGGCCCGGCGTGTTCACGACCGTGATTCCGTGCCGCGCCGCGAGTCCCGAACGGGGCTGGACGAAGCCGGCGTGGCCTTCGGGGATCGCGATGCTGAGGCCTGTCGAGACGACGGCCCGCTCCCCCGGTCCGAGCTCGACCCGCTCGCAGGCGGCGAGGTCGAGGCCCGCGTCCCCCTCGTACGCCCGCGTCGGCAGGGTCGCCTCCTCGTGGAGGCGCTTCACGGGCAGCCGGGTCACGCTCCCGTGCGCCGCCGTTCGGGTGCCGCTTCGGCGACGAGGAACGGCGCATAGCGGCGCAGCTCGCGCCTCGGGAGGCGCGCGACGACGAGGACGCCCTCCGGGGTGTCCTCACGCTCGTCGATCGGCGCGCCGAGGGCGTAGAGCTCGTTGAGGCGCGCTCCCTCCTCGTACGGGAGGAGGAGCCGCACGCGCTCGAATCGCTCGCCGAAGCGCTCGGCGATGCGCGCCCGTAGCTCGTCGAGGCCCTCGCCCGTGAGCGCCGAGATCTGCAGCGCGTCCGGGAGCCGGTTCGCAAGTCGGCGCCGGCCGAGCATGTCCACCGCGTCGATCTTGTTCACGACGAGCTCGACGGGCAGCTCGGTGGCGCCGATCTCCCGCAGGACCGCGTCGACGGCGGAGATCTGCTCGACGAGCCGCTGCTCGGGCGCGGATCCGTCGACGACGTGGAGGACGAGGTCGGCGACGAGCGTCTCCTCAAGCGTCGCCGCGAAGCCCTCGACGAGCTGGTGCGGCAGGCGGCGGACGAAGCCGACCGTGTCGGTGACGAGGTAGCGCCGTCCCTCGTGCTCGAACCCGCGCGTCGTGGGGTCGAGCGTCTCGAAGAGCCGGTCGCGCACCGAGACGCCCGCGTCCGTGAGCGCGTTGAGGAGCGTGGACTTGCCGGCGTTCGTGTAGCCCGCGAGCGCCACCGTGGGCGTTTCGGTGCGCCGCCGCTCCTTGCGCCGCACGTCGCGCTGGCTGCTCAGCTTGCGCAGTCGCTCGCGGAGGAGCGTGATGCGGCGGCGGGCCAGGCGTCGGTCGGTCTCGAGCTGGGACTCACCGGGGCCGCGCGTGCCGACACCGGCGCCGAGGCCGCCGGTGCCGCCGCCGAGCCGCTCGAGGTGCTGCCACATCCCCCGCATCCGCGGCAGGTTGTACTCCAGCTGCGCGAGCTCGACCTGGAGCTTTCCCTCGGCCGTCACGGCGTGCTGGGCGAAGATGTCGAGGATCAGCTGCGTCCGGTCCACCACTCGCGACTGGAGCGCGTTCTCGAGCGCGCGCTGCTGCACGGGGCTGAGCTCGTCGTCGACGATCAGGACCTCGGCGCCCGCGTCGCCGTACGCGTGTTTCAGCTCCTCGAGCTTGCCCTTCCCCACATAACTTCGCGGATCCGGGAAGCGTCGATGCTGCACGACTTGGCCGACGGGCTCGACGCCCGCCGTCTGAGCGAGCTCCGCCAGCTCTGCC
>DASTZY010000009.1:0-4620 GCA_035764085.1 Gaiellaceae bacterium
ACGACGGCGCGGTCGGCCAGCGCGAGGGTCGAGAGGCGCTGCGCCGCGACGAGCACGGTGCGGCCCGCGACCGCCGGCCGCAGCCGCATCACCAGGTCGTGCTCGGTGTGCGTGTCGACCGCCGAGAGCGGATCGTCCAGCACGATCACGCGGGCGCCGGCGACGAGCGCACGGGCGAGCGCCACCCGCTGCCGCTGGCCGCCCGAGAGGTTCACGCCCCGCTCGCCGATCAGGGTGTCGTAGCCGTCCGGCAGGTCGTCGGCGAAATCGTCCACGCCGGCGGCGACGCACATCGCCTCGACCTCGTTCCAGGGCGCGTCCGGCCGGCCGGCGGTCAGGTTCTCGCGCAGGGTGATCGAGAACAGGATGGGCCGCTGGGTGATGACGGCGACGGCGTCGCGCACCGTTTCGAGCGGCACCTCGCGCAGGTCGACGCCGCCCAGCCGGACGCTGCCCTCGGTGGGGTCGTAGAACCGCGGCAGGAGGTTGAGCAGCGTGCTCTTGCCGGCGCCGGTGCCGCCGCAGACGGCCACGATCTCGCCCGGCTCCAGGTGCAGGTCGATGCCCTCGAGCACCTCCTCCTCGCCCGGGTAGGCGAAGCGCACGCCGGCGAAGGTGACGCCGAGCGGGCCGTCCGGCAGGTCGCGCGGGTGCTCGGGCTCGGGCAGCCGCTGCACCTCCTCGAGCCAGGCGAACGTGCGCCCGGCCGAGGCGATCGCGCGCTGGGCCAGGTTGAGGATCCAGCCGAGCGCCTCGAGCGGCCAGGTCAGCTGCAGCAGGATGGTGTTGAAGAGGACGAACTGGCCGATCGTGAGCCGGCCCGCGATCACGTCGCGGCCGCCGAAGAAGACGACGGCGGCGATCGAGAGCGCCGGCAGGTAGTAGAGGCCGGGCACGTGCCGGGACTCGACGCCGGCCTGACGCAGCGCCGCGGAGCGCACTCCTTCCGCCCGGTCGCCGAACCGGTCGCGGACGTCGTCCTCGCGGCCGAAGGCCTGCACCATCTCGATGCCGACCACGGCCTCGTCCGCCGCCTCCGTCACGTCGCCCTTCCGCGCCTGCACCTCGCGAGAGATCGGCGAGACCAGACGTCCGAAGCGGTTGGCGACGAAGCCGATCGGCGGCAGCGACACGGCTGCGAACAGCGTCAGCTTGAGGTCGACGAGCGAGAGGACGATCCCGGCGGCGACGATCATCATCACGCTCTGCATCCCCTGCACGAGCCCCCAGCCGATGAAGTAGCGGATCGGATAGAGGTCGTTCGTGGCGCGCGACAGCACCTGGCCGGTCGCGTGCCGGTCGTAGAACGCGCGCGGGTAGCGGAGGTACGCCTGGTAGAGGAGCTCGCGCATCCGCGCCTCGATCCGGATGCCGATCCGGGCGGTCGCGTAGCGGCGGTTGAAGTTGATGACGAAGCGCAGCAGGGCGAGACCGCCGATGGCTGCGAGATACGGCGGCAGCTGGTGCTCCTTGTGCGGGACGATCGCGTGGTCGATCGCACGCTGGATGAGGATCGGGATCGTGATCGAGATCAGCGTGTAGAGGAGCGCGCACGTGAGCCCGAAGATCCCGAGCTTCCACTGCTCACGCCACAGCCGGAGCAGCCTGCGGAAGGTCGGCAGCAGGCCGAGGTCGGGCGGGTCGACTGGACTTACATACGTGGACATGCCGAAATGGCCCGTGCGCAGGCCCCCTAGCCCGCGCCACGAGCGAACGCCGACGATACCAGCGCGGCCGGTAGCTCTAGGGCTGTTTCCTGAGCTGCGGGTCGGCGAGCATGCTGCTGCGCCGCTGCTTCGCCGCTGCGGCCGGCTCGAGATCCGGGCCCGTGCCCGGCTGCGGGAGCGGCGTCGGCGGCGGTGGCTCGCCCTCGGGCTCCGGCTCGCTCGCAGCCGAGCCGCCGAGGCGCTTGCGCTCCTCCTGGAGCGCCATGCGCAGCCCGGCGAGCTCCCGCTCGACCTTCCGGATCGCCTGCTCGCGCTCGTCGAGCCGCTCGCGCTCCGCCTTGGCGAGCGCGAGCTCCTGCGCTGCTTCCCGTTCGCGCTTCTCGGCTTCCGCGATCGCGCGGGCGAGCTCGTCCGACCGGTCCGGGCCGGGAGCCTCGGAAGCGGTGGGCCGCCGCCGGCCCTGCCGGCCCGCCACCTCGAGCCGTAGGTCCTCGAGCTCCTTCTCGCGCGCGGCGACACGCTGCGCATGCTCGCGCAGCGCCCGCTTCATCTCCTCGACCTCTTCGAGGGCCGCCTCGTAGCGGCCGCGCATGTCCAGCCCGTCGGTCACTAGGTGGAAGTGTGTCTTCCATTTCGGCTGGTGGCAACTGCGTTGGGTTTGCTCGCCTTTCGGCGATCTGTAGGCGAGGATGACGGCGGTGATGGACATGGGGGTCTGGCAGGGAGCCGAGCGAGCGCGGCTCGTCCGGCTGTGCGCCGTGTTGTCCGGCGATCGCGAGGCTGCCGAGGATCTCGCGCAGGAGACGCTGCTCGAGGCCTGGCGGCACCGGCACAAGCTGACCGATCCGCAAGGCGCCGACCGCTGGCTCACGGCGATCGCGCGAAACGTCTGCCTCCGCTGGGGGCGGACGCGTGGCAGCCTGCCCGTCCCGCTTGCCGAGCTTCCCGAGCAACCGGCCCCGGTCGAGGACGGTATCGGCGAGCTGCTCGAGCTCGTGCCGCCGGCCGCGCGCGAAGTGCTGACGAAGCGTTACGTGGACGAGCGCTCGCACGAGGAGATCGCTGCGGCGCTGGGCATCACAGGCGACGCGGTCGCGATGCGGCTGACGCGCGGCAAGCGCGCATTGCGCAGGATCCTCGCCGAGCACGAGTGGCGGCCCCTGGGGATCGCGTGCTCGCAGTGCGGCGCGCGGAGGCTTCTCATGCGCCGCACGGCGAGCGCGATCGAGTTCACCTGCTTCGCCTGCGCGCGGGACGACGTCCTCGTGCGCTACCCGCTCGACAATCCTCAGTTCGCCCGGCTCGTGAGCGGACTGGAACGTCCCACGGCGATGTTCCGGCGCGTCGGGGACTGGGTCCTCCGCTATTTCGGCGGGGGAGACGGCACGACGGTCGAGTGCACGCGCTGCGCCCGGCCCGTGCTGGTCCGCGCGCACGTCCGGACCGGGGGAATCCCCGGTCTCTACGTCCGCTGTGACGGCTGCGGCGAAGAGGTCTGGTCGTCGCTCATCGGTCTCGCCGGTGCGCTCCCGGACGTGCGAGAGCTGCGGCCCCGCAAGCTCGTCGACGTTCGCGAGGAGCGAGACGTCGTCGCCGTCGTCCAGGCGTCCCTGGACGGTGATCGCGTCGTCAAGGTCGCGTTCGACCGCGCGACCTACGCCTTGCTCGGCGCCGCGTAGCCGACCCGTGATCGGTCTCCTGCGGCAACGCGACTTTGCGCTGCTCTGGTTCGGCGGACTCGTCTCTCTCGCCGGCGACTGGATCCTGTACGGCGCCCTCCCATTCTTCGTCTACGAGCGCACCCACTCGACGATCGCGACGGCCGGGATGATCGCGGCGGAGCTCGGACCGAGCATCGTCCTGGGGTCGTTCGCCGGCGTCTACGTGGATCGGCTCGACCGGCGGCGGCTGCTCGTGGTGACGAACCTGGTGCAGGCCCTGGCGGTGAGCGCGCTGCTGGTCGTCGCCCGCGGCGGGCCGCTGTGGGTCGTGTACGCCGTCGCCGCGGCGCAGTCGGTGCTCTCCTCGTTCTCGCAGCCGGCCGAGAGCGCGCTCCTGCCCTCGCTCGTCGCACCCGAGGTGCTGCTGGCGGCCAACTCGCTGACCGCGCTCAATGTCCGCATCGCACGACTCGTCGGCGTCCCGCTCGGCGGCATGCTGCTCGGCCTCCTCGGGCTCGCGCCGGTCGTCCTCGCCGACACCGCCTCGTTCCTCGCCGCCGCGGCGCTGATCGCGGCAGTGGTCGCGCCGCCGCGACTGCTGATCGAGGAGCCGGCGTCCTTCTCGGGCGAATGGCGCTCGGGCCTGACGCTGATGCGCCGCGAGCACGCGATCGCAGTCCTGTTCGGCGTGCTCGGGCTGATGACCTTCGGTGGCACGATGCTCGATCCGCTGTACGTGGCCTGGGTGCGCGACTCGCTGCATCGCGGCCCGCAGGTCTACGCCCTGTTGCTGACGGCGCACGCGGTCACGGGAATCTTCGGGTCGCTTGCCGTCGGCGCCTGGGGAGCGCGCTTCTCGCCGCGTCTCCTCGTGGCCTCGACCTCGTTCGTCGCGGGAGCCGCGCTGATCGTGAAGTTCGACGTGCCCACCGTCGAGCTCGCCTTCGCCCTCTCCCTGCTCGGCGGCGCGACCGCGGCCGTCTCCTCGATCGCGGTCCAAACGCTCGTGCAACGGACCGTGCGAGAGGATTTCCGGGGCCGCGTCTTCGCCGCGCTCGGCGCGAGCGGCGCCTTGTTCAGCCTCGGAGGCGCGGTCGTGGGCGGTATCGCGGCCCGCACGGTTGGTGTGACGCCGATGCTGAACGTCGCAGCGGGGCTCGTGATCGCGGCCGGAGTGGTGGTCCTGCGGGCATTGCCGGATTGATCCAGGAACGAGAAAACCCGCCGTTTCCAGCGGGCTCTCGAGGTGGAGCGTACCGGGATCGAACCGGTGACCTCCGGCTTGCAAAGCC
>DASTZY010000010.1:0-1810 GCA_035764085.1 Gaiellaceae bacterium
CCGCTTGGCCGCCTTGATGTTCTGGACGATCTTCCGCTCGACGAGCCGGCTCATGATGAACGGCTTGAAGAGCTCGAGCGCCATCAGCTTCGGCAGGCCGCACTGGTGCAGGCGCAGGTGCGGGCCGGCGACGATCACCGAGCGGCCGGAGTAGTCGACGCGCTTGCCGAGCAGGTTCTGGCGGAAGCGGCCCTGCTTGCCCTTGAGCATGTCGGACAGCGACTTCAGCGGCCGGTTGCCCGGGCCGGTGACGGCGCGGCCGCGACGGCCGTTGTCGAACAGCGCGTCGACGGCCTCCTGGAGCATCCGCTTCTCGTTGTTGACGATGATCTCCGGCGCGCCCAGGTCGAGCAGCCGCTTGAGGCGGTTGTTCCGGTTGATGACGCGGCGGTAGAGGTCGTTGAGGTCGGACGTGGCGAAGCGGCCGCCGTCGAGCTGCACCATCGGGCGCAGCTCCGGCGGGATGACCGGGACGGCCTCGAGGATCATCCACTCGGGCCGGTTCTCGCTCGTGGTGAAGGCGCTCACGACCTTGAGCCGCTTGATCGCCCGCTGCTGCTTCTGGCCCTTCGAGGTGCGGATCGTCTCGCGCAGCATCGCGGCCTCGGCGTCGAGGTCGAGGTCCTTGAGCAGCTCGCGGATCGCCTCCGCGCCCATGCCGCCGTTGAAGTAGACGCCGAATCCGTACGGCGAGCCGAAGCGGTCCTTCAGCTCGCGGAAAATCTGCTCGTCGTTGACGATCTGCTTCGGCTCGAGCTCCCGGAACAGCCGCCACGTCTCCTCGAGCCGGTTCACGGCGTCGACTGCGGCCTCCCGCGCGTCCTCGCGGCGGGACTCGATGTCGAGGTACATCTCGCGCACCTTGAGCGCCCACTGGACGATCGCGTCCAGGTCCTCCTTCTGGATCCGCCCGTCGGTGCGCAGGCAGAGGTCGTTCGCCAGCTCACGCAGGTCGCTCTCGGCGTCGGCGGTCTCGAGCACCTCCCGGAGAAGCCCGTTGCCGAGCTCGCGCGCCTTCTCGAGGTTCTTCTGGTCGACGCCGCCGGCGAGCTCGGCGTCCTCCTCGTTCAGGTCGGCGCCCGTGAGCAGCCCCTCGGTGATGCGGTGGATGTGCTTGGTGACCGCGCCCTTCTTGGAACCGGTCGCCTTCTCCGCCTCCTTCTCGAGCGGGACGATCGCCGCCTTGATCTGCTCGGCGGACGAAGCCACCACCTCGAGCTCGCGCGGCGTCAGCCGGCGGTCGTCGCGGATGGCGGAGTTGCGGACGAGCTCGCGGATCTTCTTCGAGTCCTCCGTGGTGATCTTGGGGACGAGCTCCACGAAGAGCCCGCCGACGAGCGTGCGCGCTTCCTCGAGCGGAGGCAGCACCTGCTCCTCGGCCCACGTCGAGAGGCCGCGGCCCCAGAAGTCGTCGTCCTCGTCGAAGTTCCGCTCCTTCCCCTTCGCGAAGTAGTCGCGGCGGCGGGCGAGCCGGTCCTCGAGTGCGGC
This sequence comes from Gaiellaceae bacterium, assembly GCA_035764085.1. Taxonomy (GTDB): domain Bacteria; phylum Actinomycetota; class Thermoleophilia; order Gaiellales; family Gaiellaceae; genus Palsa-739. The sequence continues at coordinate 1,489 of DASTZY010000010.1, forward strand.
GAGCGCCTCGTCGCGGTCGACGTCGACCCGCTCGGCCTCGGCCTTCACCTGGTCCTCCAGCCCGTTCAGGTCGGAGGCGCGCTTCTCGACGTCCACGGCCGTGACGATCGAGGCGGCGAAGTAGAGCACCTTCTCGAGCTCGCGCGGGGCGATGTCGAGGAGGTAGCCGATCCGGCTCGGGACGCCCTTGAAGAACCAGATGTGCGAGACGGGCGCCGCGAGGTCGATGTGGCCCATCCGCTCCCGCCGCACCTTCTGCCGTGTCACCTCGACACCGCAGCGCTCGCAGATGATGCCCTTGTAGCGGACGCGCTTGTACTTG
>DASTZY010000011.1:0-9487 GCA_035764085.1 Gaiellaceae bacterium
TCGAGGCGCTCGAGCGCTACACCGACGAGGTCCGCAGCGGTTCGTTCCCCGAGGAGCGGCACACGTACGGGATGCCCGAGGAGGAGCAGGCCGCCTTCGAGGGCGCTCCGAACCCGAATCCCAAGTAACAGTCTGTTACGAAGTCGACCCTCGCCCCAACAGGCCGTGTTCGGCGCGGAACCTCCAGGGCCGACGGAACACCTAGTAACAGTCTGTGGGAAGTATCCCTTGACAACACGTACGTGTATGGAGTACCATACTCGTATGGCAGCACGGAAAAGGGAATCAGTCGAGCGGTCGCCAGCGAGCGACAGCAAGATGACCTACACGGAGTTCATGCGCCGGTTCCCGGACAACGACGCCTGCTTGGACTACCTCAAGGCGAAGTTCTATCCGGACGGCACTCCCTGCCCGAAGTGCGGCAAGGAGTCGAAGTTCCATCGGATCTCCGGGCGCTCCGCGTATTCCTGCCAGTTCTGCGGGACGCACGTGTACCCGACGGCGGGCACGATCTTCCACAAGTCGACGACGAGCTTGCAGCTTTGGTTCTGGGCGATCTACCTACTGAGTTCGTCGCGCTGCGGGATCTCGGCCAAGCAGCTCGGACGCGAGATCGGTGTGACCTACAAGACGGCCCATCGGATGCTCAAGCAGATCCGCTCGCTGCTCGGACAAGACGAGAACGATCGGCTCTCAGGCGATGTGGAAGCGGACGAGACATTCATGAGTGGCCGGCTGCGCGAGTCGGATCGACGAGAGCGGGAGAAGGCCGGACTCCACAAGAACACCCCGCCTTACATGCACAAGGGCAAGGACAAGATGGTCGTGGCTGCGGTGGAGCGCGGTGGACGGGTGCGTGCATCGGTCGCGGCGGATCGCACGAAGCCGACCCTCCACGCGAAGATCAAGGAGTTCGTCCTGCCGGAGTCCATGATCTTCACGGACGAGTGGTCGCTATATGTCGGAATCGACCGCGAGTACAAGGGCCACCGGCGAGTGCAGCACAAGGCTCGGATCTACGTCGAGGGCGATGCCGGGACGCAGAACGTGGAGAGCTTCTTCGCACTGTTCAAGAACAGCGTCCGGGGAGCACACCACAACGTGAGCGCGAAGTACCTCCCGAACTACTTGGACGAGTACGTGCTGCGCTGGAACTACCGCAAGGACGGCGCGGGCGTCATCTTCTGGGAGATCCTGGATCGCGCTCGGAAGGCTCCTCTAGCCGCTTCGTAGCTCGTTCCAGCGCGTCCTCGAAGTCATCCTCCGAGTACGCGGGGTCTTGCTTCTCCCTAACGTCCTCCGGTGCCTCGCGGGGCTTTCCTGTGGTGTTCTTTTCTGGCTTCGGCATACGTGTTGTGAGGGGGGACCTATGCTATGCTAGAAGGAACGGTAGGTGGGGGAATCGAACCCCGAGCCTGTCAGGACTAATCGGATCTAACTCCGACGCCGATACACCACATCGGCAGCACCTACCGCTAGTGGGGCCGGGGCACACTCCGGCCCTTCCCTTTGCCCCTCGACCAGTGAACCTTTCAGGGTTGCAGCCGGGGGCTAAGCCTCCTCATCCATCACCCTCTTCGGGTGGTGGGGGAAGCTGGTCTAGGCGCAGGCGATACACGCCGCGCCCAACGCGTTCGGCTTCGCCGTCTTGGACGAGCCGTTGCACACTTGATGCGGTCGCGTCCCGGCGGCGCTCGACGTCGGGCATCCATCCCCGCCGTTCAATCTCCGCGACCAATTCCGGGATACTCAGCGCCCGCCGCGTCTCCTCAAGAACCGCCCGCACCGCAGCGCGGCCACGGAGGACAGGATGATCCCCGCCGACCGTGACGATAGGCGGGTCAGCCTTGAGCTCAATCCCTGGCGTGTCAAAGAGCCGAATCGCCGAGGCCGGCGCATCCGCTCTCAGGAGTCCGTTCAGGCCGTCAACGACTTGGCGCAGATAGTTGACGCGCCGACTGGCGAGGCTCGCCTCCTCCTCAGCCTTGGAAAGCTCGGCCTTAAAGCGCGCGAGTTGGCTACGAATGTCGGTTCCGTTTTCCATCGGTCAGAAGTGTATCAGACAGTTCAGGCCGTACAGAACAAGCTCTGCCTGTCGCGTGACATGTCACGTGATCAGTCCAGAAAGATAGACGGCTACCAACCCCAAGTGTGCGCGGCCCCTCTGCGTAGCAGCGGCCACGACGGGCTAACTCCCACCGTGGTCCCGGACCGCCCGGGAGTCGTGTCCCGTGACGACCCACAAGGGCCGCGCACTACCCCATCATACGTGTCGTGAAGGGATACTTCCCACAGTCTGTTACTAGGGCAGACAGGTCCGGATCAGAGGGCTGTCGCGAGAACGATCAGCGCCGGCAGCGCCGCGGCGAGGCCGACCGCCGCCAGGCTGCGGCCCCAGCTCCAGCCGTGCACGCTGCGGACGCCGATCACGAGCAGGATCGCGCTCCAGGCGAACGCGAAGTAGAGGACGCCGCCGAAGGCCCGGTCGCCCGGCCCCCAGTCTGTGCCGCCGGTGCGGAACAGGTTCTGCCCGTAGATCGCAATCCGCAGCGGCCAGAGCGTGACGAGGGCGAGCGCAAGCGGCGCGCCCGAGAGCGCGAGCATCTGCCTCGCGCGCTGGTAGCTGCCGAGCCCGCCCAGGCGCCGGGCCGCGCCGTAGAGGAGTCCGCCGCCGAGCCAGTAGAAGCCGAGCGCGTAGACGGCACCGCCGAAGAACGCCCACACCGGGATCAGGGACACCGAGAACGAGGCGTCGTTGAGGAGGTGCCGCGCGACCGGAGTCCCCAGGACACCGGCGATTCCCGCGAGCCCGGCGAGCGCGACGAGCGGCTCCTGCCGCGCGTCGAGCGCCTCCTCCGACTCGTCGCGCAGCGAGACGAACACGGCGCGGGGCGCGACGAGCACGGCCGGCGCGCGCAGCCACCAGCTCCGCTCGAACGCCGAGCCCCGTGCGGTGTCGATGCTCGTCGCCATCCCGTTGAGGTTAGCCCGTGCCGGTCAGACCGTGACCAACGCAAGCACGACCGCGAACACGGTCTCGAAGGCGAGCAAGCCGCCGGAAACCCAGGCCCAGCCGCGCAGCTGCGCCTTCTTGCGCGGGTCGAGCTGGCCACCTTGCAACAGCAGCGCGGCGATCAGCGCGAAGAACGGGAAGAACACCGTCGCCAGCGCAGCTCCCGCAATCGGCGCGCCGGTGTAGCCCGCGCCCTGCTCGCCCTCCATGCGGCGACTCTACGCCTAGGCGGCGGCTACCGCAGGAGCCGGGAGGACGTGGCGGAGGAACTCGCCGGTGAAGCTGTCCTCCACCTGCGCGACCTCCTCCGGCGTGCCGACGGCGATCAGCTCGCCGCCCGCCTCGCCGCCCTCCGGGCCGAGGTCGATCACCCAGTCCGCCTGCTTGATCACGTCGAGGTTGTGCTCGATCACGATCATCGTGTTGCCGCCGTCGACGAGTCGCTGCAGCGTCTCGAGCAGCTTCTCGATGTCGGCGAAGTGGAGCCCCGTGGTCGGCTCGTCGAGGATGTAGAGCGTCTTGCCGGTCGCCACCTTGCACAGCTCCGCGGCCAGCTTCACGCGCTGCGCCTCGCCGCCGGAGAGCGTCGTCGCGGGCTGGCCGAGCTTGATGTAGTCGAGCCCGACGTCGTGGAGCGTCTGCAGCCGGCGCCGGATCTTGGGGATCTTGGCGAAGAACTTCAGCGCCTCCTCCACGGACATCTCGAGCACGTCGGCGATCGAGCGTCCCTTGAACCGCACCTCGAGCGTCTCGCGGTTGTACCGCGCGCCCTTGCAGGTCTCGCAGGGGACGTAGACGTCCGGGAGGAAGTGCATCTCGATCTTGATCTGCCCGTCGCCCTTGCAGGTCTCGCAGCGCCCGCCGCGGACGTTGAACGAGAAGCGGCCGGGCTTGTAGCCGCGCACCTTCGCCTCGGGCGTGAGCGAGTAGAGCTCGCGGATGTGCGTGAACAGGTCGGTGTACGTCGCCGGGTTCGAGCGCGGCGTGCGCCCGATCGGCTTCTGGTCGATCTCGATCACCTTGTCGAAGACCTCGATCCCCTCCACGCCGGCGTGCGCGCCGGGCTTGACCCGCGCCCGGTTGAGCCGGTTCGCGAGCGACTTGAAGACGATCTCGTTCACGAGGGTCGACTTGCCGGAGCCCGAGACTCCCGTCACGCAGATGAACTTGCCGACGGGGAACTCGACGTCGATCTCCTTGAGGTTGTGCTGCGCCGCCCCGCGGACGAGGAACGCGCCGCGATCCTCGTCCCGCCGGCCGGGTATCGCGATCTCCCGCGTGCCCGAGAGGAACTGTCCGGTGACGGACTTCTTGTTGCGCTCGACCTTCGCCGCCGGCCCCTCCGCCACGACCTCGCCGCCGTGCAGGCCCGCACCGGGCCCCATGTCCACGAGCCAGTCGGAGCGGCGCATCATCTCCTCGTCGTGCTCGACCACGAGCACGGTGTTGCCGAGGTCGCGCAGCCGCTCGAGCGTGTCGATCAAGCGTGCGTTGTCTCGCTGGTGGAGCCCGATCGACGGCTCGTCGAGGATGTAGAGGACGCCGACGAGCTGCGAGCCGATCTGGGTCGCGAGCCGGAGCCGCTGCGCCTCGCCGCCCGAGAGCGTGGCCGCCGCACGGTCGAGGGTGAGGTAGCCGACCCCGACGTCGTCGAGGAAGGTGAGCCGCTCGCGGATCTCCTTCACGATCCGGTGGCCGATCAGCTCCTCGGTCGGGGTCAGGCCGAGCTCGTCGAGGAACCCGAGCGCCCGCGTGACCGAGAGCTGCGTGAACTCGTGGATCGACCTCTCGCCGACCGTCACCGCGAGCACCTCCGGCTTCAGGCGCGCGCCCTTGCAGACCGGGCACGGCCGGAAGCTCATGTACTCCTCGATCCGCTCCCGCGCGGTCGAGGAGTCGGTCTCGCGGTAACGGCGCTGCAGGCTGGCCACGATGCCGTCGAAGGCGAGCATGTACTGGCGCCGCCGGCCCATCCGGTTGCGGTACTGAACGTAGATCTTCTCGCCGTCCGTCCCGTCGAGGAAGCGGTTCTGCTCCGCCTCGGTCAGCTCCGACCACGGCTTCGAGGTGTCGATCTCGTACCGGTCGGCGATCGCCTGGATCACGGCCTCGTAGAAGCCCGACGAGCCGCCCACCGACCACGGCACGAGCGCGCCGTCGTCGATCGAAAGCGACGGGTCGGGGACGAGCAGGTCGGGGTCGATCTCCTGCTGCGAGCCGAGCCCCGTGCAGCGCGGACAGGCGCCGTGCGGCGCGTTGAAGGAGAAGATCCGCGGTTGCAGCTCCGGCAGCGAGACGCCGTGGTCGGGACAGGCGAAGTTCTCGGAGAACAGGAGCTGATCGCCGGTCTCCACCAGGTCGACGGCCACGAGCCCCTCCGCGAGCCCGGCCGCCGTCTCGATCGACTGCGTCAGGCGCAGCCGCAGGTCGGCGCGCATCACGAGCCGGTCGACGACGACCTCGATCGTGTGCTTGAACTTCTTGTCGAGCTCGGGCACGCCCTCCTCGAGGAGGTACTGCTCGCCGTCGACCTTGACGCGCGTGAAGCCCTCCCGCGTCAGGTCCTCGAAGAGGTCCTTGTACTCGCCCTTGCGGTCGCGGACGACGGGCGCGTTGACCGTGAAGCGCGTGCCCTCCTCGAGCTTCAGCACCTGGTCGACGATCGCGTCGAGGCTCTGGCCCGCGATCGGCTTGCCGCAGACCGGGCAGTGCGGCCGCCCGACCCGTGCATAGAGGAGGCGGAGATAGTCGTAGATCTCGGTCACCGTGCCGACCGTCGAGCGCGGGTTCCTGGACGTCGTCTTCTGGTCGATCGAGATCGCGGGGCTGAGGCCGTCGATGTGGTCGACGTCCGGCTTCTCCATCATCTGCAGGAACTGCCGCGCGTAGGCCGAGAGCGACTCGACGTAGCGGCGCTGCCCCTCGGCGTAGATCGTGTCGAACGCCAGGGACGACTTGCCGGAGCCGGACAGCCCGGTGATGCAGATGAGGCGGTTCCGCGGCAGGCGGACGGTCAGGTCCTTCAGGTTGTGCTCGCGGGCGCCGTGGACGACAAGCTCGTCGGCAGCCATAGGAGAGCCATTCTACCGGGACGAACAGACGTTCGTGGCCGCTAGCGGCGCTGCTGGAGGAGGCGCGTGAGCCGGCGCGGCACGCAGTCGATCTCCAGCTCCCCCGCGACGACGGTGCCGTAGCCGAGGATCCGTCCCGGCAGCGTCCGCTCGACCTCGAAGACGGTGCCGTTGAGCGAGATCGAGGCCTCGCGGCGGCGCAGGATGCCGTGTTCGACGACGAGCGCGTTTCCCGTGACGACCAGGTGGGTCCGATCCCAGCGGGTGACGGCCACCACGGCGAGGAGTGCAGCGAGAGCGAGCAGGACCGCTCCGGCGGCCCCGGCCTCCGGCCACGGAGCGAGGAAGCAGGCGGCGCCCGCGAGCGCGAGGACGAGCGCGCGCAGCAACGGCCGCGCGAGCGCGATCCCGTGCCGGTGAGCCTCGACGTGCGCCGTATCCACGACCGCTTCGTTCGGGTTGTGACAGGGAATCCCTCGGCAAATGACTGGAACTGCACGCAAGGCGGCGACGGCAACGATCGTCGCCCTCTCGATCATCGTGGTCGCGCTGGCGCTCTGGAAGCTGCGGCTGCTGATCGCGCTGCTCTTCCTCGGCTTCGTGATCGCCTCGGCGATGCGGCCCAGCGTGGAATGGCTCAATCGCCGGGCGCGCGTGCCGCGACCGCTCGGAGTCATCCTCCATTACGTCGGCTTCCTCGCGGCGATCGCGCTCTTCCTCTACCTCGTGGTGCCGGCCGCGATCACGCAGATCGACCACGCGATCGGCGGCAACGTCCCCACCTCGACGCAGGAGCTCCACCACGCCGCAGTCCATTCGCACGGGATCCGGCACGAGGTCCTGAGCGCGATCGACAAGCGGCTCCGGCAGCTGCCTTCGGGCTCCAGCCTCCTCCACCCCGCGATCACCGTGACGAAGACGCTGTTCGAGATCCTCGTCGGGATCCTGCTCATGTTCGCCGTCGGCGCCTACTGGATCTTCGAACGCGACGCCACGATCGGGCTCGTGCAGTCGTTCGTGCCGCGCCAGCATCGCCGCGTGACGCGCGACACCTGGGTGCTGATCGACAAGAAGCTCGGAGCCTTCATGCGCGGGCAGTTCCTGCTCGTCGTGATCGTGGCGACGCTGCTCTCCTTCGCGTTCTGGCTGGACGGCGAGCCGTACTGGCTGCTGATCGGAGCCTTCGCGGGCGTGGTGGAGCTCATCCCGATCGTCGGTCCGCTCGCCGCGGGCGTCGTCGCCGTCGGAGTCGGGCTGACCGTGAGCTGGACGGTGGCGATCGGCGCCGCCGTCGCCGTGCTCGTCCTGCGCCAGCTCGAGGACTACGTGATCGCGCCGCGCGTGATGGGGCACGCGGTCGGCCTGTCGCCGCTCGTCGTGCTGATCTCGGTCGTCGCGGTCGGCTACCTGCTCGGCGCGATCTACGTCCTGATCGCGATCCCGCTCGCCTCGATCGCCGCGACGCTGGTCGACGTGGTGATCCACGGCCGCGACCCGGCGGAGGAGGAGGCGCCTGCGGTTCTCTTCCCGGGGACCGCCGAGGGGAAGCGGTAGCTAGCTCGTGCGGCCGCGCCAGCGGCCGAAGACGAGCCCGCCGAGCGTGAAGCCGAGCCCGAACGTGCCGAGCGCGAAGCCGCCGATCGCAGCGGCCTTCCTGACCGTGGAAAGGCGCTGCCAGCGGCTGAGCGCTTCCTTCTCCTCGTGCGTCAGCTCCTCGCCGCGCCGCTGCTTGCGCAGCGCGCCGCCGGCACGCATGCCGAGGTAGATGTCGTCGAAGATCTCGGCGGTTTCTTCGGCCATGGCTGGAATCTATAGCCTCGTTCGTTCGTGACGGCGCGTCTCCTCCACGTCTCCGATCTGCACGTCGGTACACACGAGGAGCCGGAGGCGAAGCGCGCGCTGGCGCGGCTCGTCGAGCGGCTCGAGCCGCAGCTCGTCGTCGCCTCGGGCGATCTCGCGCATCGCGGCCGCCCGCAGCAGCTGGCGCGGGCCGCGGAGCTTCTGCGCTCGCTCGGCCCGCCGGTGCTTGCGGTGCCCGGCAACCACGACCTCCCGTACACGCCGGCGCGGTTCGTGCGCCCGTGGACGGAGTTCGAGCGAGTCTGGGAGACGACGGAGCCGACCGCCTCGCCGCCGGGGCTCCACGTCGTCGGCCTCAACTCGGCGCGTCCGTTCCGCCACCAGGGCGGCGCGCTGAGCGGGGCCCAGCTCCGCCGGGCGGCCGAGCGCCTCGCGGAGGCCGCCCCGGACGCGCTGCGGGTAGCCGTACTCCACCACCACCTGATCGGGGCGCCGTGGCGGGCGGCCCGGAAACGTCCCGTCTCGCGGCGCAACCATGTCCTCCGCACGCTCGTGGATGCCGGCGCCGATCTCATCCTCGCGGGTCACATCCACCAGGCGGCCGTGAGCGAGCGGCACGAGTTCGAGGTCGTGGGCGACGCGACGCGCACCGCGTTGGTCGCGATCGCGCCCGGTCTCGGCCAACCGCGGCCGCGACGGCTGGGTGAGGCGCGCGGGCTCCACCTCCACGAGGCGGACGCGGAGACGATCGTCGTCCGCACCTTCCGCTGGTCACAAGGCGACTGGGTGCTCGGCGCCGAGCGCCGCTACCTGCGCTAGGCCCGGAGACTCTCGAGTAGGCGCGTCCGCGCCGCCTCGTACTCCTCGTCGTCGAGGACGCCCGTGTCGTGGAGCTCCTCGAGCAGGCCGAGGTAATGAGCCGGGTTCTCGGTCGGTGCGTCGCCCGACGGCGCATGGGCCGTTGCGAAAGGCTGCTGGGTCAGCTGCCTGGGCTGCATGGTCCCGAAGCCGTGGATCCCTACCTGGTCGGGATCGATGCCGGCCCGCTTCAACCGCTCGCGGTACTGCTCGACACCGAAGCCGCGCTCGGGGAAGCGATAGGCGTCCTTCCCCCAGAGCGGCCGCTTCTGGACGAAGCGCCGGTAGATCACGACAAGGCCGACGGCGGCGAAGAAGCTCGCGAGGCCCGCCCACGAACTGTCCTTGCCCACCGCGGCGTAGACGATCCCGTAGCCGATCGCACTCCCGAGGAGCCCGATGGCGATCGTGAGCCACGGAGGCATCGGGTCCGGTCCGGGCAGCGCGAAGCGCGCGAGCGCGCCTGTCAGGAACGCAATGAACAACGCGCCGATCACGGCTCCGAGCATCCGCGGAGCGTAGCGGCGCAGCCCGAGAGCGCAGTAGGCGCGGATCGCTACGCCGCGGTCTGCTCGAGCGCCTGCAGGTCTCGCCGCAGGTCCTTGATCTCGTCGCGCAGCTTCGCCGCGTACTCGAACCTGAGCTCCTCGGCGGCGAGGTACATCTCCTCCTCCAGCGTGACGACGAGCTTCTCGAGGTCCTCGCGCGACATCCCCTCGACCTTCGTCGCGCCGCGCCGGCGCCG
>DASTZY010000012.1:0-10201 GCA_035764085.1 Gaiellaceae bacterium
GCAGGTACTGCCAGGAGAACCACGGGTTGGCCGGGGCGTCGTAGGCCAGCACCGGCGAGTCCGGAAGGGACATACGTGGACGGTACCCCGAACAGCTCCGCGGAGATCACGCTGGACTCGGTCGGGAAGCGGTACCCCGACGGTACCGACGCGGTGGGCTCGCTGACGCTGGACATCCCGGCCGGCGAGCTGGTCGTGCTGATCGGGCCCTCCGGCTGCGGCAAGTCGACCATCCTGCGCATGATCAACCGGCTGATCGAGCCGACCTCCGGTCGCATCCTGCTCGGCGGGGCGGACGTGCACGCGGGCAGCGCGGTGGACCTGCGCCGCCGGATCGGGTATGTGATCCAGAACGTCGGGCTCTTCCCGCACCAGACGATCCGGGCCAACGTCGCCACCGTGCCCAGGCTCCTCGGCTGGCCCAAGCGCCGCGTCGAGGAGCGCGCCACCGAACTGCTCGAACTGGTCGGGCTCGACCCGCGGCAGTTCGGCCGGCGGTACCCGCACGAGCTGTCCGGCGGGCAGCGCCAGCGGGTCGGCATCGCGCGGTCGCTCATCCTCGAGCCGAGCGTCCTGATCGCGGACGAGCCCGTCTCCGCCCTCGACGTCTCGGTGCAGGCGTCGATCCTCAACCTCCTCCGCGACCTGCAGCGCGACATGGGCTTCTCGTGCCTCTTCATCACGCACGACCTCGCAACGGTCGAGTATCTGTGCGACCGGATCGCGGTCATGTACCTCGGCAAGATGGTGGAGCTCGCGAGCCGCGACGCGATCTTCAGCGACCCGCAGCACCCGTACACGCAGTCGCTGCTCTCGGCTGCGGTCGTCCCCGATCCCGTCGAACAGCGGAAGCGCCGGCGCGTCGTCCTCGAGGGAGACCCGCCGAGCCCGCTCGCGCCTCCGAGCGGCTGCCGCTTCCACACCCGCTGCCCGCTGCACGACCTGTCGGCGCCGGCCTGCGAGGAGACCGAGCCACTGCTGCGCGAGTTCGCTCCGGATCATCTGGTCGCCTGCCACCTCGTGTCGCCCGGGTCGCCGGCGCCGCGCATCGCCGCGGAGGAGACGGTCCCGGCCGGCGGGGGCTAGCATCGGGGCATGTGCCGGAACATCCGAGTTCTCTACAACTTCGAGCCACCCGCGAGCTCCGAGGAGGTGCACTCCGCGGCGCTGCAGTACGTGCGCAAGGTCAGCGGCATGAACAAGCCGTCGAAGGCCAACGAGGCGGCGTTCGACCGCGCCGTGCACGAGATCGCGCACGTCACGGAGCACCTGCTCGCCGACCTCGTCACGGCCGCGACGCCCAGGGACCGCGAGGTCGAGGCGGAGCGCCGCCGCGCTCGCGCGGTCGCCCGCTTCGGCTAGACGCAACCCGAGTTCTAGGGCCGGGCCATCGCGTGCCGCCGGATCGAAGCCGCGATCTCGTCACCATGCGAGTGGATGACGAAATGGCCCTCGCCTTCGAACGCATGCAGGGTGGCCGTCGGAAGCGAGGCGGCCAGGCGTCTTGCCTGACCGATCGGCACGGCAGGGTCGGCGTCACCGTGCCACAACTCCACCGGGGCCTGTACCGCTGAGACGTCGAACGGCCAATCCCCGCCATATGCGGCAATGTCCGACACGACGGCGTGAGAGGCCCGCAACGCCCGTGCCATGTCACGAAGCTGCGCCTCGAGGTCGCTTGGATCGGACGCCTCGACGTACGCGTCGATGGCGTCTATCTGTGCTCCTTTCGCCGGTCCCTCGAAGAACCACCGCGCGGCTGCGCGCGGATCGGCCAGCCGCTTGTCGAGGCCACGGAGGTTGAGGCGGAGCGCGCCCGCGAGCAGCGGTCGCAAGAGCCACGGCATCTGAGCTGCGCCGCGGAAGGCCAGCCGTCGCGCCCGGGGGAGCTCGCCGCCGGAGCCGGCGGCCAGACCACCGCAGAGATGGGCGACGGTCACGCGATCCGGCGCGACGGCCGCGGCGGTGAGCGCATAACCGGCTCCCCCCGAGAAACCGACCGTGGCAAAGCGGCCGAGCCCGAGGATGTCCGCGACGGCGAGTGCATCGTGCGCCCCGCTCAGGAGTGAAGCCCGCTCCGTTCGCTCCGACCCGAGGTAGCCGGCTCGATCGAAGGCGACGATCCGGACGTCGTGCGCGCGCGCGGCGCGGTCGAGCCAGTCTGTCTCCCTCGCCGAGGACGGTGTGCCGTGGAAGTAGAGGGTCGGCACTCCCGAGCGGGCTCCTGCCTCGAGCACGTCGAGGTGCCTCCCGTCCGGCAACGTCAGGGTCTCGCGCCGCCCGCTCACTCTTCGATCTTGATCGGCCGTTTGACGTCTGAGCAAATACGTGAAAGACTTATTGCGAAAGATGTCTTTCAAGAAGAACAGACGCGACCAGCTCGAGATCGACGACCCGCGGGCGATGCGTGCGCTCGCGCATCCCGTCCGCCTCGACCTACTGGCTGCGCTCAGCGCGGGACCGCTCACCGCGACCGAGTGCGCCGAGCGCGTCGGGGAGAGCCCGCAGTCGTGCAGCTATCACCTGCGCACGCTCGCGAAGCACGGCTTCATCGAGCCGGCCGAGCGCGGCAACGGCAAGGAGCGGCCGTGGCAGAAGGTCGCCCGCGGGCTCCACTGGTCGGGGAGCGACGACGCGGACGCCGCACGTGCTCTCGCCGGCACGTTCCTCGCCCGCGACTTCCGCGTGGCGCAGCGCTACCTCGCCGCGCCGCCGCCCGACTGGCCGCAGCCGCTGTACACGCAGGCGACGCTGCGGCTGACGGCCGCGGAGGCCGAAGAACTGGGGGAGAAGATCTTCGCCCTGCTCGAGCCGTACTTCCCGGCGGTGCGAACGGACGCTCCTGACGATGCGGCCACGGTGTGGTGGGCGAGCTTCGGCGTCCCGGACTCCGGCAGATGAGCCTCTGGCGCCACCGCGACTTCAGGCGGCTGTGGGCCGGCCAGACGGTGTCCGTCTTCGGCTCGCAGATAACGGAGCTCGCACTGCCGCTCGCCGCGGTGCTCACCCTGCACGCGACGGCGTTCCAGATGGGTCTCCTCTCGGCTGCGGGCATGGCGCCGTGGATCGCGTTCGCGCTCCTCGTCGGCGTCTGGGTCGACCGCAGCCTGCGGCGGCGCTGGATCCTCGTCCTGGCCGATCTCGGCCGTGCCGCGATCCTCCTGTCGGTCCCGGTCGCGGCCGCCTTCGGCGTCCTCTCGCTCGGCCAGCTGTTCGTCGTCGCCTTCGCGGCCGGCTGCCTCACGCTCGCCTTCAACGTCGCGTGGGGCTCCTACCTGAACGTGCTCGTCCCGAAGGAGCAGCTCGTGGACGGGAACGCGAAGCTGATGGGGAGCTACGCCACGGCTCAGATCGCCGGGCCTTCGCTGGCGGGCGCGCTCGTGCAGGCGTTCACGGCGCCGTTCGCGATCCTCGTCGACGCGGCGTCCTTCCTCGTCTCCGCGTTCGCGCTGCGCTCGATCCGCTCACCGGAGCCCGAGCGGCGGCTGGAGCGGAGAGGATCGCTGCGCCACGACCTCGTCGCCGGCCTGCGCTTCGTCCGGGACGACCCGCTGCAGCGCGCGATCGCGGGCAGTGCGGCGACGCTCAACTTCTTCGGCGCGGCGATCTACGCGGTGCTCGTCCTCTACGCGGTCCGCGAGCTGCACCTCAGCAGCCTCCTGATCGGCCTCGCCTTCGCCGCAGGCGCGGTCGGTGCGCTCGTCGGGACCCAGCTCGCGCCGCGTCTCACGCGCCGGTTCGGCGCCGGGCGCACGATCATGCTCGCGACCGTCGGCTTCCCCCCGGCGCTCGCGATCGTCCCGCTCGCCTCGCCGGGCCAGGCGGCGTGGCTCGCCGTGACGATCGTCGCCGTCGCCGAGGCCGTCGGCGGGATCGCCGTGATGGTCTTCGACGTGAACACGGCGGCGCTGCGGCAGGCCGTGACGCCCGAGCACCTCTACGGCCGGACCGGTGGGGCGATGAGCTTCCTCACCCAGAGCGCCAAGCCGCTCGGCTCGCTCTTCGGCGGCGTGGTCGCCACCGCGGTCGGGCTCCACCCGACGCTGTGGGTCTGCGCCGCGGGCGGGCTACTGGTGATCCCGTGGACGATCTTTTCGCCGCTGCGCCGCAGCGGCGACGACCGCCGCGACGGCGGCACTCGCGAGCACGGCGGCAAGGGTCTGGCGGTCGATCTTCCCGAGCTGGCCGACGGCGGCCAGGAGGACGGCGAGCACGAGCGCGAACATCCCGGCCGCCGTCGCGAGGGCGCGCATCAGCTCGTGCCCGGCTCGAGGTAGCGGCCGAACCACTCCAGCACCGCCTCGAAGCGCTGTACCCGGTGCACCGGCGAGCCCGAGCGGGAGAGCTCGTGGCCCTCGGCCGGGAAGCGGAGCATCTCGACCTCCTTGCCGAGCAGTCGGAGCAGCGTGAACAGGTGCTCTCCCTGCTCGACGTTGCAGCGTAAGTCGCTCTCGGAGTGGACGATGAGCAGCGGCGTGTCGACGTCGCGTGCGTACGTCGCCGGTGACATCCGCAGCCACTCGTCGACGTGCTCCCACACCGGCCCGCCGAACTGCCGCTCGAAGATCCAGAAGAGGTCGCTCGAGCCGAAGGCGCTCACCATGTGGTTGACCGCCCGCTCCGACAGCGCCGCCTTGAAGCGCTTCGTGTGGCCGACGATCCACGAGGTCATGAAGCCGCCGTACGAGCCGCCGAGGACGCCGAGCCGCTCGCCGTCGAGGAACGGGAACCGCTCGAGGGCCGTGTCGACGACCCCCATCAGGTCCTCGTAGTCGACGGTGCCCCAGCCCGGCCCGGCGCCTGCTCCCGGGCCGCGGATGGAGCGTCCCCACTCCTCCGAGTAGCCGGAGCCGCCGCGCGGGTTCGAGAAGAGGACGCAGTAGCCGGCGCCGGCGTAGACCTGCACCTCGTCGAAGAAGCCCGTCCCGTACTGCGTGAACGGCCCGCCGTGGATCGTGAGGAGCACCGGATAGCGCCGTCCCTCGTCGAAGCCCGGCGGGCGCACGAGCCAGGCGTCGACCGCCGTCCCGTCGGCCGAGGCGGCGGTGAAGCGCTCGACTTCCGCGAGCTCGCGCCCGCCGACGAAGTCGTCGCAGACCGAGGTGATGCGCGTGCCGTCTTCGGCGAAGAGCTCGTGCGGCCGCGTGTGGGTGCTCGCCGTGTACGCGAGGCGGCCGTCGCGGAGGTCGTACAGGCCGGTGGACTGCTCGCCGCCGACGAGGAGCTCGGGCTCGGCCGAGCCGTCGGCGGCGACCGCGTAGAGGTGGATGTTGCCGCCGTCCTCGACGGCGAACGCGACGCGGTCCCCGTCCCAGACCGGCTCGCGCGCGAGCGGGAACGGGGCGCACTGCCGGTCGAGGGATGCCGTCAGGACACGGCGGTCGCTCCCGTCCGCGCGCATCACGGCGATCTGGCCGTGGTGCGGGCTCGTCCCGTCCTCGGGCGAGTGCACGTACGCGATCAGCGAGCCGTCGGCCGAGAACGAGGCCATGCTCCCGGACTCGTCCGGCTGGGTCAGCCGGGTGGGAGCCGCACCGTCCGAGTCGACCTCGAGCTCGTACAGCGCGTCCACGAACTCGACGTCCCAGCGGGCGCCGCGCATCGAGGTGAAGACGAGGCGGCGCCCGTCGGGAGACCAGGCCGGCTCTTCGTTCTCGCAGTCGCCGTCGGTCAGCTGCCGCTCGTCGCCGCCCTCGACGCCGACGACGAAGAGATGCTTGCGGCGGTCGCCGATCCAGCCGACGCCGTCGAGCTTGTAGAAGACGCGGGTGAACCGCCGCGGCGCGCGGCGGCGCTCGTCGTCCTCCTCGTACGCCGCGTCGCGCACACGACGCGAGAACGCGATCCGGGCGGAATCGGGCGACCACGCGATCGACTCGACGCCCTCCTCGCCGTGGGTCAGCCGCCGCGGCTCGCCCCCGTCCGCCGGCAGGACGTAGAGCTCCCCGTGCGCCTTCTCGTCCTCGCCGTCCCGGTTGGACACGAACGCGAGCCAGCGACCGTCGGGCGACCACCGCGGCGAGCCGTCGCTGCGGCCGCCGGACGTGAGCTGCCTCGGCTCCGTCGAGCCGTCGAGCGGTGCCAGCCAGATGTTCGAGCGGTACCCGTTCTCATCGCGGTCGATCCGGTTGACGACGTAGGCGACGTGGCGTCCGTCCGGCGACAGGCGCGGATCGCCCACGCTCGTGAGCGCAAAGACATCCTCGGGCCCCATTCCCGTCACCCCGGCGCGAGACTCTAGACGGCCGGGGCGCCGCGTGTTTCAACCGGCCGGTGCTCGGGGATCGTGACGTATCGAACGAGCGGGAGGTTCGGATGCAATCCGACTTCGAGATCGATGCCGCCGCTCTCGACGAATCGGTTGCGCGCGGCAAGGCCGACGACGACGAAGAGATGGACCTCGAGCAGGAGCTGATGCGCGCGGCGCAGCTCGAGTTCCGCGAGTTCCCGGTGACGATGCCCGGGGATCCGCTCGCGTAGGGCGGGCGGCCGCGCCCCTATCCTGTGCGGGGCGCGGGCGTGGCGAAACTGGCAGACGCGACGGGTTTAGGTCCCGTTGGGCCGGAAGGTCCTTGGAGGTTCGAGTCCTCTCGCCCGCACTCGCGGCTCGCACGAATCATCCGGGTTGGATGACAGCTGCGCCGGCCGAAGGCGCTTGGGTCGCCCGCATGGCAAGGCTCGTCGGGCTCGCGGCCCTCTTCGCTGCCGGTCTCCTGACCGCCGGGCTGTTCGTCTCCACCGGCGTCGCCGACATCACGACGACCGAGACGGTCCCGCTGACGACGACCGTCTCCGAGACGACGACCGAGCCTGCGCAGACCGTCGTCACGACCGTCGAGCACACGACGACGGAGCAGGCGACCACCCCGACGACCGGCACGACGACGAGCGCCGCCTCGGAAAGCACCACACCGACGTGGGTCTGGGTCGTGCTCGCGATCCTCGCCGCCGCGGTGATCGGCCTCGCCGTCGCGCTTCTCATGCGCCGTGGCGGCATCCCGCCCGCGGAGCGGCAACGCCGGCTGGACGCCGCGGTGGCGAGCTGGGCGGCCCAGGGGTGGGCTCTCGTGAACCAGACCGCGGGCTCGGCGACCATGTCGCGCGGCTCCGATGTGATGGTCGTGAGCGTCGACGACCACGGGCAGGTCGACGCCCGGTCGGTCGCCCGCCCCTAGCCGTCGAGGGTCAGGCGCGGACGCGAACGGCGTAGACCATCGCCGACACGATCGCGAGCCAGATCGCTCCGGTGAGGCCCACGAGGCTCAGGATCCACGCACTCACGTGCCGCGATCGTTCGACCTCGCCCGCCCGCTCCCTGCTTGAATGGACCGCGTGCAGGCGCAGGTCGAAGAGCTGCCGCAGAACCGGGTGCGGCTCACCGTTCAGGTGCCGTCCCACGACGTCCATCACGCCGTCGAGCACGCCGCGGAGGATCTGGCGCAGAGCGTCAAGGTGCCGGGCTTCCGCAAGGGGAAGGTGCCGCGCCAGGTGCTGCTGCAGCGCGTCGGCCGCGAGCGGCTGATGACGGAGGCGGTCGAGAGCCACATCGGCGGCTGGTTCTGGAACGCCGCGGCCCGGACGCGCGTGCGGCCGGTCGAGCAGCCCGAGTACGACTTCCGGCTGCCGGACTCGGCCGACGAGGACTGGGAATTCACCGCGACGGTCGCGGTCCAGGCCAAGCCCGAGGTGCCCGACTGGAAGCAGCTCGAGGTCGGGATCGCCGAGGTCGAGGTGCCCGACGAGCTCGTCCAGGCCGAGCTCGATGCACTGCGCTCGACGGTCGCGGAGCTCGTCCCGGTCGACGGCCGACCGGTCGCTCCCGACGACACTGTCGTGGTCGACCTCGTCGCCGACGACGAGACGCGGCGCGACTACGTCGTCGAGCTCGGCCGCGGCGCCGTCGTGGAGGAGGTCGAGCAGGGCCTCGTCGGGATGAGCGCCGGCGAGACGAAGGACATGACGTTCGAGCTCGCCGACGGCTCGACGCAGTCCCTCGCCGCGACGGTCAAGGAGATCAAGGAGAAGGTGCTGCCGCCCCTCGACGACGACCTCGCCCGCTCGGCCAGCGAGTTCGAGACGTTCGCCGAGCTGCGCGCCGACATCGAGTCGCGTCTGCGCGAGCAGATCGAGGACGAGGTCGAGACGCGCTTCCGCGCCGACGCCGCCGACGCGCTCGTCGGGGCGTCCAGGGTGGACGCGGCCGGACCGCTCGTCGAGTCGCGCACGCGCGAGCTGCTGCGCGGCTTCGCCCGGCAGGTCGAGTCGCGCGGCGTCCAGCTCGAGACCTTCCTCGCCATGACCGGCCAGCAGCCCGAGGAGCTCGTGGCGCGGCTCCGCGACGAGGCGCAGCGCTCCGTGGCGCGCGAGCTCGTGCTCGACGCGGTCGCCGAGCAGCTGGGGCTCGACGTCCCGGACGCCGAAGTCGAGGAGCTCGTCCGCGAGCAGGCCGAGCCGGTCGGAGACGACCCCGAGGAGATGCTCGTCGCGCTGCGCGAGAGCGGCCGCTTCGAGTCGCTCCGCGAGGACCTGCGACTCCGCCGGGCGCTCGACCGCGTGGCCTCCGAGGTCAAGCGCATCCCGCTCGCGCAGGCCGAGGCACGCGACGCGATCTGGACTCCCGACAAGGAGAATCCCCCGACCGAGACGAAACTCTGGACCCCCGACCAGCCGCAGAGCACCGAAGGAGCCCGATCATGAACGCACCGTCGAATCTCGTCATCCCCTCCGTCATCGAGCAGACCTCCCGCGGGGAGCGCTTCTTCGACATCTACTCGCGGCTGCTCAACGAGCGGATCATCTTCCTCGGCACCCCGATCGACGACCAGGTCGCGAACCTCGTCGTCGCGCAGATGATCCATCTCGAGTCCGAGGACCCGGACAAGGACATCAACCTCTACATCAACTCGCCCGGCGGCTCCGTCTACTCGGGGCTCGCGATCTACGACACGATGCAGTTCATCAAGCCCGACATCGCGACGACCTGCGTCGGGATCGCGATGTCGATGGGCGCGCTGCTTCTCGCGGCGGGCACGGAGGGAAAGCGCACCGCGCTGCCGAATGCCAAGATCCTGATCCACCAGGTCTCGGGCGGCTTCCAGGGCCAGGGCACCGATATCGAGATCCAGGCGCGCGAGACGATCAATCTCAAGCGGCGCCTGGAGGAGATCATCGCCCAGCACACGAACCAGCCCTACGACAAGGTCTCGAAGGACATGGAGCGCGACTACTACATGACGGCCGAGGAAGCCGGGGAATACGGAATCGTCGACCAGGTCATCGCGCACCGCTAAGGCGTAGACGAAACGGCCGAAGCGAGGTAGAAGAAGAGCTATGGCGCGCGCAACCGACGGCAACGAGCAGCTGCTCTGCAGCTTCTGCGGCAAGAGCCAGCGGCAGGTCAAGAAGCTGATCGCTGGCCCCGGCGTCTACATCTGCGACGAATGCATCGATCTCTGCAACGAGATCATCGACGAGGAGCTGACGAGCCCGGCCCAGCTCGACCTCGACAACCTGCCGCGCCCGCGCGACATCTACGCCGTCCTCAACGACTACGTCGTCTCGCAGGAAGAGGCGAAGCGGACGCTCTCGGTCGCCGTCTACAACCACTACAAGCGCGTGCAGATGGGCCAGGAGGACGACGACGTCGAGCTCCAGAAGTCGAACATCCTCCTGCTCGGCCCGACCGGCTGCGGCAAGACGCTGCTCGCGCAGACGCTCGCGCGGATCCTCAACGTACCGTTCGCGATCGCCGACGCCACGGCGCTGACCGAGGCGGGCTACGTCGGCGAGGACGTCGAGAACATCCTCCTCAAGCTGATCCAGGCCGCGGACTTCGACATCAAGAAGGCTGAGACCGGGATCATCTACATCGACGAGGTCGACAAGATCGCGCGCAAGGCGGACAACCCGTCGATCACCCGCGACGTGTCGGGTGAGGGCGTGCAGCAGGCGCTGCTCAAGATCCTCGAGGGGACGGTGGCCTCCGTGCCGCCCCAGGGCGGGCGCAAGCACCCGCACCAGGAGTTCCTCTCGATCGACACGACGAACATCCTCTTCATCTGCGGCGGGGCGTTCGACGGCCTCGAGAAGATCGTCCGCAACAGGACCGAGAAGACGGGCATCGGCTTCGGTGCCGAAGTCAAAAGCCCCAAGAACTCGAAGGCCACCTACGACCTGCTCAAGGCGGTGGAACCCGAAGACC
>DASTZY010000013.1:0-10743 GCA_035764085.1 Gaiellaceae bacterium
ACCGCCAGAGCGGGATCTTCGGCTTGGGCGCGTGTTCGCTCACCGGGCGGCCTGCGCCTTCGCCTCGCCGGCGCGCTCTTCGACCACGCGGAGGATCCGGTAGGCCGTCTCCTCGATCGACAGCTCCGAGATGTCGATCACAGGACAGCCGAGGCGGCGATGGAGCTTGGCCGCCTCCTCGAGCTCCTCGTAGATCTCGGCGAGCTCGGCGTACTGCCGGTTGCGGCCCGGTGCGCCCATCGCCCGTACACGCGCGCGGCGGATCTCCGCGAGCCGGTCGGGGTCGATCGTGAGGCCGACGACTCTCGCCTGGTCGATCTCGGACAGCTCGGCCGGCGGCGCGATCCCCTTCACCACGGGGACGTTCGCGGCCTTGTGGCCCAGGTAGCCGAGGTAGATCGAGAGCGGCGTCTTCGAGGTGCGCGAGACGCCGACGAGGACGACGTCCGCGTCGTGAAGCCCGTGCGCGACGCCGTCGTCGTAGCGCACCGCGAACTCGATCGCCTCCATCCGCTTGAAGTACGCGGAGTTGAGCGGCGGCCGCGAGCCCGGGGTCATCTTCGCCGCCTGGCCGGAGACGCGTGCGACCGCGTCGATCGGCTGGCCGAGCAGGTCGCAGTAGTGGAGACGGGCGCGGCGGCAGAGGGTGCGCATCGTCTCGCGGAGCTCCGGCTGGACGAGCGTGTAGACCACGACGGCCGGCCTGCCGCGCATACGGTTGACGGCGAGGTGGAGGTCGTCCTCCGACTCGACGCGTGGGTGGCGGATCTCGACGAACTCCTGCTCGGGGAACTGCGCCTCGAGCGCCTGGACGAGCCGCGCCGCCGTCTCGCCGGTGGCGTCGGAGACGACGTGGAGCTCGACCGGCGGGTTCGGCATGGGCGCCCAGCGTAACCGGGAGCGTGCCGGGCTTACGGGTGCTGCCCGCTGCTTGTGTTGGCTGCCTCCGGCGGGGGCTGTCTTTTCCCGTCCCAAACCCCCACCCACCACGGGGTGGCCAGGTTACGCCGGCGCCGGTGGCGCCGGCGTGGAAGCTTCGTACCGGGAGACTGAAACCGCCGGCAACCGCCCGGGTAACCTCCGCCCATGGCCGAGACGGCAAAGCCGCTGACGATGGACACGATCGTCTCCCTCTGCCGGCGGCGTGGGTTCGTGTTCCCGTCCTCCGAGATCTACGGCGGGCTCGGCTCGACCTACGACTACGGCCACTACGGCGTCCTCACGAAGAACAACATCCGCTCGCTCTGGTTCCGCGCCATGGTGCAGGAGCGCGACGACATCGTCGCCCTCGACTCCGCGATCATCCTCAACCCCCGCGTCTGGGAGGCGTCCGGCCATGTCGCGAGCTTCACCGACCCGCTCGTCGACTGCCGTACGTGCAAGCTCCGCTTCCGCGCCGACCAGCTCGACTTCGAGAAGTGCGGCCGCAAGCCGAGCAAGCGCCCCGGCGAGACGCCCGACTGCGACCTCACCGAGGCAAGGCAGTTCAACCTCATGTTCGAGACCCATGTCGGCGCCCTGCAGGACGAGAGCTCGGCCGCGTACCTCCGCCCCGAGACGGCCCAGGGCATCTTCATCAACTTCAAGAACGTCAGCCAGCTCGCCCGCCGCAAGCCGCCGTTCGGAATCGCACAGTTCGGCAAGGCGTTCCGGAACGAGATCACGCCGGGCAACTTTCTCTTCCGCGTGCGCGAGTTCGAGCTGATGGAGGTCGAGTTCTTCGTCCCGCCTGTCGAGGCGACGAAGTGGCACGAGTACTGGATCGAACATCGCCTCGGTTGGCACCGAGATCTCGGGCTTCGGGAGGAGAACCTCCGCGTGCGCGAGCATTCGGAGCAGGAGCGCTCGCACTACTCGAGCGCCACCAGCGACATCGAATACCTCTACCCGATCGGCTGGCAGGAGCTCGAGGGAGTCGCGAACCGCGGCGACTATGACCTGACGCAACACACGCAGCACTCCGGCACCAAGCTCGAGTGGATCGATCCGGACGGCAACCGCTACACGCCCCACGTGATCGAGCCGGCCGTCAGCATCGAGCGCATCTTCGTCGCGCTCCTCTGCGACGCGTACGACGAGGAGGTCGTCGGCGACCGCGAGCGCGTCGTCCTCCGCCTCCACCCGAAGGTGGCGCCCGTGAAGGCGGCGATCCTCCCGCTCATCCCACGCGACGGGGGGATGGCGACCCGGGCACGGGCGCTCTACGAGGAGCTTCGGCGCCACCACGTCGTCGAGCACGACGACAGCGGCCAGATCGGCAGGCGTTACCGCCGTCAGGACGAAATAGGGACGCCGTGGGCCTTCACCGTCGACGAACAGACGCTCGAGGACGAGACCGTGACCGTACGGGATCGCGACTCGCTCGCCCAGGAGCGCCTTCCGATCAGCGGAGTGCGGGAATGGCTGGACGACGCGCTGCAGCAGGACTGGTCCTCACCGCAGTCGGGCTGACCGCCGCCGGCTGCGGCCTCGGTGGCACGAAGACGGTGACCGTCGGGCACACGCAGACGGTCGCGACGACCGTGACGGTGACGACCACGGGATCGGCGACGTCCGCCAAGGCGTGCACGGGCGAGCAGCTCTCGGGGACGTTCGCGATCGTGCCCGGGAGTGCCGGCGCCGGTCAGATCGAGTACGCGCTCACGGTGACGAACACGTCTTCGACGCCGTGCTCCCTCCGCGGAGTCCCGAGCGCGACCCTGCTCGACGCGAGCGGAACCGGACTTCCGACGCATGTCAGCGCGGCGGGCGGTCAGCCTGCGACCCGGATCGTGCTCCAGCCTCACGCCTCGGCCGTCGCCCACGCGCGGTTCTCGCCCGACGTGCCGGGCCAGGGAGACTCGCAGTCGGGACAGTGCCAGCCCCAGGCGCACATGCTCCAGGTGAGCCCGAACGGCGGCGGCTTCATGGACGCGGCGATCAAACCGGCGACGAGCGTCTGCGAGCAGGGCGCCCTCCACTTCGAGGTCTTCGGCTACGCGGGCTAGGCGCTCAGGGTCCGCAGCCGGAAGCCGCCGTGGTACTCGTACGAGGCGGTGACGACGCGTAGGGCGTCGCGCCGCGCTCGCTCCGACAGCCCCAGCCCACCGGCGTCCGCAAGTGGCCGGGCGAGAAGTGTCTCGATTCCCGCGACGGCGTCCGCGGTCAGCGCGAGCGCCTCGGTCGCAGGCGCACAGCGTGCGCAGACGGCGCCCCCCGCGCGCGTGGAGTACCCCACGAGCGGCTCCCCGTCGGCGCCGCACTCGGCGCAGGCCGAGACGTGCGGCAGGTAGCCCGCCAGCCACAGCAGCTTGAGCTGGAACGCGAGTCCGAGCGGGTCGAGGGTCGGCCGGTCGGCCGCGTGCGGTGTGTCGTCGAGGAGATCGAGGAAGCGCGTCACCGCGGTGAACGCCCGCGCGTTCGCCTCCTCCTCGCTGAACAGGCGCAGCATCGCCTCCGCCCCGATCATCCCGACCGAAAAGCGGTAGTAGTCCTCGCGCGACTGTCGATGCGACCGGACGAGCTGCGCGGCGGTCACCGTCTCGAGCTCCCCCCGGCCGCGGTGGAGGACGAGCTCGACGTGCGAGAGCGGCTCGAGCCGGGCCCCGAAGCGCGACATCGTCTTGCGCACGCCCTTCGCGACGGCTCCGACGCGGCCGTGTGCCTCGGTGTACAGGTGGAGGACGCGATCGGCCTCTCCGAGCCGCATCGACCGAAGCACGACGGCCTCGGTGCTGTATGCCCGCCCGGCCATGTCCCGACCAGTCTACGGAGGCCACCGGGCAGGAACGGCCGCGGCGGTTTATCCGTTGTAACAGGGATGTCTCGCATCCGGATCTACACGACGCGCTGGTGCGGCTTCTGCGTTCGCGCGAAGGTGCTGCTCGAGTCGCGCGGGTTGCCGTACGAGGAGATCTCGCTCGACGACGATCCGGCCTTCCGGCAGACCGTGTACGACGCCACCGGAGGCTGGACGGTGCCCCAGATCCTCGTGGACAACCGCCCGATCGGCGGCTACAGCGAGCTCTGGCGACTCGACCGCGAGGGCACTCTCGACGAGCTCCTGGCAGCCTGAGCCGGCACAGCCGGCTGGCATGTTGGGCAGTACCACGTCGTCCGGCCCGCGACCTGCGTGCGCGCGATCGGCGTCCCGCAGCGGTCGCACGGCTCGTCGCGACGTCCGTAGACGCGGAACTCGTCCTGCATCGAACCGCCGCTGCCGTCCGGGAGCCGGTAGTCGCGGAGTGTCGATCCCTGCCGGGCGAGCCCGTGCTCGAGAGCCGCGCGGATGGCTCGGTGCAGCCGCCGCAGCTCCGCCCGGTCGAGTCCGGCCGCGAGACGGAGCGGGTTCAGCCGGGCCCGCCACAGCGCCTCGTCGGCGTAGATGTTCCCCATTCCCGCAAGGGTGCGCTGGTCGAGGAGCGCGGCCTTGAGCGAGGTGCGACGGCCCGCGAGGCGCTCGCCGAGCCGCGCGGCGGTGAAGAGCGCGTCGAGCGGCTCGTCGCCGACACGCTTCGCGAGATAGGGCTCCGCCTCGCCCGGCTCGAGGAGCAGCCACGTGCCGAAGCGCCGGACGTCCCGATATGCAACGTCCGATGCGTCGTCTAGCGTGACAACAGCGCGTCGGTGCGGATCGTCCTGGAGCGAGCCGGCCGGCGTATGCAGAAGGCTCCCCGTCATCCGGAGGTGGATCAGGAGAACGCGACCGCTCTCGAACCGAACAACCAGATACTTGCCGCGCCGCTCGACAGCCGCGACGCGCTCGCCCTCCAGCTCGGCCGCCACCTCGGCCGGCTCGTACGGGCGGACGAGACGCGCGTCGTCGATGCGCACACGCTCGAAGCGCCGACCGAGGAGCGCAGGCTCGAGCTGCCTGCGGACGCTCTCGACCTCCGGCAGCTCCGGCATGCGGCCAGCGTAGTCGCGCGGTAACGGCGCGCCCGTGCTCTACGGCGTCACGACGGGTTGGCCCGGGATGCCGCGCGACGGCGCCTTGCCGCCGAGCCAGGCGTTCACCGTTGCGCCCACGTCCGCGAACTCGCCCTCGTGGATCCGGCCCGCTGCGTTCTGGCCTTCGACGTACGCGAGGAACATCGCGTACTCGCGGGAGTGGTCCGTCGACGGCGTCGTCGGGTCGCAGCCGTGGTCCGACGTGATCACGAGGAGGTCGCCAGGCCGGAGTGCGTCGAGGAGATCCGGCAGGCGGTAGTCGAAGTCCTGCAGACAGCGGTGGAAATTGACCGGGTCGTTCCGGTGTCCCCAGAGCATGTCGGTCTCCACGAGATTGACGAAGATGAACCCCTCGTCGACCTCCCGGAGGAGCTTCTCCGTCTGCTGGATGCCCTCGATGTTCGACTTCGTGGGGTGGGACTCGTCGATGTCCTGTCCCGCGAAGATGTCGCCGATCTTGCCGACGCCGTAGACCTTCTGACCGGACTCTCGGATCAGGGTCAGGTAGTTCGGCCGGCGAGGCTCGAGCGAGAAGTCGTGCCGGTTCGGCGTGCGCACGTAGTTGCCCGGCTCTCCCGCAAACGGTCGCGCGATCACGCGTCCGACGGCGTGCTTGCCCGTGAGAATCTCCCGCGCGGCCTTGCAGGCGTCGTAGAGCTCCTCGAGTGGGACGGTGTCCTCGTGGGCGGCGATCTGGAACACCGAGTCGGCCGACGTGTAGACGATCCACTTGCCGGTCCGCTGGTGCTCCTCCGCCAGCTCCTGGATGATCTCGGTGCCGGACGCCGCCTTGTTGCCGAGCACGCCGCGCGCGGTCCGGTGCATGAAGGGGTCGATCACGTCGTGGGGGAAGCCGTGCGGATACGTGGGGAACGCCTGCGCCGTGACGATTCCCATGTGCTCCCAGTGACCGGTCGTCGTGTCCTTCCCTTTCGAGCGCTCGAGCAGCCGGCCGGCGACCGCCTGCGCGCCCGGCTGCGGTGGGCAGCCCTCGAGCGGCTCCACGTTGCCGAGGCCGAGCGCTTCGAGGCTCGGCAGGTCGAGCCCTCCCACTGCTCGGGCAACGTTGCCGAGCGTGTCCGAACCTTCGTCCCCGTACTGTGCGGCGTCCGGCAACTCGCCGGCGCCGACGGCATCGAGCACGATGACGCACGCCCTGGGCACCGGGCTATTCTAGGGAGCCGTGTCGAACGTCCTCGGCCTTCTCGCTTTCGTCCTCTACGTCGTCGTGATCGTCGGGATCGCGGCGGGCGTGACGTGGCTGGTCGTCCGGTTGACGCCCAGCCGCAATTCCAGCGGCTCGGCGCGCAGCTAGACCGCCGCAAGCGGCAGGACGTCTGCGAGCGGCGTGTAGTCGAGGCCGTGCGCCTCGGCAACCGCCTCATGCGTGATCTTGCCGTCGAGGACGTTGACGCCGCTGCCGAGTGACGGGTCGCGTGCGACCGCCTCGGCGAGCCCCTGGTCGGCGACCGCCTCGACGTAGGGCAGCGTCGCGTTCGTGAGCGACTTCGTGGAGGTCACCGGCACTCCGCCGGGCATGTTCGCGACGCAGTAGTGGATGATCCCGTCGACCTCGTAGACCGGATCGGAGTGCGTGGTCGGGTGCGCCGTCTCGATGCAGCCTCCCTGGTCGATGGCGACGTCGACGATGACCGCCCCGGGCTGCATCTCGGAAAGCATCGCGCGGCTGATCAGCTTGGGAGCGCGCGCCCCCGGGATGAGCACGGCGCCGATCACGACGTCTGCGTGCGCGATCGTCTGCTCGACCTCGAGGCTCGACGACATCAGCAGGCTGACCCGTCCCGAGAGGATCTCGTCGAGGTGGCGCATCCGGTCGATCGACCGCTCGAGCAGGGTGACGCGCGCGCCGAGGCCCAGAGCGATGATCGCCGCGTTGTAGCCGACGATTCCGCCGCCGAGGACGACGACGTGGCCCGGCTGCACGCCCGGCGTCCCCGCCAGGAGGACTCCGCGGCCGCCGAGCGGCTTCTCGAGAAAATGCGCGGCGGCCTGCGGCGCGAGCCTTCCCGCGATCTCGCTCATCGGCGCGAGCAGTGGAAGCCGGTGGTCGTCGGTCTCGACGGTCTCGTAGGCGACTGCCGCGATCCCGCTCTCGGCGAGGGCGCGGGTGAGCGGCTCGTCGGCGGCAATGTGCAGGTAGGTGAAGAGCACGAGGCCCTCGCGCAGCCGCGCGTACTCGGGCTCGATCGGCTCCTTGACCTTGAGCAGGAGATCGGCCCGGCCCCAGGCGTCGTCGACCGAGACGATCCGCGCGCCCGCGCGCTCGTACTGCTCGTCCGTGAAAGCGCTGCCCTCCCCCGCGCTCGCTTCGACGAGAACCTCGTGCCCGCGCTGGATCAGCTCTCGCGCGCCTGCGGGCGTGAGAGCGACGCGGTACTCGTCGGTCTTGATCTCCTTCGGAACGCCGATTCTCAAGGCGGGGAGACACTATCTCGCGGCGCAGCCCACACGAAGCCGTGAGGAACTTGCAGGCGATTCGCGACCAGCCGCCACAGCTTCGACACGATTCGGCCGGTAGCCTCGATGGCGAGGGCGGAGGGATCGACTCCCCACCCTTGGGTGGGGTGTGTCCGAGGCCGGCTAGCCCGGACCTGTCGCCGGTGGCAGCGTCCTGAGGTAGAGCAGCAGGCCTGCGAGCGTCTTTGCGTCTTCGATCTCTCCGAGTCGAGCCTCGACCTCGGTCACCGGCCAGCGGACGTGCTCGAGATCCTCGTCCGGAGCGGGTGAAGCCTCGCCCTTCACGACTCCCTCCGCCGCGAACAGGTGCATCCGCTCGCGGCAGAAGCCCGGCGTCGTCCAGAACGCCGCCAGCTCGCGCCACTCGCCGCCGCTCAGCCCACACTCCTCCTGCAGCTCCCGCTGCGCGGTTGCCAGCGGCTCCTCCCCGGGCTCGGCCGTTCCGGCCGGTAGCTCGAGCAGCCGCTTCCGCGCCGGCTCGCGCAGCTGCCGCACCAGCGCGACGTAGCCCTCGTCGTCCACCGCGACGACGGCGACCGCGCCGGGGTGCTCGACGATCTCGCGCTCGTTCTCTCCCCACCGCTCGACCGTTACCCCCAGCAGCGAGCCCTCGTAGACCCGACGCGCCGAGTCCGGCTCGGGGCTCACTCGCGGGCCGCCTCGACCAGCGACACCGTCACGTCGACCATCGCGTCGAGGTCCGCCACCGAGACGTGCTCGTCCGGCGTGTGGAAGCCGAACACGCCGTGGGACAGGTTCACGCAGCGGCGGCCACGCTCGTTGAACACGTTCGCGTCCGCCCCGCCGCCCGACAGCCCGTATCGCGGCTCGAAGCCGCAGCGGGAGAAGGCTTCCGCAGCGAGCGCGACCGCCGGCTCGTCCCGCTTCAGCCGGTAGCCGTCGTAGCTCTTGCGCATCGTCGTCTCGACGTCGCAGTCGGTCTCCGTCGCGGCGAAGGAGAACGCGTCGAGCATCTCCTGCACGAGCTCGCCCAGCTTCGTCTCGTCGTGGCAGCGCGCCTCCGCGAGAAATGTGCACCATTCCGGGACCACGTTGCCCGCTGTGCCGCCCGTGATGACCCCGACGTTCGCGGTCGTCAGCTCGTCGACGCGGCCGAGCCGGAGGTCCGCGATAGCCTTCGCCGCGGCCTGGATCGCGGAGCGACCCTCCTCCGGCGCCATCCCGGCATGCGCCGCACGCCCGTGGAAGCGGACCTCCAGCGCGCGCGACCACGGCGCGCCGAGGATGACCTCGCCCATCGCCCCCTCCTGGTCGTACACGTAGCCGACCTGCGCGTGCAGCCGGTCGTCGTCGAACGCGTTCGCACCGACCAGGCCCACCTCTTCCATCGGCGTGAACACGAGCTCGATCCCGGCGTGCGGCACGCCCTCCACGAGTACCCGCCGCACGCCCTCGAGCATCGCGGTGATCGCCGCCTTGTTGTCGCCGCCGAGGATCGTGCCGCCCGCGTTGCGAACCACCCCCTCCGCGACGACGGGCTCGAGCTCGCCGTCCGGAGGCACCGTGTCCATGTGCGCGCAGAGGAAGAGCGGCGTCCCCTCCGCCGTCGGCTCGACCCGCGTGTAGAGGTTGCCCGCGGTCGAGCCGATGCGCGGCCCGCAGTCGTCCTCGTCCGGGTCGAGTCCGAGGCCGCTCAGGTACCGCAGCACGACATCGGCCACGCCGCGCTCCTCGCCCGGCGGACTCGGGATCGCCGCGAGCTCGAGGAAGAGGTCGACCGCCTCGGACACGCCTCGATCCTACGAGGGACTAGGAGGGCCTGGCGGAACGGTGCTCGTCGCAGGGGTGCGATGGGCGTCGCGAGGTAAGGACGCAGGGAGCGCCGATAGCGGTTTCTATCGGCGCGACTGAGGACGCCGCATCGCGGTGCACAGCGCGGCCCTGCGGCACAGCCACTGTTTCGCCAGGCCCTCCTCTATCTAGACGGCGACGCGCTCGCCGGCCCGCGACCGCGCGCGGTCGAGCGCCGCCCCGACGAAGCCGCGGAACAGCGGCGCCGCGCGCGTCGGCCGCGACTTGAACTCCGGATGAAACTGGCTCGCCACGAACCACGGGTGATCCGCGAGCTCGACGATCTCGACGAGCCGCCCCTCCTGGAACGTCCCGCTCACGACGAGACCGCTCTCCACGAGCCGCTCGCGATACGCGTTGTTGACCTCGTAGCGGTGCCGGTGCCGCTCGTGGATCGTCGCCTCGCCGTACAGCTCCCGGGCGCGCGTGCCTTCCGCGACCTCGACCGCCTGCGCGCCGAGGCGCATCGTGCCGCCGAGATCCTCGATCCCCTTCTGCTCCGGCAGCAGGTCGATCACGGGATACGGCGTCTCGGGGTCCATCTCGGTCGAGTTCGCACCGTCGAGTCCGACGACGTGCCGCGCGAACTCCGACACGGCGACGTGCATGCCCAGGCAGATGCCGAGGTACGGGATGCGCCGCTCGCGCGCGACCTGACAGGCGAGGATCTTCCCCTCCCAGCCGCGCGAGCCGAAGCCGCCCGGCACGAGCACGCCGTCGACGCTCTCGAGCAGCTCCGCCGCCTCCTCGTACGACTGGTCCTCCGCGTCGAGCCAGCGGACGCGGACGGCGCAGCCGTGCTCCAGGCCGGCGTGCTTGAGCGCCTCGTGGACGGAGAGGTAGGCGTCCTGGAGCTTCACGTACTTGCCGACCAGCGCGATCTCGACGACCTCGCGGCGGCCGTGCACGCGCTCGAGCAACTCATCCCAGTCGGACAGGTCCGGCTCGCCGAGCTCGAGGCCCAGCCGTTCGCCCACGAGCCGGTCGAGCCCCTCGCGCTCGAGCACGCGCGGCACCTCGTACACGTCAGGCACGTCCGGGCTCGCCACGACCGCACCCGGATCGACGTCGGCGAAGAGCGCGATCTTGTCGCGGATGTCGCGCGAGAGCTCCTCGTGCGAGCGGCAGACGACGACGTCGGGATGGATGCCGATGCGCCGCAGCTCGTTCACGGAGTGCTGCGTCGGCTTGGTCTTCAGCTCGCCCGCCGCCTCGATGAACGGAACGAGCGTGACGTGGACGTAGACCACGTTCTCGGGGCCGACCTCCCGCCGGAACTGGCGGATCGCCTCGAGGAACGGCAGCGACTCGATGTCGCCGACCGTGCCGCCGATCTCGGAGATGACGACGTCGGTCGGGCTCGCCTCGGCGGCGCGCCGGATCCGCGCCTTGATCTCGTTCGTGATGTGCGGGATCACCTGCACCGTCGCGCCGAGGAAGTCGCCCTTGCGCTCCTTGCGCAGGACGGTGTCCCAGATCGCGCCGGCGCTGTGGCTCGCGCTGCGGAGGAAGTTCTCGTCGACG
>DASTZY010000014.1:0-14451 GCA_035764085.1 Gaiellaceae bacterium
GAAGGCCACGACTCGGAGCTCGTCGCCGATCTCGATCACCTCGTCGAGGCCAATCCGCTGCGGGAACGTCTACGCGGTCAGTTGATGGTCGCGCTCTATCGCTCCGGCCGCCAGGCGGATGCGCTCGAGATCTACCAGCGCGGCCGACGGCACCTGGTCGACGAGCTCGGGCTCGAGCCGAGCGAGGGTCTCAGGCGACTCGAGGCGCGAATCCTCCAGCAGGATCCCGCGCTCGAGCGCCCGAGTGCCGCGCTGCCGACGAAGGAGCCGGACGGGGCGCCGCGGCGCTCTCGCCGGCTTGCATTGGTCGGCACCACGGCGTTCATCCTTGCCGCGATCGCCGCGGGAATCCTGATCGCGACGACGGGCCCCACCGCCGGACGCCCGGCCGCCGCCTCGCTGCGCGTCGCGCTCGTCGCCAATGAGTTGCGGAGTCAGAGTCTCACCGACTCGTCGAGACAGGGGGTCGACCCGATCGACGGCCTGCACGTCGCGGCGGAGGAGGACGGCGTCCGGGCGAGGATTCTCTATGGCGGCCCTTCAGCGACGCGATTCCTGAAGACGGTCGCCGCCGCGGCGCGAACGTCCGACTTCGTGATCGTCGAAGCGACTCCTGAGCTGGAGGCGTTGTCGAGATTGACCAGGCGCTTTCCGAACACGCAGTTCTTCGTGCCGGACACCGTCCTCGATCCTCTCGCGTCGTTTCGTGGGCAGAAGAACGTCACGGGAGCCAACTTCGACGACCGCGAAAACGGCTACCTCGGTGGGTACCTCGCCGGCCTGATGGCGCCCCAGCACGGGTCGGTATCCGCCGTCGGGGGCATCCCGACACAGTCCGTGCGCGACCTCGTCGCGGGCTTCTCTCGCGGAGCCCGGAGCGCGCGGCCGGGCATCCGAGTCCGCGTCGACTACTCCGGCACGTTCGTCGATCAGGCTCCCTGCGAGAAATTGGCGAACCGCCAGATCGACCGCGGCTCCGCGGTCGTGTTCGACGTCGCGGGGAATTGCGGGATCGGCGCGGTTGCCGCCGCAGGGATCAGGGGCGTCTGGGCCCTGGGGGTCGACAGCGACATGTCCTCTACCAATTCGCAGGTCCTTGCGTCTGTTGTGAAGCATTTCGATCGTGCCACGCAGCTGGCCGTCACTCTCTTCGCGACGGGACGACTGCCGGGCGGACAGGATCTCCGGCTCGACCTTTCGTCCGGCGGCATCGGCCTCGTGGGCATCAACAGCCGCGTGCCACAGGGTGTTCGCGTGAAGGTCGAGGCGGTCGCTGCGCAACTGCGTGCACATGATCAGGCGCCCGGCGCTCGGTAGGCGTTCGATCCTGCGACCTGCCCTCTGTGGGGTCGTCGCACTGTGTCGAGTGTCCGCCGCCCGGTGATCGGGCGGCGGACACTCGGCTCGTAGAGCTCAGGCTCCGCTGTTGAAGGCGTGGTCGAGGTCGTAGTCGGCGACCTCCCTTCCCAGCTGGACGCCCGCGACCGTCGAGAACCGGAAGTGCAGACCGGCCCAGATGCGTGCGTTCTCGACCTCGGTGCGGAGGTCCTGGAGGGTGTCGAAGTGGCGCGTGGCGCCGAAGTTCGCGTTTCCCTTCAGGTCGATGTCGATCGCGTCGGTGCCCAGGAATCGCGCGATCACCTCGCCGACCGCCGACGTGATCGTGCAGTGCGCCGACGGGTATTCCGGGTGGTTGGGAGTCGGGAGGAGCGGCGTCCAGCCCGGCTGCTCCACCGTGAGTGGATTGCCGTCGTCGAAGCCGGGCACCGGCCCGAGCCCGTCGTTCGTGACCGCTGCGGGGTCGATCGCGGTGATCGGGCGCCAGAACTGGAAGTGGTACTTCGCGCTCATCATCGAGATCAGGGCGTCGGCGCCGACCTCGTTCACCATCGCGATCAGTCGAGCCGTCCGCGGCACGTCGAGGTTCTCGGTCGTCGCGATGGTGCGTGCGAGGAGGTTGAACTGCCGGGGGACGTTCGCCGCATAGAACTGGGCGACCGCGGTCTGCTCGGAGGTGCGAGTCGCGCTGTTGGCAGCGCCGAGCGACTTGACCTCGTTGAACGCGGCGACCCACTCCGGGCTGTGCAGCGACGGCGGCGGAGGAGGCGTGAACTGGTCGGCTCGGTCGAGGATGAACGGCCGCATGTTCGCCATCCAGGGCGTTTGCGCCGGCGCGTATGCCGGCGGCGTCCGCCGCCATACGCCCGCGGCCGGGGAGAGGGGCGTATACGGCGACGTCGTGGCGATCGGCGTCGTCAATCCGTCACCGGCGCGTTCGCGGAGGACCTTGGCCGCGGCGAGGTCGCCGTACACGATCCCGTTCCGTCGGGCGGCTCCGTCCGGTACAGCTGCGAGCGCCGCGTCGTGCAGCGCGGACAAGTTGGCCGCCTGCGCCGGGAAGTAGTGGACGAGCACGTCGTATGCGGCCTGTGCGACGGCGGCGTCGGCGTTCTGCCCGTTGCGCGCCCCCGGGTTCGCTGCGCGGTCCATCGCCTCGGAGACGTAGGCCAGGTAGATGAACGCTTCCGGCTGGAGCGCGCCCCCGCCGACGACGGTGTCCTCGGCGATCTTGTCCCACTGCTGCGCGGCGTTGCCCGACGGCAGAGTCACCGCCCGTCCGGTACCGGCGCCCAACAGAAGTGCGGTCGCGACCCCCGCCACCACCACGAACCAACGGATGATCATCTTCCTCTCCTTTCGCCTCTTGTCAGCGAACTTGACGACGCAGATACTTCGCGCAGGCCGCTAACGGCCTGCTAGCGCGTTGCTAGCGCGGCGTTAGAGACGCCAAGGAGGACACGGCCTGAGCGTTCGGATCTCGCTGATAGAGCGACTCTCAGTCGAGGCAAACGGCACGCGGCTGGACGAGCAGCGTTTCCCGGGCCGCCAGGGGCGGATCGTCTTCGCGTATCTCGCGGTGCAGAAAGGACGGCCCGTGCCGCGCGACGAGCTCGCGGAGGTGCTCTGGGGCGAGGACTTGCCGGCGACGTGGGAGAAGGCACTGCGGGTGCTGATGACGAAGCTGCGCGCCCTCCTCGAGGAATGCGGGCTCGACGGTGCCCGCGCGCTGACCAGCGCGTTCGGCTGCTACCAGCTGACCCTGCCTCCCGACACCTGGATCGACGTCGACGCGGCAGCGAACGCGGTCGACGGAGCCGAGGCTGCACTGGCCTCGGACGAGCTCGACGAGGCGTGCGCACAGGCCGCCACCGCGGCCGAGCTCGCCCGGCGCAGCTTCCTACCCGGCGAAGAAGGACCGTGGGTCGAGGAACAGCGGCGGGGCCTCCACGACATGCTCGTTCGTGCGCTCGAGTGCGTGCGTGACGCGTCGTTCGCCGCCGGAGTCTCCGGCGACGCGCTCCGGTACGCCGCAGAGATCACCGAGCTCGAGCCCTTCCGCGAGAGCAGCTACCGGGCACTGATGCAGGCGCACGTCGCCGCGGGTAACCCGGCCGAGGCGCTTCGCGTGTACGAGCGCTGCCGGCGATTCCTCGCCGACGAGCTGGGGGCTTTTCCGTCGCCCGAAACGGAGGCGGTCTATCGCCAGACCTTGCACGACCCGCCGGTTCGGTCCGAAAGCGTCCCCCGCGAGGACGGTCCGCGCGACGGGCTGCCGCCTCCGGGCGACGCCGGGTCGCCTCGGCAGGGCCGCCGCCGCCGGATCGCCGTCAGCGGCGCGCTGCTCGCCGCGGTCGCCGCGATCGCCGCCGGACTCGCATTTACGTCGGGTGACAACGGGGTCAAGCTGCTGCCGAGCAGCCTCGTCCGACTGAACCCGAAGACACTCGAGCCCACGAAGGTGGTCGAGATCGGCCCCAGAGCCGATGGGGTCATGGTCTCCGCCCGCTACCTCTGGGTCACGCACGGCATCCTCCGCTACGGGAGCGGGGGGCACACCAATCGGTACGGCGCCCGCAACTCGGGCGACCGGAAGCTGGAGCGCATCAATCCTTCGACCGGGGAGGTGACACCCGTCGCCGGCGGGCTCGCGCCGTGCGGGATGACGCCGGATCCGTCGGGCGACCCGTGGGTGGCCAACTGCTACGCGTCGGGGGAGGGCGACATCGTCCGTGTGGACGCGAAGACACTCAACTTCGGCACGCACTATCCCGTCCCCAACAGCCAGGGCTTCGTCAGAGGAATGACCTACGGCGGTGGGTCGCTGTGGGTGAGCCCGGCGTTCAACGGCGAGCCGACGGGCGACGGGTACTACGAACTCTCGCGGCTGAGGCTGAACCCGCTGACCGGCGAGCTACTACCGCCACGGCAGGTCCGGCTCGAGCGCAAGCCAGGCGGATTGGCCTGGTCCGAACGTCAGGGCGGCAACCTGTGGATCACAGGCTCCCGTAGCAGCGTTTCGCGAGTGCACGTGGCGAGCGGCGCACAGCGACACATCGACGGCGTCGGGGAAGCGCCGTCTGCCGTGCTCGTGCACGGAGACCAGGTGTGGGTCGGGGACTGGCTCCATGCGACGGTGACGCATTTCTCGGCCGTCAAATTCGACACACCGCATCGAATCCGGCTGCGCGTCGAGCACTTCCCCAGCGGCGTGACGTCACTCGCGGCGGGCGCGGGCTACATCTGGGCAACCGTGCCGGACGACCACGCGCTGTGGCGGATCGACCCGACGAGCGGCCAGACGAAGCGGATTCCGTTGACCTACTACCCCTGGGGTGTCTCCGTCGGCGCGGGCGGGATCTGGGTGACGTTGCGTGCGCACGACGGACCACCCAATCCGGAGTCGTGAGGGACGGCCCGCGAACGGCCGTCCCTCTTCGACACCCTTTGACCGGGCTCCGGCTCGCTACTTCGGCTGCAGAAAGCCGAAGAGCCGGAGTCTGAGGTTGCCGTCGGCCGCCCAGACGCCGGCTACGCGCCCGCGGCCGGAAACGCCGGCGTAGGTCCCGCTGCCGCCGACGACCTTCCAGGTGCCTGTGAAGACCGACCAGCCTTCCGGCAGGGGGACGAACTCGATCTGATCACGGATCCTGAGCGTCCCCTGCTTCCCGGCGAAGGTCAGGCGCGGGTTGGAGACGTCGAGCTTCGCGCCGGCACGGGTGACGCTCGAGGTCTCCCAGCAACAGAACGCGAGCGGCCCGGTGTCGCGCCGGAGCCGGCCCTGCGACCTGGGACTCAGCACGAACGCAAAGGTGCGCCCGGCTCCCTTCGCCTCGATCCTCACGCGCTGCCCGGCCGAATGCGTCCCACCTGCGGCCACCGCCGCGAAAGCTGTCGCCATTGCCACGAGAGCTACAGCGACCGTCAACGCCCTACGCGTCCTGCGCATCTTGCCCTCCTTCTCGGGTGGTACGACACGGTCGGCACGCGAGGCTATGAAGGCGGGGCTAGGTCGACGCTAGATTCGCGCCAAAGATGCGCTAGGGACAAACGAGAAACCCCGCGGTAGCAGGGTTTCTTCTTCTGGCGCTCCGGCTGGAATCAAGCGGAGGGGGACGGATTTGAACCCTCGACGCTTGGACGCGAACCCGCGCGCCGGTGTGCGCGCCGGTGCTCCGAGGGTAAGCGAACGTGCCGCCCAGCTGACGACCGTCTCCCGCGAGCGGCCTGGTCGCGGCCAGTGGAGAGCACCTGACGGGGCCGAGCAGCTGCGGGCGTCACGCAGCTGCTCGGCCTGTGGAAAGCGGGCGCGTCGTCTAGTAGATCGTGAAGACACCCTTCTCGCCCCACGAGGCGCCAGGGCCGAACGTGCACCTCCATGGATATCGACCCCTCCGGAGGAAGGTGACCCGCAGGGTCGCCGACTGGCCGGTCGTGAGCAGCCTGGTTGTGCGGCCGTCGATGCTGAAGTCGTGGCGGAACGAGGCGGTGTTGTGGACATTGAAGATCACGACGCCCCGTGGCGCGGAGACCGCGCTGAGGACGAAGTGGGAGTTGTGGAGCGTGACCTTGATCGTCGTGGGTGCCAGCGCGTCTCTGTGAGTCGCATGTGCTAACGCGGGCCGGAAGCCGGCCTGGGCGAGCGCCACCGCGACGGCGCAGAGCCCGGCGGCCACGAGTGCGTTGCGTTTCATCTGTCTCTCCCTGCGCTTTGGTGAAGAGCGGCTAGCCGTCCTCGCCTTGAACGCCGGTGCCGCGGGGCTGCCAGCCGGGGACGAACTGGGGGCCGGGGCCGGCGTGGACGGCCTGCGGATCGCTGCCGTTCGCGGCGTCGACGGTGTAGACGATACGGGTCCCCATCGTGAAGTCGAGGGTTGCGATGCGGGTGCCGTCCGGCGACCAGGCGGTGCCGTAGTAGGTGGCGCCGGAGGTGATCGGGTGCTGCCCGGAGCCGTCCGCGTTCATCACCCAGATGTCGCCCCAGCTGGGACTGACGGTGTCGGCGATTCCATGCGTGTCGGCGAGGTAGGCGATCTTGGAGCCGTCCGGGCTCCAGTCAGGCACCTGGTCCTTCGGCTGCGGGTCGAAGGTGAGCTGCGTCTGGGGGCTGCCGTCGGCGTTCATCACCCAGACCTGCCAGGTCCCGGTCCGGTCGCTGGTGAAGGCGATCTTGCTTCCGTCCGGCGAGAAGGCCGGATATGCGTTGTTGCCCTCACCGCTCGTCAGCTGGGTAAGACCGGTGCCGTCGCTGTTGACCACATAGATGTCGCGCGTCGGCGAGCCCACCGGCTTGGCGGTGAAGACGATCTTGTTCCCGTCCGGCGAGAAGTCGGGGAAGATCGCCGGCCCGCTCATGTACGTCACCTGCTGCTTGTCCGTGCCGTTCTGCCTCATCGTCCAGACCTGCACCGGGCCGCCGGCCTGCCCGGAGCAGTACGCGATCCGACTGCCGTCGGCCGAATAGGCGGCGCAGGCGTCGAAGCCGGGATCGGTGGTGAGGCGACGCAGATCCTGTCCGTCCGGCCGCGCCGAGTAGACGTCGACGTTGCCGTCGACGTTCATCCCAAAGGCGATGCGTCCGTTCGTCGCACCTCCGTACGTGGCACGCGCCGAACCGCTGAGCGCCGTCAGTGCGGCGAGCGCACCGATGGCTGCGACTGTCGTGATGGCGAGAAGCCTCTTCACGTCACTCCTCCTCCTCTTGCTGTTGTCGACACAGTTGATGGCCCGTGACCCGCCAGGCGACCTTCACGTGGGGTTGGTCGGTCGCGATCGTGAAGCGGCCGTCTTCGAGTTCCGCCGTTATTCGCGCGCTGCTCGGCGGCTCGAGGTCGCGGAGCTCGTAGTCGAGCGGGGGCTCGAGTAGCCCAGCCTCGGCCGGCAGCCTGACCGTTGCGTAGCCGCTGCCGTCCGTCCACACCTCGCCGTGGTAGGAGGCGGGTGAGGCTGCCGACGGTTGGAATGAGCGGCCCATCGCCCACGAAAGTGGACGGCGGCGGTAACGGTTCGCTCAGGACCGGCTTAGGACCGGACTCCGCCGATACTTGGTTTACCTTGCAATAAGCGGTAAAACCGCACCGTGGAGTTTCGTATCCTCGGCCCGCTCGAGGTCGTCGAGGACGGAAAGCCGGTCGCGCTCGGAACACTGAAAGAGCGACTCGTCCTCGGCGTTCTGCTCCTGCACGCGAACGAGTTCGTCTCGCGGGAGCGACTCATCGATGAGCTCTGGGGCGTGGCGCCGCCGCCGACAGCGAGAAAGGCAGTCCAGGTGTACGTCTCGAAGCTGCGCAAGACGCTCGGCGGCAACGGCCAGGACCCGATCGCCACCGCGGACGGGGGCTACCGCCTGGTGGTGAACCCCGGTCTCTTCGACGCGGACCGAATGCGCAGTCTCGTGGACGGTGCCCGCGGTCGTATGGCCGATGGTGAGTCCGAGGAGGCTTCCCGGCTCCTGCAGGAGGCGCTCGCGTTCTGGCGTGGTCCTACGCTGGCCGGACTCGTCCTCGAATCGGTCGGCCACGACGAGGTAGCCCAGCTCGACGAGCTGCGGATCACCTCGCTGATGGACCGGATCGACTGCGATCTGGCCCAGGGCCGCCACGAGCAGGTGCTGGGGGAACTGCAGGTGCTCATTCGCGAGCACCCGCTCCGAGAGCGGCTGCGCGGTCAGCAGATGCTCGCCCTCTACCGTGCCGACCGCCAGGCGGACGCTCTCGACGCCTACCAGCAGGCTCGCCACGACCTGATGGACGAGCTCGGGATCGAGCCCAGCGAGTCGCTACAACGACTCCAACAGGCGATCCTTCAACATGACCCCGCGCTCGAGGCGCCGACCGGCACAAGCGGCGCGAACGGGGCAGCGCCGAAGCCCCTGCCAGTCGCGCACGCCGTCCCCGAAGCCGTTCCGCCGCATTCCCGACCGCGCCGGCCGGCGGTGCGGCGGCGCTACCTGGTCGCGGCCGGGCTCGTGGTTGCCGCGGCCGTCGCAGCGCCCGTTGCGTTCCTCTCCACCCGCGGCAGCGGGCGACCGGCTCCGAGTAGTCCCGTCTCCTCCGTCTCGCCGAACTCCGTCGCCTTCCTCAACCCCGCCACGGGAGCCTTTGTCGGCTACTACGGCGGATTGACCAAACCCGGGCCGATGGCGGTCGACGGGAACATCCTCTGGATCGTCGCCCGAGGGGATGAGACGGTCACGCGATACGACGTGCGGACTCAGCCCGGAGCGGATCCCTTTGCGGAGGTGACCTCTCCCTACACCGTCGCGGCCGCGGGTGGCCAGGCCTGGATATCGCAGCGGAAGCCGTTCGTCACCTGGATCCGCCGCGGGGGCAGCGTCAAAGGCGCGACGCCACTGGTGACGCGGAGCATCCCACTTCTTAAGCTGAAGACGGCCGGCGCGGAGACAGTCGGCGGCGGCTACCTCTGGGTGATCCCGGGCCCCGTCGGCACCGGCAACCGGGTCGCGCTGATCAACCTCCGCAACCCCCAGGGTGATCAGTCCACTGTCCCCGTCGGGCTCGGCCGACAGACGACCGCCATCGCCTACGGCTATCACTCCGCCTGGGTCGGTACGTACGACCCCCGGCACGGCGGAATCGCCTACCTGACGAAAGTCAGGCCCGGCTCCGATCAATCCTTCCGGCTGGAGACGAAGGACGGCGCGGGCCCGCTTGCCGTCGCCGTCGGAGCCGGGAGCGTCTGGGTTCTGACCGCTCAGGACAATCTCCTGCGAATCGACCCCAGGAACCCGTCCGCCGAACCTCACCGCATCCCCATGGCCGCCGAGCAGCCCGAGTACCTCGCGGTCGGCGACGGCTCGGTGTGGACGGCCAACTACAACCACTACTCCGTCTCCCAGATCAACCCCCGAACCGACAAGATCCACACCACGCCCGCGCTCGGCAGGACTGACGCCGTTCCTTGCGGCATCGCCACGACGCAGACCGCCGTCTACGTCGCCTTCGGGGAAACCACCTGCGGTTGACAAGCGACGACCCAAGTTCGACGATGCACAAGCAGGGGAGTAGACAACCGAGCGAGGTTCCGATGCTCCGAAAGACGGTCGTCGCGATTGCACTCGCAGTTTCGCTTGCTGCCCTCGCTGCAGCCCTCCTCGCCCGCCCGACCGGAGCTGCGCACCGGAAGTACACGATTGCCGACCTCACAGGAAACATGGGGAAAGCCGGTCAGGAGGAGGCCAAGAGGCTCGGTGTCCGCCTTCTGGTGCCCAAGACCGTCCTTCTCGGGTCGTGCTGCTCCACGTCCGGTTGGATCAAGATCTACAAGTCGATGATCGCCCGCCACGTGGACGCCATCATCAGCAACGGCTACGACCCCACGCTCACATCGACATTCACGAAGGTCCGGAAGGCGGGGATCCTCCTGATCTCGTCCGCCGACGACATCGCCGGCAAGCGCGACCTCTATGTGGGCTACTCCGCCCCGGCCGTCTACGGCCACGCGCTCGCCGATACGCTCGCCTCCCAGGTCGGAAAGAAGGGCGAGTACGCGATCATCGACGAGCAGGGCGAGTACCCCATCGCGCAGACCTGGAAGAAGATCGTCGAGAACTACATCTCGAAGGCCTATCCGAATATGAAGTTGGGCGGAGCGCTATCGGAGACCGGCGCCGACGACCAGAACGAGATCGATGCGGTCAAGAGCTTCATGTCCGCCCACCCGAATCTCAAGGGCCTGATCTCCATCACCCCCAGAGAGACGTACGCGGCTGGGGAAGCGATCACGCAGGCGGGCAGGATCGGGCAGGTCTTCTCCGCTGGCAACGGTGGCATGACGCCCGTCGACCCCCAGCTCGCCGGATACGTCCGAAGCGGCGCCGAGGAACTCGTGTACGTGGACAGCAACCTGAAGCTCGGCTACCTCACGGTGTGGGGGGCGAACTACCTGCTCACGGGCCACCACTTCAGGTTCGGCGCCTACGACGTCGGCGGCCCGATCGGTCAGGTCTGGTACTACCCCAGACACGACGAGCTCCGGCTCGATCAGCCGCTCGTCGTCACCAAGAAG
Source organism: Gaiellaceae bacterium (assembly GCA_035764085.1). Classification (GTDB taxonomy): domain Bacteria; phylum Actinomycetota; class Thermoleophilia; order Gaiellales; family Gaiellaceae; genus Palsa-739. The sequence goes on from DASTZY010000014.1 coordinate 10,366, forward strand.
AACGTCGGCAAGCGCTTCTGAAGCCGGCCTCTCGGTAGAGGGCCGGGTCCCCGCAGATCCTGGCGGGACACTTGGGACAGTTCGATGCGCACCGGGACAGCTCGCGTCGCATCGGCGGTCTGCTCCTGCCTCGACCGCGACCTAGAGGAAGAGGGCCGGGGCGGCGAGCCGGGGGCGCTCGCCTGAGCCCCTCAAAGAACGGCGCCCCCGCATGTCAGAGGGGCGCCGTCTGGTGAATGCGCCGGGAACTTCGTCCCGTATGTGTGTGTCAATGGTCATCCCGCCCGGAGACTCCCGACATCCGCGGTTTCCCGTATCCCGACGCCCGGAAAGGGTGAGCGGCCTGAGCGACGAGCCGAACGCCCTTTGCGCCATCCGGGCACCCTCACCCGTTGCGGGGGAGTTAGTTTCACCCGCGGTTCCTCTAATCGTTCGACGCGTAGGTGTCGATTGTGGTCGTGGCGGGTCTGTGGCAACTGCGGAGGAAACGCGCGATGGCGAGCGTCGAGCGGGATCGTCCGGACAACGGAGGCGCAGACCCCTACCAAGCCACAGTCGAGAGACTCTTCGCGCTGCTGGAAGAGAACCAAGTCGCAATCGCAGCCCTCGCGCAAGCATGGCGGCACCAGAGCCGTGCGCTTGAGCTAACCCAAGCCGAACTCGCACGCACACAAGAAGCACTCGCCGCCGATCGGCGGATCCGCCGCCAAGCGTGAGCCCACGCGTCGCGGCTCGCCCGCGGAGCCGCCGAGGCGTCAGGCGCCAGACAATCGCGGGTCGGCTTAGCCGGTGCGGCAGGTGAACCCGAGGATCGGGTGGAGCTCGATCGCGTTCGGTGCGACCCCGGTCTGGCCGTGGTCGAGGTCGAAGAAGGCGACCCCGGTCACCCGCGCCCGTGCGCAGAGCCGGACGGTGCCCCGGGCGACGCTCATCTGACGGCGCCTCACCGGCGTCGCGTGCCGGTCGCAACTCGGCGAGGGCGCCTCCGCGATCATGTGATTGCCGCCCTGCTGCAGCACGAGGTGCAGGTCGCTGTCGGCCTCCGGGCGGACGAGCACGACCGCGGCGGCGACCGTGAAGACGGTGCCGCTCGAACGGCAGCCTCCTGTCCGGCAGCGAGCTTGGCGCCGGCCGAGTGATGAGGTAGTGGATCATCGCCTTCTGCGCGGGCAGGAGCGTTCCGGAATGACCTCTGAGCCGGGCGGCTTCGGCGTTTGAGGAGGCGCGGAGCGCGGCGGGCTTCTTGCGCACGGTTGCGGTTGCCAACCAGACAGCGGACACTTCAACCATGGACGTTCCCGAGACGCGCTACGCCAAGAGTGGCGATGTGTCGATCGCCTACCAGGTCACGGGGGACGGGCCGGTCGATCTTGTCTGGGTCCAGGGGTTTCTCTCGAACGTCGAGCTCGGCTGGCAGATGCCGACGCTTGCGGTCTTCAATCGTCGGCTTGGAGAGTTCTGCCGCCTGATCCGATTCGACAAGCGTGGCACGGGCATGTCCGACCGGGTCGGCATCGCCACGTTAGAGACCCGCATGGACGATGTCCGAGCGGTGATGGACGCGGTTGGCTCCCCTCGGGCGGCTCTCTTGGGCTCTTCGGAGGGCGGCCCGCTGTCCTTGCTCTTCGCTGCCACCTACCCAGAGCGGACACGAGCACTCGTCCTTTGGAGCTCGTTCCCCCGCTACACCTGGGCTCCCGACTATCCCTGGGGCTTGACTGAGCAAGAAGCGCAGGAGGAAAACGCTGCAGTTCTCCGCAGCTGGAGCGATCTCGAAGCGATGGCAAAGATGGTCGAGGTCTTTGCACCAGGCTCAGACGAGGAGACCAAGCGTCGGCTCGCCACGATTTGGCGGCAGAGCGCGAGTCCGCGCGACGTGGACGCCCTGAACCGAATGTCGCATGAGCTCGATGTGCGGAATGTCATCTCTGCGATCACGGCGCCGACGCTCGTGATGAACCGCGAAGGCGAGGATCGTGTCAACGTGGAGGGATCGCGGTACCTGGCCGAGCACATTGCCGGCGCGAGATATGTTCAGTTCCCGGGCGCCGACCACATCATCGCAAGCGGGGACGCAGAACTCGTCCTGGAGGAAATCAGGGGCTTCCTGACCACCGTCTCGGAAGAGCCGGAGCCGGAGCCCGACCGCGTACTGGCCACCGTTCTCTTCACCGACATCGTCGGCTCAACGGCGAAGGCGGCCGAACTCGGCGACCGGGGCTGGCGAGAGCTGCTCGAACGGCACCACTCAGCCGTCCGGCGCGAGCTGACAAGGCACCGCGGGCGCGAACTCGACACTGCCGGAGACGGCTTCTTCGCCGCCTTCGACGGCCCAGCACGCGCCATCCGTTGCGCCAGCACCATCGCAGAGACTGTGGGCGAGCTCGGAATCGAGATCCGAGCCGGCCTGCACACAGGCGAGTGCGAACTGCTCGACGGCAAGGTGGCTGGCATCGCGGTCTCGATCGGCGCACGCGTCGCCGCGCAAGCTTCACCCGGCGAAGTCCTCGTCTCGCAGACGGTAAGAGATCTCGTAGCCGGCTCTGGGATCAGCTTCGACGACCGCGGCACCCAGGAGCTAAAGGGAGTCCCAGGCGAATGGCGACTCTACGCGGTCTCTACGAACGCCTAACAGCGATCGGAGCACCAAAGCGTTCGCCCCGAGAATAGGACTCTCCTTGGGCCAGCAGTACCGAATGCCCCTTGACAATCTTCGGTCGCTGCTAGCCGCTGGGCTCGCTCCGACTGTCCCAGATGACCTCCCATAGGTGGCCGTCGGGGTCACGGAAGTAGCCCGAGTAGATCTTCCAGGGCCGGTCGTGAGGCTCGTCGGTCATCGTTGCGCCCGCTGCCACCGCCTGCGTCAGAACTGCATCCACATCAGCTCTGCGCGGAACGATGTGACCGATGCTGAATTCTCCTGGCTTGGGCGGGGCGAACGGGACGTTCGCGTCCTTCGCCAGCTCCGAGCGGGGATAGAGCGCCAGCGTCAATCCGTCGGACAAGTGGAACAGCACGACGTCTCCCGCCGGAGCATCCTCGCCACCCTTGTAGTCGGTGCCGGTGACGCCGGAGGTGGGAAGACCAAGGCCGTCGCGGTAGAACCGGAGCGCCCGGTCTAGATCATCGACGGCCAGCGTGATCACATGGATGCGCGCTTCCACCTACCTCCTACAGAGTGTGGGCTGGACAACTCTGCCCGCTCGTGAAGCTGGGAACCTCGTCGGGCCAGTGTTCCGGAATGACCCCTGAGGCGGGTGGGTGGTCTTCGTCAAGGAACGATGAGTTCATTGTGCTCCGTCAGTCTCCAGCTCAATCCGGATCCATTAGCGGCCGAGAAGATCCAGGTTCCCGGCCACGACTCCAGGAGGCACATGAAGCTTCTTCTCACTTCCTCCGGCATCAGCAACCAAAGCATCGAAGAAGCCCTCGTCGACTTGCTCGGCAAGCCGATCGCAGACTCCAGTGCCCTTGTCATCCCCACCGCGATCTATCCCTTCCCCGACGGCGCAGGTGGGGCATGGCGCGCGATCAGCGGCCGGACCGAGAGCCCATTCAGCGGACTGGGCTGGAAGTCGGTAGGTGTGCTGGAACTCACCGCACTGCCCAGCATCAAGGAGGAGAGCTGGGTGCCGATCCTCCGAGAGACCGACGCCCTGCTGGTCTGGGGCGGCCACGTGATGTACCTGTGCTACTGGATGCGGCGGTGCGGACTGGCAGACCTACTGCCGTCGCTGAGCAAGACCGTCTATGTCGGCGTGAGTGCCGGAAGCATCGTCATGACCCCACACAACCCTGACGTGGAATTCAACCTTCAGTGGATTCCTCCGGGAAGCGACCTCGGACAGGAGGGCGATCGAGGGCTGGGGCTCGTCGATTTTGCGCTGACCGTGCACGTCGGCACCGAGGGCTTCAACACCTCGGCCGACGTGGAAAAGTGGGCGTCCGGAATACCAGTACCGACGTACGCGCTCGACGACCAGACCGCTCTGAAGGTGACCGAGGGAGACATCGAAGTCGTCACCGAGGGGAACTGGAACCTATTCAACCCCCGCGGAACGGACTAGAACGCACGCGACACTGGCC
>DASTZY010000015.1:0-18528 GCA_035764085.1 Gaiellaceae bacterium
GCCGAGCGGCGGCAGCGTCACCTCGGCCGAGAAGCCCTGGCTCTGCCACGGACGATCCTCGGCGTCGACGCCGCCGTAGTTGCCCGTGTCCGAGCCGCCGTAGAAGGTCGAGTCCGTGTTCAGCACCTCGCGCCAGCCGCCGCCGCGCGGCAGGCCGACGCGGTAGCCCGTCCGCGGCACCGGCGAGAGGTTGCAGATGCAGACGAGGACGCGCTCCTCGCCCTTGGAGAAGCGCGCGAACGCCAGCACGTTCTCCGGCGCGTCGTTCGGCTCGATCCAGCGGAAGCCGGCCGGCTCGAAGTCGACCTCCCAGAGCGCCGGCTCGGCGCGGTAGGCGCGGTTCAGGTCGCGCACGAGCTGCTGCAACCCCGAATGCTCGCGGTACTCGAGCAGGTGCCAGTCGAGCGAGCGCTCGTACGCCCACTCGTGGTCCTGACCGAACTCGCCGCCCATGAAGAGGAGCTTCTTGCCCGGGTGCGCCCACATGTAGCCGTACAGCGCGCGCAGGTTCGCGAACTGCTGCCAGCGGTCGCCGGGCATCTTCCAGAGCAGCGAGCGCTTGCCGTGCACGACCTCGTCGTGCGAGAGCGGCAGGATGAAGTTCTCCGTGAACGCGTACATGAGCGAGAACGTGAGCTGGTGGTGGTGGAAGCGCCGGTGGATCGGCTCGCGCTGGAAGTAGTCGAGCGTGTCGTGCATCCAGCCCATGTTCCACTTGAACCCGAAGCCGAGCCCGCCGACCCAGGTCGGCTTCGAGACCCCGGGCCAGGCCGTCGACTCCTCGGCGGTCATCGCGATCCCGGGCTCGCGGCCGTACGCGACCTCGTTCAGGTCGCGCAGGAACGAGATCGCGTCGAGATCCTCGTTGCCGCCGTACTCGTTCGGCACCCACTCGCCGGCCTTGCGCGAGTAGTCGAGGTAGAGCATCGAGGCGACGGCGTCGACGCGGATTCCGTCGGCGTGATGCTCGCGCAGCCAGTAGAGCGCGTTGGCGAGCAGGAAGTTCCGCACCTCGGTGCGGCCGAGGTTGAAGACGAGCGTGCCCCAGTCGGGATGCGAGCCGCGGCGCGGGTCGGCGTGCTCGTAGAGGTGCGTCCCGTCGAAGGTGGCGAGCGCCCAGTCGTCGCGCGGGAAGTGGGCGGGCACCCAGTCGAGGATCACGCCGATGCCGCGCTGGTGGAGACGGTCGACGAGCCGGCGGAAGTCGTCGGGTGTGCCGAAGCGGGAGGTGGGCGCGTAGTACCCGGTCACCTGGTAGCCCCAGGAGCCGGAGAACGGGTGCTCCATCACCGGCAGCAGCTCGATGTGCGTGAAGCCGAGGTCGGACACGTAGTCGGCGAGCTCGTCGGCCAGCTCGCGGTACGAGAGCGGCCGGTTCGCCTCGACCGGGTTGCGCCGCCAGGAGCCGAGGTGGACCTCGTAGACCGACATCGGCTCGCGGAGCGGATCCGACTTCGTGCGGGCCTCGAGCCAGTCCGAGTCCTGCCAGGCGTGCTTCGCCTCCCAGACGACCGACGCGTTCGCCGGTGGCACCTCGGTGTGGAAGGCGAGCGGATCGCTCTTCAGGCGGAGGCGCCCGTTCTGCGTCCGGATCTCGAACTTGTACTTCGTTCCCTCGCCGACGCCCGGGACGAAGAGCTCCCAGATCCCCGACGAGCCGAGCGAGCGCATCGGATGCAGGCGCCCGTCCCAGGAGTTGAAGTCGCCCACCACCGAGACCGAGCGCGCGTTCGGCGCCCAGACCGCGAAGGCGGTGCCGACCACGCCGTCCAGCTCGCGCACGTGCGCGCCGAGGCGCTCGTAGAGGTGCTCGTGGCGGCCTTCCATCGCCAGGTGGAGGTCGAGCTCGCCGAGCGTGGGGAGGAACGAGTAGGGGTCGCGGACGGTGAACGTGTTGCCGTCCGGGTACTCGACCTCGAGCTCGTACTCGAGCGGCAGCCGCGCCTTCGGCAGCAGGGCCTCCCAGAGCCCTGCGGGGTCGGTGAGCTCGGCCTCGATGCCCGCCGGCTGCACGCGCACCGCCTGCGCTTCGGGCCGGTACGCGCGCACGACGACGCCGTCCTCCGCCTCGTGGGCGCCGAGAACCTCGTGCGGGTTCGGCCCGAGCTCGACCGTCACAGCGCTTCCGCGGCCTGCTGCATGAGGCGCTCGATACCCGTGACCGGGATTCCAACCCAGTCCGGGCGGTTGTCCAGCTCGTACTGCAGCTCGTAGACCGCCTTCTCGAGCTCGAACACGGCGAGCAGCCGCTCGATCGCGGCCTCGCCGGGCGGCAGCAGCGCCGCGTCGACCGTGTCGAGGTAGCTCTCGAGGAACCGCTCGCGGGCCCGCTCCTCCCAGTCGCCGGGCACGTCGGCGCCGCGCGTGAGCGCCGCGGCTGTGGCCGCGTAGGCGAAGGAGCGGAGCATCCCGGCGACGTCGCGCAGGGGCGAGCGCTTGCGGCGCCGCTCGACGAGCGTGCGCGCAGGCTCGCCCTCGAAGTCGAGGATGATCCAGTCGTTGCCGCTCCACAGCGTCTGGCCGAGGTGGTAGTCGCCGTGCGTGCGGATCACGCGGCCGCTCGAGCCGGCGTGGGTGAGCAGGCGCAGCTGCTCACGTACCTCCTCGCCGCGGCCGATGATCGGCCCGAGGCGCTCGTCGTCCTCCGGCAGCGACAGGAAGACGCGCGCGATCTCCTCGTCCACCGTCGCGGTGAGGAGGCCGAGCGACTCCACGCTCGGATCCTCGGGTGCGAACGCGTGGTCGGTCGGATCCGCGCCGAGCGCGGTGTGCATCTGAGCCGTCACCTCGCCGAGCCGTCCGAGCCGGTCGAGCAGGCTCTCGGGCGCGGACGCGATCTCGCCGAGCGCGAGCTCCCAGCCGCCGAGGGCGCCGGCGACGTACTGCTGCAGCAGGCCCAGCGTCGCGGTGAGCGGACCGCCCGAGTAGCCGTACCAGCCACCGAGCGCCGGGATGTTGTGGAAGCCCTGGTCGGTGAGGAAGCGGAGCATCTCGAGCTCGGGGTTGATCCCCGGCTCGAGGCGGCGGAAGATCTTCAGGATCAGCGCCTCGTCGAAGATGACGGAGCTGTTGGACTGCTCGGACGCGACGAGCCGGGCGGCGCCGAGCTCGCGGCCCAGCGCGGAGAAGTCCTCGGCCGGGGTGAACTCGGCCACGCCCTCCGAGCCCTGGAGCGTGAGTCCGGTCCGCATGGCGCTCACGATCTCTCGCGCGATGCCGGCATCCTCGGCGAGGCCGTCGAACGGAGCGCCGTTCGTGCCGCCTGCGAACAGGAGCTGGTAGATGTCGTGCGCCCCCGTGTCGTAGCGGAGCTCGACGAGCGCGAGGGACAGCTGCGGGTCGGCCTGCCGGATCGTGACCGAGTCGAGCACCTCCGAATGCGACACCGTCCTCGACTTGGCTCCGTACCAGCGCTGCCGGGTCACGTACTCGATCAGCGCGCGCTCGTCCATCGTTACTCCACCTGCCCTGCGGGCCTGAGCTGGAACCAGAAGAACCCGCGCGGCGCGAGGGTCAGCAAGTAGGGCAGCTCGCCGATCGGCGGGAACGCCGTCCGGCCCAGCATCTCCACCGGGACCATACCGACGTAGTCCGAGAGGTCGAGCTGCACGGCCTGCGCCGACCGCGCGAGGTTGTGCACGCAGAGGACCACGTCCTCCTCCCAGGTGCGGATGTGGGCGAAGATCCGTGTGTTCTCGGCGCGCAGCGGCTGGTAGGTGCCGAGCCCGAACACGGGATGCTCCTTGCGGAGCGCGATGAAGCGCTGCATCCAGCGCAGCAGCGAGTTCGGGGTGCGGAGCTGCGCCTCGACGTTGACGGCCTGGAAGCCGTAGACCGGGTCCATCAGCGGCTGCAGGTAGAGCTGGGCCCAGTCGGCGCGCGAGAAGCCGGCGTTGCGGTCGCCCGACCACTGCATCGGAGTGCGCACGCCGTCGCGGTCGCCGAGGTACACGTTGTCGCCCATCCCGATCTCGTCCCCGTAATAGAGGACGGGTGAACCCGGCAGCGAGAAGAGGATGGCGTGGAGGAGCTCCGCCTCGTCGCGCCCGGCGTCGAGGAGTGGCGCGAGACGGCGGCGGATGCCGAGGTTGAGCTTCATCCGCGGGTCCTTCGCGTACTCCTCGTACATGTAGTCCCGCTCCTCGTCGGTGACCATCTCGAGCGTCAGCTCGTCGTGGTTGCGGAGGAAGAGGCCCCACTGGCAGTTGTCCGGGATCGCCGGCGTCCGGTCGAGGATCTCGTAGATGGGCGTCGCGTCCTCGCGGCGCACCGACATGAACATCCGCGGCATGACCGGGAAGTGGAACGCCATGTGGCACTCGTCGCCGTCGCCGAAGTACTCGACGACGTCCTCCGGCCACTGGTTCGCCTCGGCGAGCAGCAGCCGGTCCGGGTAGCGCGCGTCGACCTCGGCTCGGATCCGCTTCAGGTACTCGTGCGTCTCGGGCAGGTTCTCGCCGTTCGTCCCCTCCCGCTCGAAGAGGTAGGGCACGGCGTCGAGCCTGAAGCCGTCGATGCCGAGGTCGAGCCAGAAGCGCAGCACCTCGAGCATCGCCTCCTGCACCTCGGGGTTGTCGAAGTTGAGGTCCGGCTGATGGTGGAAGAAGCGGTGCCAGTAGTACTCGCCGCGGAGCTGGTCGAGCGTCCAGTTCGAGGGCTCGGAGTCGATGAAGATGATCCGCGCCTCCGGGTAGCGCTCGTCGTTCTCGTTCCAGACGTACCAGTCGCCCTTGGGGGCGCCGGCGTCGGTGCGGGACTCCTGGAACCACGGATGGTCGGCCGAGGTGTGGTTCATGACGAGATCGGCGATCACGCGCATCCCGCGCTGGTGCGCCTGCTCGACGAACTCGCGGAAGTCCTCCACCGTGCCGTAGTCCGGGTGGATGGCGAAGAAGTTGGAGATGTCGTAGCCGCCGTCGCGGAGCGGCGACTCGTACATCGGCAGCAGCCAGAGGCAGTCGACGCCGAGCCACTCGAGGTAGTCGAGCTTGTCGATCAGCCCCCGGAAGTCGCCGGAGCCGTCGTCGTTGCCGTCGAAGAAGCCGCGGATGTGGATCTCGTAGAAGACCGCGTGCTTGAACCAGAGCGGATCCCGCTCGAACCACTGCTCGGACATCAGCCGCCGATCCTAAGCAGGTGGCTCTGGCCGGGGGCGAGCTTGACGTAGTTGCGGCCGATCCGCCACGTCCAGGTCTCGTCCGTCAGCAGGTCGCGCACCGGGTACGCAGGCGGCAGGCCGGTCGACACCGGCACCACGCAGACGCCGACCTGCGTCGCGGCCGGGTCGAGGTTGACGACGGTGACGACGGTGTTGTCGCCGCGCCGCTTGAGGAAGGCGAACAGCTGCTCGTTCTCGGTCTCGAGCATCGTCAGCGGGTCGAGCCACTGCAGCGCCGGGTTCTCCCGCCGCGCCGCGTTCAGCTTCGCGGCGAGCGGCAGCAACGGCCCGTCGAGCTTGCGCTTCTTGAGCTCGTACTTCTCGGAGTTGAGGTACTCCTCGGAGCCCGGCCGCACCGGCACGTTCTCGCAGTGCTCGAAGCCGGAGTAGATGCCGTAGGTCGGCGACAGCGTCGCCGCGAGCACGAGCCGCGCCTCGAAGGCCGGGCGCCCACCGACCTGGAGGTACTCGTGCAGGATGTCCGGCGTGTTCGCGAAGCAGTTCGGCCGGTAGTAGTCGCGCCACTCGAGCAGCTGGCCGAGGAACTCGAGGAGCTCCCAGCGCCGGTTCTTCCAGGTGAAGTACGTGTACCCCTGCGCAAATCCCGCCTTGGCCAGGGTCGTCATCGGCGCCGGCCGCGTGAACGCCTCCGCGAGAAAGATCACGTCCGGGTTCTCCCGCCGCACCTCGCGGATCAGCCACTCCCAGAAGCCCACCGGCTTCGTGTGCGGGTTGTCGACGCGAAAGACGGTGACGCCGCAGCCGACCCAGTGGAGGACGACGTCGAGCAGCGCCTGCCAGAGCGCGCGCCAGTCCTCGCTGCCGAAGTCGACGTTGTAGATGTCCTGGTAGCGCTTCGGCGGGTTCTCGGCGAACTTCAGCGTGCCGTCCGGCCGGCGGTGGAACCACTCCGGATGCTCCTTCAGCCAGGGATGGTCGGGCGAGCACTGGATCGCGAAGTCGAGCGCGATCTCGATCCCGAGCTTCTTCGCGTCGGCCACGAGCGCCCGCAGCTCCCGCTCGGTGCCGAGCGACGGGTCGATCGCGTCGTGCCCGCCCTCCTCGGAGCCGATCGCCCACGGGCTGCCGACGTCGCCGGCCTTCGCGGTCTCGGCGTTGTTCCGGCCCTTGCGGTTCGTGCGGCCGATCGGGTGGATCGGCGGCAGGTAGAGGACGTCGAAGCCGAGCTCCGCGAAGCGCGGCAGCAACGCGCGCACGCTCTCGAAGCCGCCCCAGGAGCGGGGAAAGAGCTCGTACCAGGAGCCGAAGCGGCCGAGGACGCGGTCGACGTCCACCTCGTAGGTCGTCGACTGCGTCTTCTCCGAGCGCGGCCCGGACGGCGCAGCGAGCGCCCGCTCGACGGTCAGCTCCTCGTCGCCGAGCAGGACTGCGCCCTCGGACAGCTCGCCGGCGAGGTCGGCCTGTCCCGCGGCGACCTTGCGCCGCAGCTCCTCCTGGAACGACGCGACCCGGTCGACCCACGCCTCGATCCGGAAGCTCCAGGCGCCCGGCCGGTCGACCTCGAAGGCACCGCTCCAGACGTCGTTGCCGAACGGCTCGAGCGGCGTCTCCGTCCAGCGGGTCGCGCCCGGCCCGCGGTGGCGGATGGCTGCGCCGAGGGTCTCGTGCCCGTCCCGGAAGATGCGGGCGGTGACCTCGACCCGATCGCCGACGGTCCGCTTCACCGGGTAGCGGCCGCAGTCGACCTGCGGCTTCACCTCCTGGATCTGGATCCGCGCGGGGCTCGTCCTGGGGATGGGCACGGTGCGAAGTCTCACTGATGAGGCAGGATCGAAAACGTGAAGCTCGCGCGCTCGTCCGGCATCCTCCTGCATCCGACCTCCCTGCCCTCCGGGAAGCTGGACCGCGAGGCGTACCGGTTCGTCGACTGGCTCGTGGCGGCCGGGCAGTCCTGGTGGCAGGTGCTGCCGCTCGGCCCGCCGGACGAGTTCAGCTCGCCGTACCGGTCGCCGTCCGCGTTCGCCGCCTCGCCGCAGCTGCTCGCGAAGCCCGAGGCACGCGTCACCGGGGACGAGCTCGAGGACTTCGTCGCGCGGCACCCGTTCTGGACGGGCGCCTGGGCGAGCTTCGCCGGCCGGGACGCGATCGCCGACCAGGTGCGCTTCGAGCGGGAGTGGGGCGCGCTGCGCCGCTATGCGGCGGAGCGCGGCGTGCGGCTGATCGGCGACTTGCCGATCTACGTCTCCGACGAGGGCGCCGACCTCGCCGAGTGGCCCGAGCTGTTCACGCAGGGGGAGGTCGCCGGCGCGCCGCCCGACGCCCTCAGTGCCCGTGGCCAGCGCTGGGGGAATCCCCTCTACGACTGGCCGGCGCACCGCGCGACCGGTTACCGCTGGTGGCGCGAGCGCTTCCGGCGCACCTTCGAGCTCGTCGACCTGTGCCGGATCGACCACTTCCGCGGCTTCGTCTCCTACTGGGCGGTCCCGGCGCGTCACTCGACGGCGAGGAAGGGCCGCTGGCGCCCCGGCCCCGGCGCCGAGCTTTTCCATGCCGTCGCCGACGACCTCGGCGGCCTGCCCGTGATCGCCGAGGACCTCGGCCACATCACGCCGCCCGTCCACCGGCTGCGCGACGAGCTCGGCCTGCCGGGCATGGTCGTCCTCCTCTGGGCCTTCCGCGGCGGCCCGAGCAGCCCGCACCGGCCGGAGAACCATCGCGTCAACTCCGTCGCCTACACGAGCACGCACGACACCGACACGGTCGCCGGGTGGTTCGCGAGCCTGCCGCCGCGGCAGCGCGCCGCCACCGGGCTCGATCCCGAGGAGCCGCACTGGGGTCTGATCGAGCTCGCATACGCCTCGCCCGCCGCCCTCGCCGTGGTCGCGGCGCAGGACGTGCTCGGCCTCGGCAGCGAGGCGCGGATGAACCGGCCCGGCCTGTCGCAGGGGAACTGGAGCTGGCGGCTCGAGCGGGGAGCGCTGACGGCCGGCCTGGCGCGACGGCTGCGGGCCGCCGCCGAGCACAGCGACCGCGTCCCGTTGTGATCGCCCGCTAGCGGGTCCTGAGGCCCCACATCGGGGCCAGCACGGGATCGGTCAGCCGCTGCACGTGGCGCACCACGTAGGCGACCGCGGGCCGCGCGAGCCACGCGACGACGAGCGCCGCTGCGAGCCCGACGAGGAAGCTCGCGCCGATGTCCCCGGGGTAGTGAGCTCCGATGAAGAGCCGCCCGACCGAGATCACGAGCGCGAGGAAGAGGAAGATTGCGCCGCCCACCGCGTCGAACGCGAGCACCGCGAACGCGATCGCGAACGTCGCGCTGGCGTGGTCGCTCGGGAAGGACGGATCGTGGGAGTTGGCCCACGGGTGCGCGATGTGGTGGGCCAGATAGGGGCGCTGTCGGTCCCAGATCTCGGAGGAGATCAGGCGGTTGATCCCGAGCGCCAGCGCCGCCGACCCGAGCGCGCTGACCGAGGCGAGCTTCCACTTCTCGCTGCCACCCGGCCGCGCCAGCAGCCAGAGCCCGACCGTGATGACGATCATGACCGGGATGCTGACCTTCTCGATGTCCGAGAAGGCGGTCCCGATCGCGTGGTGATCGAGGGAGACCCCGTAGATCGACTTGTACCAGCGCCAGTCCACGTCCGAGAGTCCTAGCCGATCGGATGTGAGGCGTCGGTGAACTCGCGAAACTCGGCCGTGAGCAGATAGGCGGTCTGCTCGCCGACGTCGACGGCGCGGTCGCCGATCCGCTCGATCGTCCGCGCGACCACGACCATCCGCAGGCCCCACTCCCGGAACTCCGGCTCGGCCATCACGTCGACGAGCCGCTCCACGAAGCGGCGGTTGGCGCGATCGATCAGCTCGTCGAGGTCGACGAGGCTCTCCGCCCCCTCGAGGTCGCGCCGGCTGAAGGAGTCGAGAGCCACGCGCAGCATCTCCTCGGCGCGCTCTCCCATCTCCGACAGCACCTCGACGAGGGCCGGGTCCGGCTCGACGTCGGAGACGAGGCGCGAGAGCTTCGCGATCGTCACGCAGCCGTCGGCGCTCCGTTCGAGCAGGAGGTTGATGTGGAGCATCGCCAGCAGGAGCCGCAGGTCGCGGGCGACCGGCGTCTGCAGGGCGAGCAGCCCCTGGATCTGGTGCTCGATGGCGAGGAAGTGGCGGTCGACCTCGTCGTCGAAGGCGATCACCTCGCCCGCCAGCTCCTCGTCCCGCTCCTCGAGCGCACGGATCGCGCCGTGAACGGCGCTCACGACGCGCTGTCCCATCTCCTGGAGCTGTGCCTCGACCTGCTCGAGAGCGGCGTCGATCGCCATCCGAGCCAGCGTACTAGCTGGCCTGGGCAGGCGTGCAGGCCCTCGTCACCACTTCGTCTCCACCTCGCAACGCCGGCGTATCCCATGCCCCGGAGGCCCGGCCGTACGGTGGCCGCGAACCCTGAGGAGGAGGAAGAAACAGATGCCGAGAAACGGCAAGCTCGTCCGCATCACACTCGCGCTCGCCGCTGCGGCGTTGCTCGGAGCTGTCGCCGTCGCGGCCGCCGGCGCCGCAGGCAAGCGGTCGACCGGAACGTTGAAGGGAGCCGGCTCGACGCTCATCGCGCCGGCCCTCGCAGTCTGGCAACCGATGTACAAGGCCGACTCGCTGCAGTACAGCGGGATCGGCTCCGGCGCCGGCATCCAGGCGATCAGCAACCGCACCGTCGACTTCGGCGCCAGCGACGCGCCGCTGACCAAGTCCCAGGGCGCCGGCTGCCACGGCTGCGTCCAGATCCCGTGGGCGCTGACGGCCACCACGGTCGTCACGAACATCCCGGGCGTCCCCACCGACAAGCTCAAGCTCACGGGGACCGTCGTCGCGAACATCTACCTCGGCAACATCACGAACTGGAGCGACCCGGCCATCAAGTCGCTCAACAAAGGCCTGAAGCTGCCGAACCTCAAGATCACGCCGGTCCACCGCAGCGACGGGTCCGGTGACAGCTACGTCTTCACGAACTACCTCTCCAAGGTGAACAAGACCTGGAAGACGAAGGTCGGGTGCGCGACGACGGTTAGCTGGCCGTCCGGCATCGGCGGCAGCGGCAACGCGGGCGTCGCCGCTTCGGTCTCGTCCAACGCGGGCGCGATCGGCTACGTCTCCGTGGCGTACGTGATCCAGAACCATCTCAAGCTCGCGCGGCTGAAGAACGCGGCCGGCCGCTACGTGCTGCCGACGCTCGGCACGATCGAGTCGTCGGCCCAGCTGGTGAAGTCGACGAAGATCCCGGCCAACAACAAGATCTCGATCACCAACCCGCCCAAGTCGCAGAAGTACCGCAACGCGTACCCCCTCGCGACCTTCACGTACGTGATCGTCCCGCAGAGCACCGACAAGGCCGGCGCGCTCAAGGCGTTCGTCAGCTGGGCGCTGAGCTCGAAGGCCCAGAGCGCGATCAAGAGGTACGTCTTCGCGCCGATGCCGGCAACTGTGGTGAAGGCCGCGAAGAAGACGCTCGCCACGCTTCACTCCTAGGAGGTTCGCCTCGGATCGTGAGCACGCTCGACGCGACCGGTGAGACCGCCCGCCGCCCTTTCCCGGGGCGGCGCGCGCGTCTCGGCGACGTCCTCCTGCAGGGCGTGGCGGGACTCGCTGCGCTCGGCGCCGTCGTCCTCCTCGGCCTGATCGCCTACAAGGTCGTCGAAGGCGCCCACCTCTCGCTCTCGACCTTCGGGCTCGGCTTCCTGACGCACATCGGCTGGGATCCGGTCCACAACGAGATGGGCGCCGCGGTGTTCATCTTCGGCACAGCAGTCACCTCGCTCGGTGCATTGCTCCTCGCCACCCCTCTCGCGCTCGGGATCGCGCTCTTCCTCACCGAGCTCGCCCCTCGTTGGATCCGCGGGCCGGTCACGGCGCTCGTCGAGACGCTCGCCGCGATCCCCAGCGTCGTGATCGGGCTCTGGGGGATCCTCGTGCTCGGGCCCGTCCTGCACGACCACGTCATGCCGGCTCTCCACTCGGCGCTCGGGTTCATCCCGCTCTTCGGCGAGCCGAGCAGCACGTCGACCATCTTCACGGCGATAGTCGTGCTGACGATCATGATCCTGCCGATCGTCTCGAGCATCTCGCGCGAGCTCTTCCTCGGCGTGCCGTCCGAGCTGAAGGAGGGCGCGCTCGGGCTCGGCACGACCCGCTGGGAGATGGTGCGCGGCGTGGTCTTCCCGTACACGCGAGGCGGGGTGGCGGCGGCGCTGATCCTGGGCCTGGGCCGCGCCGTCGGCGAGGCGATCGCGGTGGCGCAGGTGATCGGCGGCTCCGACAACCAGATCAGCTGGAACCTGTTCGACCCGGGCAACTCGCTCGCCGCCAAGATCGCGCTCACCTACCAGAGCGCAGCCACGAAGCTCGAGACCTCGTCGCTCTTCTACCTCGCGCTCATCCTCCTCGTCCTGTCGCTCGTCGTGAACCTCGTCGCGCAGGTGATCGTGCGTCGCGTCGCGCGGAGGCAGGGACTTCCGGCCAGGTGAGCGCGGCCGACCTCAGCGCGCTGCAGCGCCCCAACGACCGGCTGCGCCGCCGCCGGATCGTGAACCGCACCATGGAGGTCGCGGCCTGGCTCGCGGGCGCGATCGGGGTCGCGATCCTCGGCATCGTGGTCTGGTCGGTGGCGAAGCGTGGCGCCAGCCAGCTCAACCTCGACCTGCTCACGAAGACCCAGGTTCCCTTCGCGATCGGCAACGTGCACCAGGGGCTCGCCAACGCCTTCGTCGGCACGCTCGTGCTCGTCGGGCTCGCCACCCTCATGGCGCTGCCGTTCGGGATCCTCGTCGCGACCTACGTGAACGAGTTCGCGCCGAGACTCGTCCGGAACGGCGTCGGCCTCACGCTGGACATCCTCAACGGCATCCCGGCGATCGTGATCGGCATCTTCGTCTTCGGCCTGATCGTGGTCGCCCACGGCCAGAGCGGCTACGCCGGCGCGTTCGCGCTCGCGGTCCTGATGCTGCCCCTCGTCGCGCGCTCCACGATCGAGGTGCTCGCGCTCGTGCCCGGCTCCCTGCGCGAGGCGTCTCTCGGTCTCGGGGTACCGCGGTGGCGGACGACGCTCGGCATCGTCCTGCCGCAGGCGATCGGCGGGATCCTGACGGCGACGGTGCTCGCCGTCGCCCGCATCGCGGGGGAGACCGCGCCGCTCCTCTTCACCTCCTCGATCGTCGGCACCCAGGTCGACTTCAACCCGAGCCACGCTCTGCAGACCGTGCCCGTGGCGATCTTCGAGCTGTCGGAGTCGGCGGACCCCAACGACCATGCCCGCGCCTGGGCCGCCGCGCTCGTCCTGCTCCTGTTCATCCTCTTCACGAGCCTGACCGCCCGCTGGCTCGCCACGCGTAGCCGCCGCAAGCTGGGGCGCGCTGCGAGGTGACCGCAGTGAGGGGAGGATCCGTGTCCGGGTCGAGTACGATCGAGCGCGCCGTGCGCGTCGAGACGAAGCGTCAGCCGCTGCCGCCGCGCGAGCGGCTCCAACAGGTCTTCGACATCCGGGACCTGACGGCGAGCTACGGGTCGAAGCCGGCTCTCAAGGACCTGTCGATGGAGGTCTACCGGAACCTCGTCACGGCCGTCATCGGGCCGTCGGGCTGCGGCAAGAGCACCTTCATCCGCTGTCTCAACCGCATGAACGACCTCGTGCCGGGATTCCGCCAGACCGGGACGATCCGGTACCACGGCCAGGACATCGCCGCCAAGGACGTCGATCCGGTCGCGGTGCGGCGGACGATCGGCATGGTCTTCCAGCGGCCGAACCCCTTCCCGAAGTCGATCCACGACAACGTCGCCTGGGGGCTGAAGGTGCTCGGGATGAAGGACAACCTCGAGCAACGGGTCGAGCGGGCGTTGACGCAGGCTGCGCTCTGGGACGAGGTGAAGGACCGACTCAAGGCGAGCGCGCTCTCGCTCTCGGGGGGCCAGCAGCAGCGGCTCTGCATCGCGCGGGCCATCGCCGTCGAGCCGGACGTGGTGCTCATGGACGAGCCCGCCTCCGCCCTCGATCCGATCGCGACGCAGGCGATCGAGCAGCTCCTGCACGAGCTCAAGAGCGAGTACTCGTTCGTGATCGTGACGCACAACATGCAACAGGCGGCCCGCGTCGCCGACATGACCGCCTTCTTCTCGATCTCCCGCGGCGCGGAAGGCGAGCGCTGGGGCGAGCTGATCGAGTACGACGCGACCGAAAAGATCTTCACCGCCCCGTCCGACAAGCGGACGGAGGACTACGTCACCGGCCGCTTCGGCTGACCGCTAGCGCGGGAATCGGGCGCGGATCCGCAGACCTCGGCCCGGGTCGCTCGCAGCTTCGATCTCGCCACCGGCGGAGGTGACGACGTGCTTCACGATCGCGAGGCCGAGACCTGTGCCACGGCTCGTGCGTGCCTGGTCGCCGCGGTAGAAGCGCTCGAAGAGCCGCGGCAGGTCAGCGGCCTCCACGCCCTTGCCGTCGTCCGAGACCGCAAGCACGTCCTCCTCGGCCGACTCGGACAGCTCGACCATGCACGTGCTGCCCTGTCCCGCGTAGCGGATCGCGTTCGCCAGCAGGTTCTCCAGCACCACGCGCAGCATCCTCGGCCGCAGCGGCAGCTCGACGCGTCCGTCGGCGCGCACCTCGAGCGTGACCTGCGCGTGGTCCGCGCGCTCGGCGAGAGAGGCGACGACCTCCTCCACCACCGGCTGAGCCAGCGTGCGGCCGAGCGCGACCACCTCGCGACCCGTCTCCAGCTCGCCGAGGAAGAGCACGTCGTCGATCAACTCGCGCGCCTGCGCGACCTCCTCGCGCGCCTGCTCGACCACTTCGCTCAGGTCGGTGCCGGGGAGCTCGGCGCTCTCGAGCAGCACGAGCAGCCGCGCGAGCGGCGTCCGCAGCTCGTGCGAGACGGCAGCCGTGAACCCGGCGCGCAGCTCCTGATACGCGGGCAGCTCCGGCGGCGACTCGAGGAAGAGGACGAGGAGGTCGGGATGAGACGCAGCCAGCTCCTCGTCGAGCCGCCCGCCGATTCGCGCGCCGCCGAGGGCTTTCGCCGCCCGCTCGCTCGTCGCCACGATGCGCCGCTCGTTGTCGAGGACGACGATCGGCTCGCCGCAGCTCGAGGCCACCTCTCTGGCCCGCTCCTCGTTCACCACTCCTTCACCAACCGTCTACCCTCCGCCTACCCGGTCGCGGCCGATAATGAGTGAACCATGCCGAAGGTTCTGATCGTCGAGGACGACGAGGTCATCGCGCAGGGGATGGCGCGGCACCTCGGAGCCGCCGGCTTCGACCCCGTCTCCGTCGGCAACGGCACACAGGGGCTCGCGCGGCTCCGCTACGAGAAGCCCGACGTCTGCGTGCTCGACCTGATGCTTCCCGGGGTCGACGGGTGGAAGCTGATCGAGACCGCGCGCAACGAGGGGATCGGGACACCGATCGTCGTCATCTCCGCCCGCGGGACCGAGCACGACCGGGTGCACGCGCTCGAGATCGGGGCCGACGACTACCTCGTGAAGCCGTTCTCGATGCAGGAGCTCGTGGCCCGCGTGCGCGCGGCGTCCCGCCGGGCCCTGCGGCGCGAGGAGACCCCACGCGGCGAGCCGATCGAGATCGAGGAGCTGCGTATCGACCCCCTCGAGGTGCAGGCCTACGTCGACGATCGCAGCGCCGAGCTGACGCCGACGGAGTTCCGACTCCTCTACCAGCTCGCCCTCGACCGCGGCCGCGTCGTCACCCGCGACGAGCTGCTACAGAAGTTGTGGGGCCGGCGCGAGTCCCACCGCGACCGCACGGTCGACGTGTTCGTGCGCCGGCTGCGGGAGAAGGTCGACCGCCAGGCGTCCACGCACACGTTCATCCAGACGCGATACGGCGTCGGCTACCGGCTCGAGCCGGTGGCGAAGTAGCGAGTCCGACACCACCCCGTCACCGGATCTCGCCCCACGCCCCGCGGCACCGCCAGCACGATCTCGGCATGAAGTTCGCCGTCGTCGCCCACCGGCGCAGCGCGACGAACGAGGCGCTCGTCGCCGCGGCGCGCGGGTGGGGTCTCGACTCCGAGTTGATCGACCCGCACCGGGCGCTCGCGCACCTCGAGCCGGGCGACATCGCACTCGCGAGGCTCGACGTGCGCGAGAAGCTCGACGGCATCGAATGCGGGACCGGTGAGCTGGAACGGCTCGCGGCCGGCGGTGTGGACGTACGCAACCCTCCCGCAGCGCTCGTCCTCGCCCACGACAAGCTGCTGACCGCCCGCACCCTCCGGCTCGCCGGACTGCCGCACCCGCACACCACGCTCGTCAGCCCGGCGCTGCCCGCCGCGGTGCCGGAGCTCCCGCTCGTGCTCAAGCCCCGCTTCGGGAGCTGGGGGCGCGAGATCGAGCTGTGCTCGACCCGGGACGAGCTGGAGACGGCGCTCGTGCGGCTGCAGGGGAAGGGCTGGTTTCGCGAGCACGGCGCGCTTGCGCAAGAGCTCGTCGAGCCGCCCGGCAGGAAGACCGCTGCAGCCGCGGACGGCCGCAGCTGGGACCTGCGCCTGGTCGTCGCCGGCGGCCGCGTCGTCGGAGCCGCCTGCCGGATCGCGCAGGACGGTGAGTGGCGGACGAACGCCGCTCTCGGGTCGCAGGTGGAGCCGGTGGAACCGCCGCCGCTCGCCCGGAGTCTCGCGCTCGCCGCTGCGCGCGCGTCCCGTGCAGACCTCGTCGGCGTCGACCTCCTCCCGACGGGCAACGGCTTCGTCGTGCTCGAGTTGAACGGCGCCGTCGACTTCCGCCCGGTCTATGCGCCGGGCCGCGACGTCTTCGCCGACGCCGTCGCCGCGCTGCTCGGCGACGCCTCAGGCCGGCCGGAGCTCGCCGTCGCCTCAGCCTGAGCCGTCCGGGTCGTACGGCTGCGGGACGAGGCCCGTCTCCACCTCGCGCCGCCCGTCCGCCACGTACACGATGTCCACGGTCTCGTTCTTGCGGTAGGTACCGGCGATCCCGAGCCACATCGAGGCCCAGCGCCAGAAGCCGAGGCGGCCCTCCTGCTCGATCGGGCGCGGGAAGACGAGCGAGCGGCCCTCGACCTCGAAGTCCCGTCCGGGCTCCTGGCGGACGCCGCTCACGTAGACCTCGAACGCCGGCGGGACGTGGTCCGGCAGTTCGATCCGCGAGCGCTGGGACACGTTCATAGAATGCCCTGCGGGTGCGCCGCAAGCTGCCGTCCTTGGTTCTCGCCGTGCTGGTCGCGCTTGCGACGGCGGGCGTCGCCGCAGCCGGGAACGGGGGCTTCGCGCCCGTCGCCCCGGCCTCGCCGAACGCGGAGCACACCAGAACCGCCTACTGGGTCATCTTCGGCTTCACCGCGGCGATCTTCCTCATCGTCGAGGGGCTGCTCGTGGTCTTCGTCGTCAAGTACCGGCAACGCGGCCGTGCGCGCGCGGTCGAGGGTGCCCAGGTGCACGGCCACACGCGGCTCGAGGTGATCTGGACGGTGATCCCGGTGGTGATCCTCTGCGTCATCGGGATCGTCGTCTTCCTCGAGCTGCCGCAGATCAGAGGCGCGCCTGCGGCCTCCAATCCGCTCGACATCACGGTGCAGGGCCATCAGTTCTACTGGCAGTTCGACTACCCGAACGGCGCGCACTCGATCGGGACGCTGCACGTCCCCGTGGGGCGGGTCGTCGAGCTGAAGGTCGTCTCGTCGGACGTCATCCACAGCTGGTGGGTCCCGGCGCTCGGCGGGAAGATCCAGGCGATCCCGGGAAGGACGAACCACCTCTGGTTCCAGGCGCAGCGGGCCGGCAACTTCGAGGGCCAGTGCGCCGAGCTCTGCGGCGTCTACCACGCCGCGATGCACGCGACCGTCGCCGCGGAGTCGCAGCAGGCGTACGACCAGTACGTCTCGACCACCGCCAAGCAGACGATCGGGAAGCAGATCTGGACGGGCGTCTGCGCGACGTGTCACGGGAACCTCGGGCAGGGCGGCTACGGGCCGGCGATCTCGAGCAGCACGCTGCTCACGCAGACATCGGGGCTGCTCGGCATTCTCCGGAACGGCTTCGACACGCCGGCGAGGCCCGGCGCGATGCCTCCGGTCGGGGACACCTGGACGCAGGCCGAGACCAACGCCCTCGCCGCGTACGTCAAGAAGCACATCTACAAGCCGGCCCCCGCGGGAGCGACCAGTGGCGGCTAGGAGCGAAGCGGTCTACCCGGTCAGCTGGAAGAGCGGACGGGTCGCCAAGTGGCTCGTCACCGTCGACCACAAGCGGATCGGGATCCTGTACATCGCGACGTCCCTGGTGTGGTTCGTCGCCGGCGGGATCCTCGCAATCCTCATGCGCTCGCAGCTCGCGACCCCGAACGAGACCTTCCTGACGAAGAACTCGTACAACGAGGTCGTGACCATGCACGGCACGACGATGATCTTCCTCTTCGTCGTCCCGCTCCTGGCGGGCTTTGCGAACTTCCTCACGCCCTTGATGATCGGTGCGCGCGACATGGCGTTTCCGCGCCTGAACGCACTCTCCTACTGGCTCTACCTGCTCGGCGGCATCGTCCTCTGGCTCAGCTGGTTCTCGAAGGGCGGCGCGGCGCACGCCGGCTGGTGGTCGTACCCGACCCTGTCGGAGAACTTCCCGTGGGCGAGCCCGGGCCACGGCCAGGACTACTGGATCCTCAGCATCCACATCCTCACGCTGTCGTCGCTCCTCGGCGCGATCAACTTCATCGTCACGATCCACAACATGCGGGCTCCGGGGATGACGTGGATGCGGATGCCGCTCTTCGTCTGGGCCGTCGAGACGTACGCGATCCTCCTGCTCGTCGCGCTGCCGGCGCTCTCGGCGGCGGTGACGCTGCTGCTGCTCGACCGCACCGTGGGGACGCACTTCTTCATCCCGTCGCAGGGCGGGAACATCGTGCTCTACCAGCACATGTTCTGGTTCTTCGGGCACCCGGAGGTCTACATCATGGTGCTGCCCGTCTTCGGGATGATTTCGGAGATCCTGCCCGTCTTCTCGCGCAAGCCGATCTTCGGCTACAAGGCGGTGGCGTTCTCGACGATCGGGATCGCGTTCTTCTCGATGCTCGTCTGGGCGCACCACATGTTCACGGTCGGGATGCCGGTCGGGCTCGACTCGTTCTTCATGATCTCGTCGATGGTGATCGCGGTGCCGACCGGGATCAAGATCTTCAACTGGCTCGCCACGACCTGGCGCGGCAACCTCGTCTTCGACACGCCGATGCTCTTCGCGCTCGGCTTCATCGCGCTGTTCACGATGGGCGGCCTGTCGGGGATCTTCCTCGCGGCGTTCCCGGTCGACTGGCAGCTGAACGACTCGTACTACGTCGTCGCGCACTTCCACTACGTCCTGTTCGGCGGCTCGGCGTTCGGCTTCTTCGGCGGCCTCTACTACTGG
>DASTZY010000016.1:0-1454 GCA_035764085.1 Gaiellaceae bacterium
TCATGCTTTGCTGGATTTCGATAGTTGGAGGCTTGCTGATCATGATGGGGCACCATTCCCGCAGTGAGGCGTTGTTCTATTACTTCCGCCTGGAAGATCAAGTTCCTGAGAATCATCTGCTGCGACTCATCGACAAGCACATCAGTTTCGAGTTTGTACGGGAGCAACTGAAAGCCACCTACAGTGAGACCGGTCGCCCATCAATTGACCCCGAGCTTCTGCTGCGCATTCTGCTGATCGGTTATCTGTACGGGATCACCAGTGAACGCAAGCTGGTGGAGGAACTGCGCATGCATCTGGCGTGGCGCTGGTTCACCGGTCTCAGTTTCGATCAAGAGGTCCCGCATCACTCCACGTTTTCTAAGAATCGACACGGACGGTTTCAAGAATCGAAGCTGTTTGAACAACTGTTTGAGCAGATCGTGCGGCAGTGTATAGAACTGGGTCTGGTACAGGGCACGCAGTTGTCGGTGGATGGGACTTTCGTGGAAGCCAATGCAGCGAAGGAGAGCCGCATACCGCGGGAACAGTTGGCGGAAGCTGCCCAGGTCAACCACAGCCTGCGTCAGTATCTGAAGGAGTTAGAAGAACAGAACCCAGTGGAGGAACCGGTTCATCAACAGGACCAAGTCTCCACCACGGATCCGGATTCCACCTACGCCACCAAGGGTGGCACGCCGGCACGGCTGGGGTACTACGACAACTATCTGGTGGACAACCATAGTTGCGTGATCGTTGGAGTCCAAGGCACCGCAGCACGGATGAGTCAGGAGACGGTGGCCGCACAAGACATGCTCACCAGGTTCGCGCACTGGCAAGGACGAGAGGCAGAATCGGTGGCAGCCGATACTACGTACGGAAACGGAGAGTTTCTGCAATGGTTAACCGATCGGAATATCACCCCGTACATGCGAACCCGCGACAGCATCCACCGAAAGAGGAGTCCGTTCTTCGGCCCCGAGCGGTTTACTTATCAGCCGGAAAGTAACAGTTATCGCTGCCCTGCAGGGCAGCAGCTCAACTACGGTGGGCGGAGTGTTCGGAACCGCACCTACACTTATATCGGAACTCGCAAACGTTGCGGGGCATGCTCGCTGAAAATGCAATGCACCAGTGCAGCGTTCCGCTGTCTT
This sequence comes from Gaiellaceae bacterium, assembly GCA_035764085.1. GTDB lineage: Bacteria > Actinomycetota > Thermoleophilia > Gaiellales > Gaiellaceae > Palsa-739. The sequence continues at coordinate 1,134 of DASTZY010000016.1, forward strand.
GCGATTCACATGGATGAACCCGCCCGGCAACGGGCACGCGAGTTGGCCACTACGCCAGAGTTCGTGAAGGCTCAATGCGAAAGAAAGAAGGTGGAAGCACTGTTCGCAGAACTCAAGAATCAGATCGGGTTGCGTCGCCTGCGTTTGCGGAGACTGAAGTTCGTTCGGGAGCAGTTCTTCCTGGCGGCGGCTGCGCAGAATATCAAGCGCTTGGTGCGGTTCCTCAGCCAACCCACAAGACCTGTGGTACAAGTTACCGCCTAGAGAAATGAAAGAAGAACTCGGCAAGGCCCCGCTCGCAGCTGAAAAGACGTTTTGCCG
>DASTZY010000017.1:0-8411 GCA_035764085.1 Gaiellaceae bacterium
GGGATGACGTTCTGGCGCCTCCCGCTACTCGTGTGGGCGAACTTCACGACCTCCCTGCTCGTCGTGATCGCGACACCGTTCATCGCCGGGTCGCAGTTCTTCTCGATGTTCGACCACGTGATGCACACGTCGTTCTTCGAGCCGGGCGGGGGCGGCTACGTGCTCGGCTACCAGCACATCTTCTGGTTCTACTCGCATCCGGCCGTCTACATCATGATGCTGCCCGGCTTCGGGATCATGAGCGAGGTGATCGCCGTGTTCTCACGGAAACCGATCTTCGGCTACCGCCTGATGGCGCTCTCGCTGATGGCGATCGTCGTCCTCGGCTTCTCGGTCTGGGCGCACCACATGTTCACGAGCGGCATGTCGTCCTGGCTGCGCGTGCCGATGATGATCACGACCCTCCTGATCGCCGTCCCGACCGGAATCAAGATCTTCAGCTGGCTCGCGACGATGTGGGAAGGAAAGCTCCACTTCAAGACGCCGATGCTGTTTGCGCTCGGCTTCCTCTCGATGTTCGTGATCGGCGGCCTGTCCGGCGTCATGCTCGGCGCCGTCCCGATCGACATCCACGTGAGCCAGACGGACTTCATCGTCGCGCACATCCACTACGTGCTCTTCGGCGGCTCGGTGTTCACGATCTTCGCCGGGATCTACTACTGGTTCCCGAAGATGACCGGTCGGATGTACGACGAGCGGCTCGGCAAGCTCCACTTCTGGCTCACGTTCGTGGGCTTCAACCTCACCTTCTTCCCGATGCACATCCTCGGGACCGACGGAATGCCGCGGCGCGTCGCCGACTACCTGCCGAAGTACGCCGACCTGAACCTCTTCATCTCGCTCGCGTCGTTCGGGCTCGGCGCGTCCGTGATCGTCTTCCTCTACAACATGATCACGAGCTGGCGCTACGGCGAGATCGCGCCCGCGAACCCGTGGCGCGCGATGACGCTCGAGTGGCTGGTCACGTCGCCGCCGCCGACCTTCAACTTCGACGAGATCCCGCAGGTCGTCGGCTCGCCGTACGAGTACGGCGTCCCCGGCGCCCAGCACGCGATCCTCGCGCCCTCCAAGGCCCGCGAGATGGAGGAGGTCCCGTTATGACGCACCTGCTCGTCGTCGCGAACGAGACGGTCGACGCGGCGACGTTGCGCAAGGCGCTCGAATCCCGGTTGCCGGAAGCGCCGCCGGCAAAGCCGCCGGCGCCCAGCGATCAGACCGCGCCGCCTTCGGCGGCGCCCGGCGGCGACGACCTCCGCGTCACCGTCGTCTCGCCGGTGAACGAGCCGCAGCGCGGCTACGTCGTCTACGCCGACAGCCGCCGCGCCTCGGCGGGACGCCGGCTCGATCGGGCGCTCGCCCACCTGCGCGACGCCGGGATCCCGGCCGACGGGTACGTCGTCGAGGCGGATCCCGCGGCGGCCGTCCGCGACGCGCTCGCGCAGCTCGAGCCGCCGGTGGACGAGATCCTCGTCTCGACGCATCCGGAGGAGAAGTCGGGCTGGCTGCGCCGCAACGTCCTCGACCGCATCCGCTCGGCCGCCGGCCCGCTCCCCGTGGAGCACCTCGTGGCGAGCGGCGACGGGCCGGCCGAGAAGAACGTGCTCGTGATCGCGAACGAGACAGTGCTCGGCGAGCCGCTCCTGGCCAGGATCCGCGAGCGCGCCGCGGCGAGCCCGGCGAGCTTCCTCATCGTCTCGCCCCAGAGCGACCCGAACGCGGGCGACCACCCCGAGGCCGAGCGCCGGTTGAGGCGCGCGCTCTCCCAGCTGCGCGGCGAGGGCATCGACGCCCACGGCCAGGTGGCGCATCCGGACCCGTTCAGCGCGGCCATGGAGGCCGTCCACGACGAGCGCGTGGACGAGATCGTCGTCTCGACCTTCGAGCCGCTCAGCTCGGGCTGGCTGCGCAAGGATCTCGTCGAGCGCCTGCGCAAGGAGACGGGCGTCCCCGTCGAGCACGTCGTCGTCGAGAAGGAAGCGGCGGAGGTGCCGGCATAGCCACCTACTCGCACGCGGAGCCGCTCGGGCACGACGAGCACGAGCATCACGGGCCCCCCGAGCCGCACTACAGCTCGCGGATCAAGCCCGAGACGCTCGGCATGTACCTGTTCATCGCGTCGGAGATCATGCTCTTCGGCTCGTTCTTCACGGCCTACTTCTTCGTCCGGATCGTCAACGGGGTGCCGTGGCCGACGCCGCCGTTCGAGCTCCCCGTCTTCGTGGCGACGATCAACACGTTCATCCTCATGACCTCGAGCGCGACGATGCACTGGGCCACGGTGGCGATCAAGCGCGGGAACGTCTGGGGGATGCGGGCAGGCCTGCTGCTCACGTTCCTGATGGGGCTCGCCTTCCTGATCTCGCAGATCTTCGAGTACATGCGCGCCGGCTTCAACACCTCGGACGGCGCGTTCCCGACCATCTTCTTCTGCCTCACCGGCCTGCACGGGTGCCACGTGTTCGTGGGACTCACGATCCTGGCCTTCATGACGATTCGCGCCTTCCGAGGCCACTTCTCGGCCGAGCACCATCACGGCGTCGAGATCGGCGGGATCTACTGGCACTTCGTCGACGTGATGTGGATCGTCGTCTTCACGACGGTCTACATCCTCTGACCGGCGGGTAAGGAGCGGACGATGCGCAATCCGCTTCGCAGCGAGGGCGAGGCCTACCGCTTCCTCTGGATCGTGGTCGGCGGCGCGATCGTGATCATCGTGGCCGCCTTCATCAACACGTGGCTCGGCGTCGCGGTCGCCGTGATCGCGTTCGGCTGGCTCGGCTGGTGGCTGGTGAAGGAGCCGGTGCCGGGCGCAGCGGAGCCGCCGCCGGTCGTGACCTCGGGGACGCCGCCGGGACACCATCGCGTGCTTGTCGTCGCGCCGCCGGGGACGAACGCGGTGACCGTGCCGGACGGGGCGGAGGTGCTCGTCGTCGTGCCGGCGCTCGCGTCCACCCGCGAGTCGCTGACCGGAGCCGTGGACGACCGTCGCGACGACGCCGAGGCGACCGCGGCGGCGCTCGGGTCACGGCTGCCGGGCGCGCGCGTCGAGGTCGGCGCGGACGACCCCGCGCTCGCCGTCGAGGACGCGCTGCGCATCTTCGGCGCCGACGAGGTGCTCGTCGCGGGCGACGACGGGATGCTGGACGCGATCCGCGAGCGGGTCGCCCTGCCCGTCAGCCGAGCGTGATCCGGTAGCGGACCTCGGTCACGGGCGCGCCGAGGGACTGCTCCTCGCGGCGTCCGCCGTCGAGCGTCCACCCCTCCCGTTCGTAGAAGCGCCGCGCGCGCGGGTTGTCCTCGAGCACCCAGAGGCTCGCCGAGGCGAAGCCGCCGTCGCGTAGTGCGTCGAGCGCAGCGGCCATGAGAGCCGGCCCCACGCCTGAGCCCCACGACTCGGGCAGCGCGTAGATGGCGTAGAGCTCGCCCTCACCGGGTGTCTCGCGACTCTCGCCGCACGCGGCGAAGCCGACCACCGAGCCGCCCTCCTCGGCGACCAGGAGCGCCTGGCTCGGCGGCGCGGGCTCGGCGAGGCGCCGACTCCAGCGCTCCTCCCACGTGCCGAGGTCGAGTGCGTCGAGCCGCTCCTGCTCGAAGACATGGGCGTACGCCGCCTGCCACGTCCGCACGTGAACGAGCGCGATTGCGGCAGCGTCCTCGAGGCGTGCCGCGCGAACGTCCAGCGCTTCTACTTGCCGGCGTTGGAGGAGACGTACTTCGCCACGGCCTGGATCTGCGCCGGGGTCAGCTTCCCCTTGAAGGCCGGCATGATGCTGCCGCCGTTCGTGACCTGGCGGACGACGATGGCCAGCGACGGCTTGCGCTGGTCGAGGTTCGGGCCTACCGTCCCGCTCGAACCGGCAGCGGACAGGGTGTGACAGCCGGCGCACTGGCTCTTGAAGATCGCGTCGCCGCTGGTGCCGATGCTTCCCGAGCTGCCGCCCGAGACCCCGGTTCCCGCGACCGACGCGACGTAGGCGGCCACGTCCTTCGCGTCCTGGCCGGTGACGAGGTTCGCCGGCATGGACGGCGTCGTCGTGAAGTGCTTGTTGTTCGTGTACGTCGCGACCTCTCCCGAGCCGAGCCGGATCTGGTCGAGGACGAGGTTCTCGATCGTGCTCTGCGCGTAGCCTTGCTTCACGTCCGAGCCGAACGCGTCGTCGAGGTTCGGCCCGATCGTCCCGCTGGCGCCCGCCGCGGCGAGCGTGTGGCAGGCGGCGCACCTCTGCGTGAAGAGCTGCTGCCCGGAGTGTGTGTCGGGCCGCGCCCCTCCGCTGCTCGCGACGCCGCCCGTGCCGCAGCCGGCGGCGAGCAGCGCGACCGCCGCGAGCCCTGCGCCCATGTGGAGGGCTCGGCGGAGAAGTGGCTGTGTCGCAGGGCCGCGCCGAGCGCCGCGACTCCTCGCTTCGCTCGTCGGCCGGCTACCCCGGCTGCCGCGTCCTCGGTCGCGCCGATAGGAACCGCTATCGGTGCTCCCTGCGTCCTTGCCTCGCGACGCCCATCGCGCCCCTGCGACGAGCACCGCCCCGCCAAGCCCTCCAGTTGTGACCCGGCCGAGCAGGCTCAACCCTGTGGGACTCCCACCGCCGACACGGCCTCCTCGCGCGTGGGGTAGATCGTGAAGACCTTGTCGAGGCCGGTGATCTCGAAGATCTTCGTGATGTTGCGGTCGCTGCAGACGAGCGAGAGCTGGCCGTCGTTCGTCCGCAGGCGCTTGACGCCGCCGACGAGAACGCCGAGGGTCGTCGAGTCGATGAAGGTCGTGCCGCTGAAGTCGACGATGACCTCTTTTCCGCCCTGGCCGATCACCTCGAGCAGCTGCTGCTTGAACTCGGGCGCCGTGTACAGGTCGACCTCGCCGGTGAGCGAGATGACGTAGGCCTCGCCGCTGAGCTGCTCGGTCTTGATGTCGAAGTTCATGCGCAGATCCCCCGGAGTCGGTCGACGGCCCCTCGCGGGCCGTTCCGCGTGAGTCTATCCGCGCGGCGGAACCGGCAATCGTCTACGGGTAGGCGGGCGTGCTGCCGCCGGAGCTGCTGCTGCTCGAGCCGCTGCTCGTGCTCGCACTGGCGCTGGAGCCGAGCCCAGCCTGGTTCTTCTTGAGCTGCTTGATCCGCGTCTCGATCTGCTTCTTCTGCGGCGAGTTCGGAGCAAGCTTGAGGTATGCCGTCCACGCGGCGATGGCGACCTTGAGGTTGCCCGCGTTCTCCGCCGCCTGCGCGAGCTGCTGTTGCGCGCCCGAGCTCTTGGGCTTGAGCTTCGTCACCTGCTGGTAGTCGGTGACTGCGGCATTCAGCGAGTTGATCGCCTGCTGGTAGGCCGCCGAGCTCTGACTCGTCGCCTGCTGGGACGCGTTCTGGTAGGCGGCGTTCGTGCCGACGGCCTGCGCGAGCGTGCCGCCGGGGAGGAACGGCGCGCTCGGGTCGGCGAGCTGGGCGGCCTGCTGCGCCGCCTGGTACTGGTTCACGTACACCTGGGCCTGCGACGTCTCGAGCCCGCCGAGCTCCGTCCAGGCATTCGCGTCCTTCTTCTTCATGCCGACGTAGCTCTTCAGCGCGTCGATCGCCTTCGGGGCGTCGCCCTTCGTCTCGTACGCCGTCGCGAGGGCGCGATAACCCTTCGCGGGATCCTTCTTGACCTCGTCCTGCGCCTTCGAGACGGCGTTGCCGCCGGCGCCGAAGAGGCCGGAGTAGAGCTGGCTCAGGCCGCCGCTGCCCGAGCCGACGCCGACGCCGACGAAGGTCAGGGCGAAGATGAGGGCGAGCGCGGCGTACAGCCAGCGCTGGCCGCGGCGCAGCCGCATGAAGAAGAGCTGCTGGTTCGGGTTGCCGCCGCCGCTGTGCCGGCGCCGGCCGCGTGCAGCTTTGCGTGGCTGCGCCTGTGCCCTCGCCTGCTGCTGCTTCGCCTTGACCGCTGCCCTGGCCATCAGCCGCCCAGAGTAGCCGAGGCAGGCGCCACCTTCGCTCTGCGCTTCTCGAAGAGGATCGCCAGCCAGATCGACCCCTCGAAGAGCAGCCACATCGGCAGCAGCTCGAGGAAGGTGGTCACGGGATCCGGCCCGGGCAGCGCGAGCGCGACCGCCGCGGTGATGAGGTAGCCCATGCGCCGCTGCCTGCGCAGGGTTCCCGAGCTGAGGACGCCGAGGTAGACGAGCCCGAGGATGACGAGCGGCGTCTGGAAGACGATCACGATCCCCACCAGGATCGTGGCGACGAAGTTGTAGTACGACTTCGCCTGCGGCAGGTGGATGAAGTGCGCGTTGTCGTAGTTCGTGAGGAAGTGGACGGCGCGCGGCAGGAGGATCCAGTAGCCGAAGGCGACGCCGGCGGCGCCGAGGAGGACCGCGCAGACCGCGAGGCCGAGCACCTTCCGCTCGGCGTTCGGCTCGACCGCGGGCGCGAAGTACGCCCAGAGCTGCCAGAGCACGATCGGCAGCGCGAGCACGAAGCCCGCGTAGATGGAGACGGTGAGCGTGACGGTGAACGGCTCGGCGATCCCGATCGCCAGCAGCCGCTTGTGGTCGGCCGGCAGCGGCCGGTTGAGCCAGTTGAGCACGTGGTCGTGGAAGACGAACGCGACGACCGTCCCCAGGGCGATAGCTCCGAGCATGACGAAGAGGCGGCCGCGCAGCTCTTCGAGGTGCTCGCCGAGCGTCGCCTCCTCGGCGTGGCCGAGACGGCGCGGAAGCCTCGCCATGTCCGCGCTAGACGGTCTCGCGCTCGGACGGAGTCGCCGCGGTCGGCGTCACCGTCGGCTCGGCGGGCGGGAGCTCGGGCTGCGGCTCGTGCTGGTCCGGCGAGTTGCCGGTGACCGCATCCTTGAACTCGCGCATCCCGGAGCCGAGCGACTTGCCGATCTCCGGCAGGCGCTTGCCGCCGAACAGGAGCAGCGCGATCACGAGGAGGAGGATGATGTGCCAGGGAGTCTGCAGGTACCCCATGAGTCCTTCGAGAGTAGCGCGTTTGTGGGCTGCCGGACGGGGAGACGGACCCTCTCGCTAGACTTGTCCTCGTTGGGCGGGCGGGGCGAAAGCCCCGTTTTTCGGGGAAAAGAGGATTGATTTCGTGGCATTGCTGAAGCTGGAGAACCTTCACGTCGCGCTCGAGGACGGCACCGAGATCGTCAAGGGTGTCGACCTCGAGGTGGACACGAACGAGGTGCACGCGATCATGGGGCCGAACGGCTCCGGCAAGTCCACCCTCGCGTATGCGCTCATGGGCCACCCCGCGTACGAGATCACCGAGGGGCGCCTGCTCCTCGAGGGCGAGGACGTGACGGAGCTCGGCACGGACGAGCGCGCACAGCGCGGGCTCTTCCTCGCCTTCCAGTACCCGCACGCGATCCCCGGCGTCACCGTGACGAGCTTCCTGCGCAGCGCGATCAACGCCGTGCGCAAGGCCCGCAACGGCGGCGCCGACGACCCGATCGCAATCCCGGAGTTCCGCAAGGAGCTGCTCGGCCAGATGGACCGCCTGAAGGTGAGCCGCGAGCTCGCGTCGCGCTACCTCAACGACGGCTTCTCCGGCGGCGAGAAGAAGCGGGTGGAGATCCTGCAGATGGCGATGTTGAAGCCGCGAATCGCCGTGCTCGACGAGACCGACTCCGGCCTCGACATCGACGCGCTGCGGGTCGTGGCGAGCGGCGTGAACGAGCTGGTCGGCCCGGACATGGGCGCGCTCGTGATCACGCACTACCAGCGGATCCTCAACTACGTCACGCCCGATTACGTGCATGTCTTCATGGACGGGCGTATCGTCGAGGAGGGAGACGCGAGCCTCGCGCACAAGCTCGAGGCCGAGGGCTACGACCAGTTCATTCCCGCGGGGAGCGAGGCGTCATGAGCCCCATCAAGACGACAGAGTCCGAAACCGAGATCGTCGAGGGGATCGGCTCCGACTATGCGATCAAGTACGGCTTCTCCGTTCCCGAGGACTACTTCTTCAAGTCCGGGCGCGGCGTCAGCCACGAGCTGATCGACGCCATCTCGTCGCACAAGAACGAGCCGGACTGGATGCGCAAGTTCCGCCACCGCAGCCTCGACTACTTCCTGGCGCGCCCGACGCCGACATGGGGCGGCGACCTCAGCGGCATCGACTTCGACAACATCTACTACTACATCAAGCCCACGGAGAAGCAGGCCGAGTCGTGGGAAGACCTCCCGGCCGACATCAAGGACACGTGGGACAAGCTCGGGATCCCGGAGGCGGAGAAGAAGTACCTCGCGGGCGTCGGCGCGCAGTACGAGTCGGAGGTCGTCTACCACAAGCTCCAGGAAGACCTCACGGCGAAGGGCGTGATCTTCCTCGACACCGACACGGCCCTGCGCGAGCACGAGGAGCTCTTCAAGCAGTACTTCGGGACGATCATCCCGCAGAACGACAACAAGTTCGCGGCGCTCAACTCGGCGGTCTGGT
>DASTZY010000018.1:0-7175 GCA_035764085.1 Gaiellaceae bacterium
CGTCGCCGGCCCGCACCTGCGCCTGCACCAGTGCGGCCTGCCGAAGCTGATGGCGCTCGAGCTCTTCAAGCCGTTCATCATGAGCCGGCTCGTCGAGCGGAAGATCGTCCAGAACATCAAGGCGGCCAAGCGGCACGTCGATCAGATGCACGCCGAGGTGTGGGACATCCTCGAGGAGGTCATCCAGGAGCACCCGGTGCTGCTGAACCGCGCTCCGACGCTGCACAGGCTCGGCATCCAGGCGTTCGAGCCGACGCTGGTCGAGGGCAAGGCGATCCAGGTGCACCCGCTCGTCTGCCACGCCTTCAACGCGGACTTCGACGGGGACCAGATGGCGGTGCACGTGCCGCTGTCCTCGGAGGCCCAGGCCGAAGCGCGGATCCTGATGCTGTCGGCGAACAACATCCTCTCGCCGGCGCACGGCTCGGCGCTCACGACGCCGACGCAGGACATGGTGCTCGGCGCCTACTACCTCACCTACTCCGACAAGGACCTCGACGGCATGGCGATCGAGAAGCTCGATCCGAGGCCGTCGCGCTTCCGCACGGAGGAGGAGGTCGAGTTCGCGATCGACGCCAAGCAGGTCGGACTCCAGCAGCCGATCGAGTACCTGTGGAAGGACGAGCTCGTCCTCACCACCCCGGGCCGCGTGATCTTCAACGCCGAGGTCGACCGTGCGCTGCACGACTCCACCTCGCACAACGGCGACAGCGGCCCGTACCACGAGTACATCAACCGGACGCTCTCGAAGAAGGAGCTCGGCGACTTCATCTCCACGCTCGTCGACGCGCACGGCGCCCACGTGGTGGCCTACGTCCTCGACACGATCAAGGACCTCGGCTTCCGCTACGGGACGCTCGCCGGCGTGACGATCTCGAAGAACGACATCGTCATCCCGCCGGACAAGGAGCAGATCCTGGCCGGCTTCGAGGAGCGGGTCTCGCGCGTCGAGGACGCGTACGACCAGGGCCTGATCACCGAGTCGGAGCGGCACGAGCAGATCACGTCGATCTGGACCGAGGCGACCGACCAGGTCGCGCAGGCGATGGTCGACAACCTGAACGAGCTGAATCCGATCTACATGATGGCCAACTCCGGCGCCCGCGGCTCGTTCGCGCAGCTGCGCCAGCTCGCCGGGATGCGCGGCCTGATGGCGAATCCGAAAGGCGAGATCATCGAGCGTCCGATCAAGGCGAACTTCATGGAGGGCCTGTCGGTGCTCGAGTACTTCATCTCGACCCACGGCGCCCGCAAGGGTCTCGCCGACACGGCGCTGCGCACCGCCGACTCGGGCTACCTCACGCGCCGCCTGGTCGACGTGTCGCAGGACGTGATCATCCGCGAGGAGAACTGCAAGACGAAGGAGTTCGTCGAGCTGCCGCTCTTCCTGCCGGACGGCCTGAACAAGTCGGTCGCCGGTCGGATCGTCGCGGAGGACGTCCACAAGCCGCTCGCCTCCGGCAAGCCGGGCAAGACGGTCGTCGCGTCGAAGGGCGAGGAGATCACGCCGCCGCGGTTGCGGGAGATCGTGGAGGAGCTCGGCGACGAGATCGCCGAGGACTTCTCAATCCCGGTCCGCTCGGTGCTGAAGTGCAAGGCCGAGACCGGCGTGTGCCGCCAGTGCTACGGCACCTTCCTCGCCACCGGCGAGCTGTCGGAGATCGGCGACGCGGTCGGGATCATCGCCGCCCAGTCGATCGGCGAGCCGGGCACCCAGCTCACGATGCGGACGTTCCACACCGGTGGCATCGCCGGCGCGGACATCACGCACGGCCTGCCGCGTGTCGTCGAGATCTTCGAGGCGCGCAACCCGAAGGGCGCCGCGGCGCTCGCCGAGGTGGCGGGCACCGTCCATCACGAGGAGACCGAGCGCCAGCTGCGGATCACGATCGTCCCCGACAGCGGCAACGAGGACGACGAGTACTCGATCCTCGTTCCCCGCCGGACGCGGCTCACGGCTGCGCACGGCGAGCACGTCGAGGCCGGCGATCCGCTGCACGAGGGCTCGCTCAACCCGTCCGATCTCCTCCGCCTGAAGGGCTACACGGAGACCGAGCTGTACCTCGTCGGCGAGGTGCAGAAGGTCTACAAGTCCCAGGGTGTCGAGATCCACGACAAGCACATCGAGCTCATCGTCCGGCAGATGCTGAAGAAGGTCCGCGTCGAGAACAACGGCGACACCGACCTGCTGCCTGGTCAGCTCGTGGACAAGATCGTGCTCGAGCGGGAGAACACCCGCGTGAAAAAGGAGAAGAAGGACCAGGCGACGTCGGAGCCGCTGATCCTCGGGATCACGAAGGCGTCCCTCGCCACCGAGTCGTTCCTCTCGGCCGCGTCCTTCCAGGAGACGACGAAGGTGCTGACCGACGCCGCAATCGAGGGCAAGGTCGACCGGCTGCTCGGGCTGAAGGAGAACGTGATCATCGGGAAGCTGATCCCGGCGGCGACCGGGCTCAAGCGGTACCGGACGATCGAGATCGGGCCCTCGGACAAGGTGCCGGCGAGCGCGCTCGCCCGGCCGCAGACCGAGGAGCAACTCCTGGCGGCGCTCGAGGAGATCGGCACCGACGGCTCCGACGCCCTCGCCGGCCTCGGGCTCGACTTCGGCGGCGAGATCGAGTCGAGCACCGACGGCGAGCCGCGGAGCGACCTCGAGGCCGAGGAGGTCCCGGAGGTCGAGACGCCTTTGGACGAGGGCTAGCGCCCTCGTCCAGCTGAACGGAACTCCGCCGGCGGGAGAGCCCGGTCTCCCGCCGGCTCCGTGCAGTAAGGCTCGCCGGCGGTTGCGCGGGCGGAGCATCGACGACGTGGCGCGGCCGGTCGTGCGCCTGCGGCGCAGGAGCGGCGGCGCGCCGCGTCGGCCCGAGCGGAAGCCTCCCTGCGGGGAGCCTTCCGCTCAGGCCCGCACCTCTCGGAGATCCGTGGTACACAGGGGAGGGTCGTGAGGAGGGTCCTGTTGCTTGTCGCCGCCGCTGCGTCGGCCTGCCTGATCGCGGCCGGCCGCGCCGCGTCCGATCCCGTCTGGGCCGGGCAGTGCGGCATCGTCACGCAGCAGACCGTCTGGGGCGAGTACGGCTGGCCGACGCTCCTGCCGATCCTCGCCCACCGCGGGACCCTGCTCGCGGTGACCAACAACCCGGGCAAGGACTACCCGGCGGATGCGCGGGCACGCGGGGCTGCGACCTACGGCTTCGACCTCCACCTCAAGCAGAAGATCGGGAGCCCCAACGTTCCGGCCGACCCGTCCACGCTCCAGGCGGCCGCGGCCAAGCAGTACCAGACCACGGTCTCGCGGACGGGTGGCTGCACGACCCCCCTGATCATGGAGAACGAGCTCTTCGGTGCGGCAACGCCCACCCCGTGGACCACCTCGACCGCCCAGTACCGGGCGAACGTGCTCGCCTATCTCCAGGACCTCGCGGCGCTCGGCGCGCATCCTGTCCTCCTCGTCAACTCCGCGCCGTACACCGGCAGCAGCGACGCCGTCGACTGGTGGCTCTCCGTCGCCAAGGTGGCGGATATCGTCCGCGAGGACTACCTGCCCGCGACGACGATCTGGCGGCTCGGGCCGATCCTCGGCAACCGGCTGCTGCGGCAGAGCTACCGGCGGGCCGTGACCGACTTCACGTCGATCGGGATCCCGGCGAACCGGCTCGGGATCATGCTCAGCTTCCTCTCCGAGAAGGGCGTCGGCGGCCGCAACGGATTGCAGCCGGCCTCGGCCTGGTTCCAGGTCGTGAAGTGGCAGGCGCTCGCCGCCAAGCAGGTGTCGGCGGAGCTCCACCTCGGCTCGGTCTTCTCCTGGGGCTGGCAGGAGTGGAACGCGAAGGAGAAGGATCCCGCGAAGCCGAAGGCGGCCTGCGTCTGGCTGTGGGCGAGGACCCCCACGTTGTGCAACGCGCCGAGGAAGGTGGGGCCGACCTTCGATCGCTCGCTGACCGCCGGGCAGATCTCCCTCCTTCCGCACGGCACCGTGTGCGGGGCGCAGGGGCTCGGCGTGGTCGGCGCCGGGGCGGTCGGCTCGCTCCAGGCGCTGACCGGCGACCGCGACGCCGCGCTGAGCGCGATGTTCGAGCGGGTCGTCGAGGCGGCCGAGCGTCCGGTCTCGCGGCACGCCGTGCTCGCGGCCGAGAGCGAGGTCGTCCGGGACTCCTTCCACGGCCGCCGCAGCGCCTATCTCGCAGCCTTGCGAGCCGCGCACGCGACGGTGGCGGTCGCCCGCGGCGCGCTCGGGGACGAGCTCCGGCGCGCGCGGCTCGAGCAGCAGCGATATGCGCCGCCGCCGACGGGGCAGGAGGCGGCCGCGTTCTACTCCGCCTACCCGGACCTGCTCGTCCGGCGGGTCCGCGTCACGCCGGCGCCGCCCTGGCTGGCCGGGCGGGGGACCGGGTTCGCGCTCGCCGAGGCCGCCCCGCAGCGGCTCTTCACTCTGCCGACGGGGAAGAAGTCCCGCGTCGCGACCCTGCTGGGCACGTTCGCCGTGCGGCCGCTCGGCGACGCGCAGCCTCTCGGCAGCCTGGCGCTCTCGTCGGTGCGGCCCGCGATCGCCGCGGCGCTGCGCGGTTTCGAGCGGGCGCAGTCCTTCGAGCGCTGGACGATCGCGCGCCAGAACGTCGCCCTCAGCCGGACGATCTGCCTTCACGACCAGCTCCCGCAGCCGGCCGCGATCGACCTCACCGAGTACCTGCCCTTCCTCCGCATCCAGTAGGTACGGCAGGCCCAGGGCATAGCCTTGCGGGGTGCTCGAGAAGCTGTGGGGAAACATCCCGGTCGGGCCGGAGACGCAGGGCATGCGCGTCGTCGGGGCGGTCGGCAAGCGCTGGCTGCACGTCCTGGCCCGCTATGCGCCGCTGCCGCCGGCCACCCGCGCCTCGCTCCACCGGCGCCGGGGCGTGCGGGTGGGGAAGCGCGTGTTCATCGGCACCGAGGTGTTCATCGACGACGCGGTTCCTTCCTCGGTCACGCTCGAGGACGACGTGACCGTGATCGCGCAGACGACGATCCTCGGCCACACCTACTACCCGCGCCACTTTCACACCCTGCTCGGGGACGAGACCGAGCGCGCCGGGCTGAGGACGACGATCCGTCGCGGTGCCTACCTCGGCCTCCGCAGCACGATCCTCGCCGGCGTGACGGTGGGGGAGTACGCGATCGTCGGAGCGGGCAGCGTCGTCACCGCAGACGTGCCACCGTACACGATGGTCGCCGGCGTCCCGGCCAGGGTCGTCCGCGAGTTCGACCCGGACGAAGTCGGACCGGGCTAGTCCGCCGCGGCCAGCCCGTGGCCGCCGTTGTGCGCGGTGTGCTTCGCCGCGTAGAGGGACTCGTCGCCCCGCTCGAACAGGCTGGTCGGGCTGTCGTTCGACTGCAGATCGGCAACGCCGGCCGAGACGCGGACCCGGCCTGCGCGGGCGATCGCCTGCGCCGAGACGGCCCGCTGGATCCGCCCGACGAGCTGGCGCGCCTGTCCGACCTCGACCTCGGGCACGATCACCGCGAACTCGTCGCCGCCCACCCGGCACGGGATGTCGGCGGAGCGGACGACCTGGCGGATGCGGTCCGCGATCTCCGCGAGGACCGCGTCACCGGCGAGGTGCCCGATCCGGTCGTTGATCTCCTTGAAGCCGTCGACGTCGATGATCACGAGCGAGAGCCGCCGCTGGTACCGCTGCGCACGGTCGACCTCGCGCGCGAGTGTCTCGTGGAAGTACCGGCGGTTGTGCAGACCGGTGAGGGAGTCGAGGTCGGCGAGCTGGCGCGCCTCGCGGAAGCGGCGCGAGTTCTCGATCGCGGGCGCCACGCGCTCCGCCAGCTCCTCGAGCCGCCGCAGGTCGTCGTCGCCGAACCGCACCTCCGGGTCGCGCGAGAAGACGCCGAGCCAGCCGATCCTACCGGCGCGGCCGACGAGCGGGACGCCGAGCGCCTCGTGCACCGCTCCGGGGGACTGCTCCTCGGCGTAGAGGTACGAGAGCTCGATCGCGCGCGCCTCCCGCTGGTCGGGTGGGCCGGTGAAGACCCGCACGGCCTTGGCGTCGTCCTCGTCCAGCCCGATCGAGCCCAGCAGGCGCTCGTCGTCGTCCCCGTCCGGCTCGAGCTCGACGACCGCGGCGTCGACCTTCGGCAGGCCGGCGGCCGCCTCGAGTGTCGAGCCGAGCGCGTCGTCGAGGTCGATCGTGGTGCCGATCTGGGCGAGGAACCGGCTCCGCTCCGCCTCCTGCTCCGCCCGCCGGACCGCGCTGCCCAGCTCCTGGGCGAGCTCGTCGAGCCGCGCCTCGAGCGTCTCCACCGTGGCCGCGACCTGCTCCTCTGCCTGTCTGGAGGTCCGCCGGCGCAACCGGAGAAGCAGCGCCACCGACGCGACGAGGCAGACGCAGAGCGCCACGGCAAGCCCTATCGATAGCCATTCCATCGCACTCATAAAGCCGCAATCTCCGGAATCTGGAGTGGGCGTACTGTAGGTTCGGCCCGGGGCACGAGCTACTAGCCGATTTGGCGGGTTTCTGGCCGATTGGCGGGGTTCGCGCGGGTTCGCTACCATGCCGCGGGCCGGTTGGCAGGGGCGCTTTTGTCCCAGCCGACCGTCTCTTTACGAAAGGACTCGTTTGCCGACCGTCAATCAACTCGTGCGCAAGGGCCGGAAGGCCGCGAAGGCGAAGACCAAGACGCCCGCGCTGGCCGGCGCGCCGCAGAAGCGCGGCGTGTGCACGCGTGTCATGACCCAGACGCCGAGGAAGCCGAATTCGGCGCTGCGGAAGGTCGCCCGCGTCCGTCTCACGAACGGCGCAGAGGTCGGCGCCTACATTCCCGGCGAGGGCCACAACCTCCAGGAGCACTCCGTCGTGCTCGTCCGTGGCGGCTCGACGAAGGACCTGCCGGGCTACCGCTACAAGATCATCCGCGCCGCGCTCGACACCGGCGGCGTCTCGGATCGCAAGCAGGGCCGCTCGAAGTACGGCGCCAAGCGAGGTTCGTGATGCCGCGCCGCGCAGAGGTCCAGGCCCGCGAGGTCGAGCCAGACGCCGTGTACGGCTCGGCGCTCGTCACGCAGGTGATCAACAAGGTGATGCTCGACGGCAAGAAGTCGATCGCCGAGCAGATCGTCTACGGCGCGCTCGAGACCGTCGGGACGAAGACCGGCCGCCCGCCGGTCGAGGTGCTCGAGCAGGCCGTGAAGA
>DASTZY010000019.1:0-1181 GCA_035764085.1 Gaiellaceae bacterium
GAGGGCTTTGCACAAAGGCCTGCGCCTGCCCTTTGCGGTCTGAAGGAGCTTTTTTTGAAATGGACTTGTTGTAGTGAGCAGCATTTTGCTCATTTCATCTCCTGTTGTCCCCTACTTTTTCAAGCGCAGGCGGATTGCTGGCGTGGCGCGGCCAGTGCGCCTGCCGCGCGACGCAGGTTGTAGGCGCAGCAAGCCAGCACGATGAGCACGCTGTTGCGCTCGAAGTTGAAGAAGCGCAGCCGTCGCAGGCCATAGTGCTCCTTGAACACGGCGTACGGACGCTCGACGGCTGCGCGCACCTTGGCGATCAGCTTGTTGCGCTGCTTCTGCCGTGGCCGCAGTCCATGATGCTTGTTGGGTCGATGCATCAGGCGGTCCTTGATGCCGGCTTCTGTCAGACGCGCGTGCCGGGCATGCGTGTAGTAGGCCTGATCGCCATAAACCGCTTTCTCATCGCCACAGAACAGAATATCCGCGGGCTCGGTGTCAGTGATTGAGGCATCCGTGAAATGGACGCGGCGAATGAGGGTGTGGCCTGCATCCACACTTGTATGGACCTTGTAGCCGAACACGCTCTTTTTGCCTTTGCGGCCCCAGCGGGCATCGCGATCTGCAGATGGTTTGGACAGCGTATCCTCCGCATCCTTGCGTGGCTTGCGCGGTGGATTGGCGCGGGCCGGGATCAACGAGGCGTCGACCAGGGTGCCCTGCTTGAGGATCAGCTTTTTGGCTTCCAATTGCCGATTGATCTCAGCGAAAATCTTCTCGATCAGCCCGTCCTTCGCCAGTTCCTGCCGAAACCGCCACAACGTGCTGTGGTCCGGCGTCCGATCGTGCAGACTCAGACCAACAAAGCGACGGAACGATAACCGGTCCGCAACAGCAGCTTCCAAAGCGGGATCAGACAGATTGTGCCAGATTCCGGCAAGCAGGCAGCGAAGCAAGACTTCCGCTGGATAACTGCTGTTGCCGGCGCCGGCGCCACCCCGCTTGCCGAGCAGCGACCGCAGCGGCGCCCAATCCACAACCGCCTCGACCTCATCCAGAATGCTGCTTCGCGCTGCCTGAACCAAGCCATCCGCCAAGCTCATCTGACCGACATTCCGTTCAACCATGGCCCCCCTCGCCAGAATCAGCCACGATTTAGAGAATCACGCACCAGCCCATTGTGCAAAGCCCTC
>DASTZY010000020.1:0-6195 GCA_035764085.1 Gaiellaceae bacterium
GCCGCGGACGCCGCGGCGGCGAGCTGCTCGATGGCGCCGCCGAGCTCGTGCTCGAGGACGGTGCGCTGGGCCACGAGCGACTGGAGGTCGGCCTGGTGGCGATCCTGCTCTTCCGCGAGGAGGCGGGTCTGCTCGTCCACGAGCTCCTGCGCCTCGGCGGCGACGACCTGGAGCCGCTCCAGCTCGTCGATCGCACGGTCGCGCTCGGCGGTCAGGGCGATCTGCGACTCGCGCAGCCGCTCGGCCTGCACCAGCAGCTCCCGTGCCTCGGCGAGTTCGGCGTGGGCGGTGTCGAGCTGCTCGGCCCTGCGGTGCAGCTCTGCCTCGTGGGTCTCTTGCGCCTCGGCGCTCGCGGCGCGGAGCTCCTCGAGCTGCGCCTGGAGCACGTCTCGCTCCTCCGCGGCCGGGCCCACGACGGCGAGCCGCTCGAGGGCGCCCCCGAGCGCCTCCTGGAGGCTGTCGCGCTGGGCGGCGAGATCGTTCCGCTCCTCGGTGTGCCGCTCCTGTTCCTCTGCGAGCCGTCGCTCCTGCTCGGCGGACGCTGCCTGTGCCTCGGCCAGCGCCGCCTGCAGGCGCTCGAGCTCGGCGGCGGCGTGCTCGTGCTCCTCGCGCAGCCGGCCGAGCTCCTCTTCGCGCGCGGCCTGCGTCGCCGCGAGCGAGCTCTCGAGTCGGTCGATGTCGTTCAGCAGCCGCTCGCGCTCGGCGGCCGTCTCGCTCTGCATCTCGGCCTGCGTGGCCTCGAGGCGCTCGACCTCGGTGCGCAGCCGGTCGAGCTCGTCGACGGCGGATTCCTCGGTCGCGAGCCGCTCGAACGCGTTGCTGAGATCCTGCTGGAGGCGCTCGCGCTCGGCGATCAGCTCGTTCCGCTCCCCGGCGTGCTGTTCGTGCGCCTCGGCGAGCGCCGTCTGGAGGCGCTCGAGCTCGGCGGTCGCGTGCTCGTGCTCCTCGCGGAGCCGGGCGAGCTCCTGTTCGCGGCCGGTGTTTGCCGCTTCGAGGGTCGTCTGGAGGCGTTCGAGCTCGGCGGTTGCGTGCTCGTGCTCCTCGCGGAGTCGGGCGAGCTCCTGCTCGCGGCCGGTGTTCGCCGCTTCGATAATCGTCTGGAGGCGCTCGACCTCGGCCGTCGCGTGCTCGTGCTCCTCGCGGAGCCGGGCGAGCTCCTCCTCGCGCCCCGCCTCCTCTGCGAGTGCGGTCTCGAGCTTCGTCACCTCGGCCTGCAGCCGCTCCTGCTCGGCGACGGCGCCCGCCTGGTCCTCGGCGAGCGCGGCCCGAAGGCGCTCGACCTCCGCCCGCAGCTCCGCCAGCTCGGCCGGCTCAGCCTGCTCGAAGGGCTCATCAAGCTCGGGCTCGACGTCGAGCGGCGTCTCCGTGCTCTCCTCGGGCTCCGCCGGCGTTTCCTCCGGCTCGACCGAGGCCTCGTCGGCCTCCGGCTCGGTCTCGGTCTCTACCTCGATTGCGGCCTGCTCGGCCTCGGGAGTCTCCTCCTCGCCCTCGACCGCATCCTCGATCTCGATCTCGACCTCGACCTCGAGCACGGCCTCGGGAACGTCCTCGACCTCCGGAGTGACCTCGAGGGGAGCCTCGGCCTCCAGCTCCTCGACGGCTTCCTCGGCTCGCGGCTCCTCGGCGGGGTCGACGTCCGCCCGGACCGGCGGCGCCACCGCCGTAGGCGCCAGGCGGAGCTTCGGCAGGGTGCCTCGGCTCTCGTCGTCCGTGTCCTCGCTCTGCTCGGGGTTGAGGCCGAGCGCGAATCCGTACTCGGTGCGAAGGGCGCCGCCGCTCTGCATCGCGAGGGCGTGCGCGACCGCCGCGCCCGATGCGAAGCCGAGCTCCACGATGATCTGGCCGAGCGGCCGCTTCGACCGCTGCTGCACCTCGAGCACCGTGGCGAGCTGCTCCTCGCTGATGAGCCCGAGCTCGGTCATCAGCTCGCCGAGCTGGCGCTGAGGGATGCGCTCGCTCTCGGATGACGCGCTCACGGCTGAGCCCCGACCTGCCGCAGGAAAGTCACGACGCCTCTATCGGCATGCGAAGCGCCGAACTTGAGAAACGCTTGTTCGAGGGATGGCGCGGAAGGGCGCTTCTGACGACCATTTCGCCAGGACATCTCTGCGGCGTCCGATAGGCACTACGAGTGGAGGAGGAGCGCCGCATGTCCAGCACCATCGAAGAGGTAGTCGCCAACAGGGACAGCCTCCTGGAGGTCGAGTACGACGTCGGCCGTCGCGAGGCCGAGCGCAGGGAGCTGGCTCGCGACATGGAGGCACAGCACGAGCGGCTGCACACGATCCGCGCCGCAGTGGTCGAGGAGCTCACCCGCCAACGCCGGGTGACCCTGCCGCGGTGGCCCAGCGGGCCGAAGTTCGCCGCCACGCTCGTCGACGAGGACGACTGGTGGTCGAAGATGCTCGGGAAGAAGCGGGCCGCCTAGGTCCGCACGGCGTCCGGCGTTGAGGGAGCCCGGCGCGCCGGGCTCCCCGGCACGTCAGGACCGGGTCACGGCGGGGCGTTGGGAGCCGCCCCCGTCGTCGTTGGAGTCGTCGTCGTTGTCGTCGTCGTCGGCACGGTGGTCGTCGTCGGGACAGTGGTCGTCGTCGGCACGGTGGTCGTGGTCGGCGTCGTCGTCCTGGCCGTCGTCGTCGTGGCCCGTGTGGTGGTGTGGACGGTCGTCGTCTTCACGGTCGTAGTCCGCTTCGTCGTCGTCTTCTTCTTTGTCGTTGTCTTCTTCGTGGTGGTCTGCTGCTTGTGCTTGCAGGTGCCGTCGACCTTCCGCGCGTCGCGGGCGGTGCGCGCAAACTGGTAGCGCCCGCACCACGGCTTGTACGGCGGAGACCCGCCGCTCGGGAACTGCTGGACCGGTTCACCGTGCAGCGCGGCGGTCATGTAGGTGTGCCAGATCTGCGCCGGAAGGGTGCCGCCGGTGACGCCGGCGATCCCGTGCACGCCGCGCATCGGCTTCTCCTTGGTCGGGTCGCCGACCCACGTGACCGTGGTGAGCTGCGGCACGAAGCCGGCGAACCAGGCATCCGCGAAGCTGTCGGTCGTCCCCGTCTTGCCGGCCGCGGGCCGGCCGGCGAGCGCGGCGGCGGTGCCGGTACCTGAGCGGACGTTCGCCTCGAGGATCCGGGTGACCGCGGCCGCGACAGCCGGGTCGACGACGCGCTTGCCCTTCGGCTTGGAGGCGTTCTCGGTCCGGCCGCCGGGGAAGCTGACCTTGGTCAGGATCGTCGGCCGGTGCGCGACGCCGCCGTCCGCGAGGGTCGCGTACGCGCTGGCGAGGTCGAGCGGGCTGATCGGGTTCACGCCGAGCACGATCGAGGGCACCGCCTTCAGCTGCGACTGGATTCCCATCTGCTCGGCCAGGTCGGCGACGGGCTTCGGCCCGATGTCCAGTGTCAGCCTGGCGAAGACGGTGTTGTCGGAGAGCAGCGTCGCCTGCGTGAGCGGGATCCGGCCCGAGTACGTGTTCTCGAACGTGTGGACGTGCCAGTTGTTCGGGCCGACGAACGGCGCGGAGAGGTACTTCGTCGTCCAGGGATTGATCTTCCGCTGCACGGCCTGCGTGAGGACGAACATCTTGAACGTCGACCCCGCCTGCCTCTGCCCGTCGACGGCGACGTTGAACGAGAGCCGCTTCCCGGTCTGGGCAATGGCCATCGCGCGGATCTGGCCGGTGTTCGGGTCGATCGAGACGACCGAGCCGGCCGGGTCGTGCTTGCGGTCCAGAGTGCCGAGGATCGCGGTCGTCGCCGCCTTCTGCATCTTCGAGTCGAGCGTCGTGTAGATGCGCAGCCCGCCTCGCCGCACGCGTTCGGCGCCGTACTCGTCGACGAGCTGGTTGGTGACGAAGCCGGTGAGGTAGCTCTGGGCCGCCAGCCCCGGAGCCTGGTGCGGGTGGAGGCCGAGCGGTGCCTTCACCGCCCGTCGATAGCGGCTGGGGGATATGTCGCCGGACTCGACCATCGCCTGCAGCACCTCGGCCCGGCGAGCCTTCGCGGCGTCCGGTCGGGTGAGCGGGTCGTAGGCCGACGGCGCCTGCGGCAGCCCTGCGAGCAGCGCCGCCTGCTCGAGCGAGAGGTCCTTGGCGTGGACGCCGAAGTACTGGCCGGCCGCGGACTCGATCCCGTAGGCCTGCTGCCCGAAGTAGATGTCGTTGAGGTACGCCGTGAGGATGCGGTCCTTGCTCCAGCGGCGGTCGAGCTCCTCGGCGAGGCAGGCCTCGTTCAGCTTCCGGCCGAGCGATTGCTGCGGGCTCAGGTAGAGGTTTCGGACGAGCTGCTGCTCGATCGTCGAGGCACCCTGCGCGGCCTGCCCGGAGCTCACGTCGGCCTTCAGCGCCCGCAGGATCCCGATGTAGTCGATCCCGCTGTTCGTCCAGAAACGGCGGTCCTCGACGGCGACGATCGCCTTCTGCATCACGGGGCTCACCTTCTCCAGCGGCACGGGGAGCCTGGCGCCGCTCGCCCCCAGTGTCCCGAGCCGGGTGCCGTCGCGGGCGAGCAGAACGCTGGCGTGCGCGGGCCCGTGCGACTGGAGGCCGTCGAGGCTGCACGAGTACCAGAACAGCGGCCCGGCAACGGCCGAGCCGACCGCGTAGGCGCCGACGAGCACGATGACGCAGGCGGCGGCGATCTGCAGCCCCCGCTTCAAGCGCGGCCCTCCGATGCGCGCCTCGCGTCTCCCATGCGACGTCGGGTAAACGTCGCGCGACGGTTTTCCGGTTACGCCCTGGGATCAGCGACCGAGCAGGCGGCCGAGCAGGCCGCGCCTCGGCGGCCCCGGCTCCGGAGCGGGCTGCACCGGCGGCTGCTGCGGCTCGGGCGGCTCTTCTTCGCCCGGCAGCATCGACCGCGGCACAGCTCCACGTTCGCGCTGGGCGCGGATCGCGGCGTTCATCTCGTCCCGCTGCGACTCGTCCTCCACCGCCCTCAGGGTACGCCGCAGAGCCTGCGGCTCCTTTCGTAGGCTCGCGGCCATGTGCTTCGAGCCCGACTCCGAGCCGCCGATCCCGCGGATCTCCGGAGCGGCCGTCTCGCACGACGACCTCGTGCTGGAGAGCGAGGACGGGAACCGCTTCGCGGCGTTCCGCGCGCTGCCGGAAGAAGGAGTCTCCACCGGCGTCGTGATCCTGCCGGATGTTCGCGGCCTCTACCGCTTCTACGAGGAGCTCGCCCTCCGCTTCGCGGAGCGCGGCCACGCGGCGATCGCCTTCGACTACTTCGGCCGCACCGCGGGCGTCGACAAGCGGCCCGACGAGTGGGACTACATGCCGTTCGTGCAGCAGCTGACGCGGGAGCAGGTGCAGGCCGACGTCGCGGCGTGTGTCCGCGACCTGCGCGGGCTCGGCTGCGGCGCGGTCTTCACCGTCGGCTTCTGCTACGGCGGCAGCAGCTCGTGGGCGGCGGCCGCGAGCGGCCACGGGCTCGCTGGCGCCGTCGGCTTCTACGGCCGTCCGGAACGGATGATCGACCTGGTGCCGCGCCTCGAGGCGCCGATCCTCGCCCTGCAGGGCGGGGCCGACCAGGCAATCACGCACGAGGACAACGCGGGCTTCGAGCAGGCGCTGAGCGAGGCCGGCAAGGAGTACGAGCTGGTCGAGTACGAGGGCGCGCCGCACAGCTTCTTCGACCGCAAGCAGGAGGAGTTCCAGGACGCGTCCGACGACGCCTGGCGGCGCACGCTCGAGTTCATCGAGCAGCGTTCCTAGCGCGCCCCCACGGACCCCGGTCTCGCTCAGCCTGCTGACGGCCGAGGGCGATGGTCGTCTGGAGTGGAACTAGTTCGGGCCGCCCCGACAAATAGGCCGGTCGGCCCTGTGCAGGCGATCGAAGCGACGTTACGTTCTGGTCGTATAGAACGCCTTACGATCTATGTGAGGCGCAGCCAACTAGGGAAAGGGGTCAGTATGAGGCGCGGACTACTTCTCGTCGTGGTCCTCGGGGCGTCGCTTTGCGTCGCCGGGCTCGCCGGCGCTTCGGGCGGCAAGCTGCGGTGCTTCGCGGACGCGCCGGCGAGTTGCACGTTGAACTCATCCACCAGTGCGACTCTGGATACCACCCAGGGCGGTGACGCGGGGGTTTACCTCTCGAACGGCAAGGCCACCGGTGGCACGCCGGTGGCGAATGCAGGCTTCTCGTTCCAGTACTTCTGTGCCGACACGACCGACTACGCGTCGTGCGTCGGCGGCGGCGCGCCGCG
>DASTZY010000021.1:0-24243 GCA_035764085.1 Gaiellaceae bacterium
CTCATGCGAGTCCTGAGCGTCGTCGGCAACCGGCCGCAGTTCATCAAGTCCGGTCCCGTGAGCGCCGCGTTGCGCGAAGCGGGCATCGAGGAGGTCGGCCTCCACACCGGCCAGCACTGGGATCCCGAGCTTTCCGACGTCTTCTACGCGGAGCTCGGGCTGCCCGAGCCGCACCACCGGCTCGACCTCCACACCGCCGACGCCGAGGCGATGCGGCCGGCGATCGCGTCCGTGCTCGCGCAGGAGCGGCCCGACTGGACGCTCGTCTACGGCGACACCAACTCGACGCTCGCCGGCGCGCTGGCGGCCGGCGATGCCGGCGTCCCTGTCGCGCACGTCGAGGCCGGGCTCCGCAGCGGCGACCTGTCGATGCCCGAGGAGCACAACCGGATCGCCGTCGACGCCGTCGCCGCGCTCCTCCTCTGCCCCGACGAGCGCTCGCGTCAGACGCTGCTCGCCCAAGGAGTCCCGGGCCGCATCGAGGTGGTGGGCGACGTGATGGCCGACGCCGCCTTCCGGCTCGCGCCGATCGCGCGCGAGCGGTCGCGGATCCTCGCGGAGCACGGGCTCGAGCCGGGCGGCTACGTCGCGGCCACGATCCACCGGGCCGCGAACGTCCAGCCGGAGCGCCTCGCGCGGATCGTGGACGGGCTCGGCCGGCTGGGCGAGCGCGTCGTCTTCCCCGCCCACCCGCGCACGCGCCGCGCGCTCGGGCTGGGAGCGTCGCCGGCCAAGCCAGCGACGCCCGGCCGAAACATCCTGGGCGCAACGCCGCCGAACGTCGAGGTGATCCAGCCGGTCGGCTACCTCGACATGGCCGCGCTCGTCTCCCAGGCGCGCGTGCTCGTGACCGACTCGGGCGGCCTGCAGAAGGAGGCGTACTGGTACGGCGTCCCCTGCGTGACCGCGAGGCCCTCGACCGAGTGGATCGACACCGTCGAGCTCGGCGCGAACGTCCTCGTGGACGACGACCCGGAGAAGCTCGCGGCGGCGGTCGCGGCGGCGCGGATGCCCGAGGAGCGGCCGCCCCTCTACGGAGACGGGCACGCCGCGGAACGGGTCGCAGCTAGCCTTGCCGACCGTGGCTGAGGGCGCCCACTACGACGTCGCGGTCGTCGGCGCCGGCTACGTCGGAGTGCCGCTCGCGGCCGTGTTCGCGGAGGCCGGCTGCAGCGCCGTGCTCGTGGACGTGGTCGACGACGTCGTCGCAGCGCTCAACCGCGGCGAGTCGCACATTCCCGACGTCCGGAGCGAGCAGCTCGCGCCCCTCGTCGAGCGCGGTCTGATCCACGCGACCACAAGCTACGACGAGCTGCGCGGCGCCGACGCCGTCCTGATCGCGCTGCCGACCCCGCTCTCGCACCAGCGCGAGCCCGACCTCTCGATCGTCGAGGGCGCCGCGCGCCGGCTCGCGGAGGTGCTGCGCGAGGGCCAGATCGTCGTGCTCGAGTCGACGACATGGCCGGGCACGACGCGCGAGCTGCTGCAGCCCATCCTCGAGGAGGGAAGCGGGCTGAAGGCCGGCGAGGGCTTCTTCCTCGCCATGTCGCCGGAGCGGGTCGACCCCGGTCGCGAGGACTGGACGACGAAGACCACGCCGAAAGTGCTCGGCGGGATCACGCCCGAGTGCACACGCCGCGCCGCCGAGCTGTACCGCCGCGCGCTCGACACCGTGCACGAGCTCTCGAGCCCCGAGGCGGCCGAGCTCACGAAGCTGCTGGAAAACATCTTCCGCTCGGTCAACATCGCGCTCGTCAACGAGCTCGCGATCCTCTGCGACCGGATGGGCATCGACATCTGGGAGGTCGTCGACGCCGCCTCGACGAAGCCGTTCGGCTACATGCGCTTCAGCCCGGGCCCGGGCCTGGGCGGCCACTGCATCCCGGTCGATCCCTTCTACCTCTCGTGGAAGGCGCGGGAGTTCGGCTTCTACACGGAGTTCATCGAGCTCGCCGGCAAGGTGAACGAGGAGATGCCGTACTTCTGCCGCTCGCTCGTCTCGCAGGCGCTCAACCACCACGCGCAGAAGGCGATGAAGGGCTCGCGGATCCTCGTCCTCGGCGTCGCGTACAAGCCGGACATCGGCGACCTGCGCGAGTCGCCGGCGCTGAAGCTGATCTCGTTGCTGCAGAACGCCGGCGCCGACGTCTCGTACCACGACCCGTACGCGCCGCGCATCCACGAGCAGGGGCTCGACCTCGCCTCGGCCGCCTACGAGCCGGGCGCCTACGACTGCGTCGTCATCGTCACCGACCACTCCTCGCTCGACTATGAGCAGCTCGTGGACGAGGCGGCGCTCGTGGTCGACCTCCGCAACGCGACCGGCGTCAAGGGGACAGCCGCGGAGCACGTCTTCAAGCTGTGACGAGGCTGCGGGTCGGACAGGCGGGGCTGGGCTACTGGGGGCGGAACCTCGCACGCAACTTCGACGAGCTCGCCGACCTCACCTGGCTCTGCGACGCGAGCGAGGAGCGGCGCGCCGAGTTCGCCGAGCGCTATCCGGACGCGAGGGTGACGGGAGCCTTCGAGGAGCTCCTCGCGGCGGACGACGTCGACGCGGTCGTGATCGCGACTCCGGTGCCGACCCACTACCCGCTCGCGCGCGCGGCGCTCGAGGCGGGCAAGCACGTCTTCGTGGAAAAGCCCCCGGCGATGCAGGTCGCGGAGATGGAGGACCTGGTCGGGCTCGCCGAGGCCGGCGGGCTCGTCCTCATGCCGGGCCACCTCCTCCTCTACCACCCGGCCGTGCAGAAGCTGAAGGAGCTCGTCGACGACGGCGAGCTCGGCGAGGTTCTCGTCGTCTACGGCAACCGCCAGAACCTCGGCAAGATCCGCAAGGACGAGAACGCGCTCTGGTCGCTCGGCGTCCACGACCTCTCCGTGATCCTGTACCTGATCGGCGACGAGATCGCCGAGGCCGCCGCGCACGGCGACGCCTTCCTCAACGAGGGCGTCGAGGACGTCGTCTTCTGCTACCTCCGCTTCGCCTCCGGCAAGATCGCGCACATGCACCTGTCGTGGCTCGACCCGCACAAGATGCGGCGCCTCACGGTCGTCGGCCGCGACAAGATGGCGGTCTTCGACGACATGGAGCTCGAGCGGAAGATCACGGTCTACGACAAGGCGCCGGAGCAGCCATCCGGCTCGTACGGCGAGTGGCGCACGCGGACGGGAGACACCTTCAGCCCGAAGCTCTCGAACGCGGAGCCGCTGAAGCTCGAGTGCCAGCACTTCGTCCGGCTCGTGCAGGAGGGCTGGGACGGGCGCGAGATGCGGGACGGGCTCGAGGTCGTGCGCGCGCTCGAGCTCCTCACGGAGTCGCTCCGTGGCTGAGATCCACCCGACCGCGATCGTCTATCCCGGGACGGTGCTCGGCGAGGGCGTGAAGGTGCTCGAATACGCCGTGGTCGGGAAGCAGCCCACGCTCTCGCCCCGCTCGACGGCGAAGCGCGAGGAGCTGCCGCCGGCCGAGATCGGCGACGGGACGGTCGTCTCCACCGGCGCCGTCGTCTTCGCGGGCACGAAGGTCGGCGCCCGCGTGATCCTCGGCGACCAGTCCTGCGTGCGGGAGCGGGTCACCGTCGGCGACGACGTGGTGATCGGCCGCGGCTCGCTCGTGGAGAACGACTCCAGGATCGGGGCCATGACGACGATCCAGGCCGACGCCTACATCACCGCATACTCGACGCTCGAGGAGCACGTCTTCATCGCTCCCTGCGTCGTGACCACGAACGACGACTTCATGGGCCGCACCGAGCGGCGTCGCGCGCTGGTCAGGGGGCCGCTGATCCGGCGCGGGGCACGGGTCGGCGGCGGCGCGATCCTGCTCCCGGGCGTGGAGATCGGCGAGGAGGCGTTCGTCGGGGCCGGCGCGGTCGTGACGAGGGCCGTCGAGCCGCGGATGCTCGTCGTCGGCAACCCCGCACGTGTGCTCCGGCCCGTCCCGGACGACGAGCTGCTCGAGAACCAGTAGAGACCGGGATCAGCCGCTCTTGCTGAGCCGCAGGGTGTAGCGGCCGCTGCCGGCGTGGTTGGGGGTGGTGCGCAGCTGCACGTAGTACCAGCCGCCCCGCTGGACGTGGTAGACGAGACGCTGCGTCTTGCCCGCGCGGCCGGCCCTGGCGACGCGCGTCAGACGGCGCGCGACGGCCCTTCCCGGCCCGGTGCGGAAGAGCGTCAGGCCGATTGCGGCCTTCGGCCACCGGGCCCTGGCGAGCGCCTCGAGCCGCTGCCCGCGCGCGAGCTTCACGCGGTAGTAGTCCACCGGGTCGTCCCAGGAATCGAGCGTGGCGGCGAGGGACGGCCTGCTGCCGCCGAGGGCCCGGGCCTGGGATACGCTGTCGTTCGGCTCGAGCCGGTCGACCGGCGGCAGCTGAGAGGTCAGCGCGGCGGCCGCGGCCTTGACGTCGAGCCGGCCCCAGCCGCTGAACATGTCGCGCCCGGCCGGGCACCCGCTGCAGCCCGAGGCTGCGCTGACGTCGTCCGCGTGCCGCTCGAGGATCGTCGAGACCTGGCTGCTCGTCAGCGCCGGGTCGAGCCCGAGTAGGGTGGCTGCGGCCGCCGACACCTGCGGCGCGGCGAACGACGTTCCCTCGGGCTTGCGGTAGTCGCCGCCGGCGCAGTCGGTGTAGCCCTGCGGCGAGCAGCTCTGCTGCTGGCCGGTCAGGTTCTTCGGGAAGGTGGAGAAGATGCCGACTCCGGGCGCGGCGAGGTCGACGAAGGTCGGATCCTCGTCCGAGAAGGCGGGAACGTCGCCCGACCGCGTCAGGGCTCCGACGCCGATCACGTGCGGAAGCGCAGCGGGCCAGCTCGCGAAGCTCCACGGCGTCGTGTACGCCTCGTCGGCGTTTCCGACCGCGGCGACGACGACGACGTTCTTCGAGACGGCGTAGGCCACCGCCTGCGCCTCGACTTTCGAGTACGAGTCGAGCGCCGGATTGAGCGGATCCCGCACGGCGCCGAAGCTGAGGTTGACGACGCGCGCGCCCTGGTCGACGGCCCAGCGGATCGCGTCCGCCTCGGCCTTCAGGGGGATCGTCCCGTCGGCGGCGACGACCTTGGCCACGAGCAGCTGCGACGAATAGGCGAGGCCGACGACGCCGGCCGAGTTGAGATCGCCCGCGATCTCGCCGGCGACGATCGTCCCGTGCCCCTGCGTGTCCACGCACGGGTCGCCGCCCACGAAGCTCTTCCTGGCCCCGATCTGTCCTGCGAAGTCCGGCAGCGAGCAATCGACGCCGGAGTCGACGATCGCCACCTTCACCGGCTTGAGCGACGGCGGCGTCGACCAGAGGTCGAAGGCGTGATCCTGGTCGAGGTACCACTGCTTCGGGTAGTACGTGTTCGAGGGAGTGAAAGCGGCAGCAGAGGACACCGCGACCAGCGCGGCCGCCGCAGCAACCGGCAGCGCAAGTCTCAACCTCACTACCTCACGGTAGCCGAGGAAGCTCAGCCTGTCTTGACCCGAATTCGCACGAATGCAGCAACATCGCCTACCGTTGCAAGCCGGTAGTCGGTCGTCGCGCTCGGCTTGACGGCGAAATGGAACGCGCCGGTCTTCGGCGCAGGGACGATCGCGCGCAGCGTCGTCCACGGCTTCCCGCTGCTCCGCTGCTGCACAACGACCCCGCGGACGCCGCGCACGACACCGCTCAGCCGGATCCTGGTGCCCGGCGCGACCGCGGGGTTCGGCGAGGGAGGCTGGAGCGAGAGGACGCCGACGCTGAACCAGGTGGAGCGAAGACCGAGCGCCGACTGCGCGGTGCCTCCGGCGACGGCTTTCGCAACCTGCTCACCACGCGAGAGCGACACGACCTTGACGGTCTTGACGCGCTTCGACGCGTTGTGCGCGACGGTCGCGTCGACGGCGCGCCCCGAGACGCCCAGCGCGGAGCCGAGCGTCTTCCCGGTGACCGGGACGGGCCCCCAGTTGTGGTACGGCGAGATCGAGTCGAACGGATCCTTGAGCGAGACGAGGTAGGGGCGACCGGGCGGGCCGAATGCGTCGGCGGCCGACTGCGTCCAGCCGCCGGTGCTCGACGAGAACAGCGTGTCGGCGACCTGGTTGCCGTAGAGCAGCACCTGACCGGCGGTCTCGTCCACCGCCTCCGTGGCCGCCGGCGTCTCGACGGACACGCCGAGGTACGCCTGGCTGCGCCCGTCGGCGTACACGTCGAACGACCCACCTCCGCGCCGGCTCGCGAGGGCGTACGAGCGCGCCGCCACGGCCTGCGCCTCCAGTGCCGCCGAGAGCCAGGCCGACGGCATCTCCGCCGGGACGACCCCGTACAGGTACTCCTCGAGGGGCAGGACGTCGATCGCGCGCAGCTTGCCGTTCACCACGTCCACGAGGATCTGGCCACGGTAGGCGCGGCCGAGGGTGAGAGTCGAACCCGCCGCCGGGGAGAAGATCAGCGGCGGCGTGAGCGACTGCTTCGAGCCGCCGTCCACCGCGAGAGCGAGCTTCGGGGTGAGCGCCGTCTTCCCCGCCGGGAGCGTGTGCGTGATCCCGGCTCCGTCCGCGACGGTCAGCGGCTGGGGGGAGGAGAGCGTCAGCGTCTTCTTCGCGTCCGCGAGCAGGACGCGGATCGTGGTCGCGGTCGTCGTGCCGAGCTCCGTGCCGGGGTAGTACGCCGCGAGGATCTGGTCGTACGTATAGCCCTGCAGCGCGTAGCCCTGGGCACCCCACTGCCCCATGCCGACGCCGTGCCCCCAGCCGTGGCCCCGGAAGAGGAAGAGGGCGCCCGAGCCGTTGGGCGCGACGAACTGCCGGCCCGACGAGCGCGCCGCATGCGGCGCCGCGACGAGCGTGACGGCGGAGACGAGAACTGCGAGGACGAGGGCGGAGCGAACCAGGACCCCGCTGAGGGTAGCCAGTCCGTCCGTGCGATCTGTAAAATCCCGGGCGACATTTGCGAGGCGACGGAGCCTCGGTCTCCACACTGGGTGGCGGCCGGGGCTTTTCGCGTTTTCGGGCAAACAGAGGCAGGAGGGAGAATGGCCTACGTGGAGAGCAGGAACCGGGCGACATCGGACCCGGAGACGCGCAGAGAGGTGCTCGCGGAGATCGAGTCACGCGGGATCGAGGACGTGCTCCTCTGGTTCACGGATCTCGAGGGGCACCTGAAGAGCTTCGCCATCACGCTGAGCGAGGTCGAGGGCGCACTCGACGACGGGATGGGCTTCGACGGCTCGTCGATCACGGGCTTCAACGCGATCGAGGAGTCGGACATGGTCGCGATCCCCGACCCCGAGACGTTCCGGGTCCTGCCCGACGGCCAGACGGCGCGCATGATCTGCGACGTCGTCACCCCGGACGGACAGCCGTACGCCGGCGACCCGCGCTACGCGCTGCGGCGCGCGCTCGAGCGGATGGAGGCCATGGGGTTCGACACGTTCAACGTCGGCCCCGAGGCGGAGTACTTCCTGTTCAGGGACGAGACCGGAACGGAGACCCTCGACGAGGGCGGCTACTTCGCGCAGACGACGATGGACGCGGCCACCGGCGTCCGCCGCGACACGATCCGGGCGCTCGAGTCGATGGGCATCCCGGTCGAGTATCACCACCACGAGGTCGGCCCCTCCCAGCACGAGATCGACATCCGCTTCGCGGGCGCGCTCGACATGGCCGACTACATGCTCACGTACCGGCTCGTCGTGAAGGAGGTCGCCAAGCAGCACGGCTACCACGCGACCTTCATGCCGAAGCCGTTGTTCGGCGAGAACGGTTCGGGCATGCACACACACCAGTCGCTCTTCACCGACGGCCGCAACGCGTTCTTCGACGAGGACGACAAGTGGCACCTCTCCGACGTGGCGAAGGCGTTCATCGCCGGCCAGCTTCGCCACGCGCGAGAGCTGTCGGCCGTCTTCGCGCAGTGGGTCAACTCCTACAAGCGGCTCGTGCCGGGCTTCGAGGCGCCGGTCTACGTCGCGTGGTCGCAGCGGAACCGCTCCGCGCTGATCCGGATCCCGCTCTACAAGCCGGGCTCGGAGCAGGCGACCCGCGCCGAGATCCGCTGCCCGGATCCGGCGTGCAACCCGTACCTCACGTTCGCCGCGCTGCTCCATGCGGGGCTCGAGGGGATCGAGAAGGGCTACGAGCTGCCCGACCCGATGGAGACGAACCTGTACCACCTCACGCCCGAGCAGCGGCGCGAGCGCGGCATCGTGTCCCTCCCCGAGACGCTCGGCGAGGCGATCGACGAGCTCTCGCGGTCGGAGCTCATGCGCAAGGCGCTCGGCCCGCACATCTTCGACCGCTACGTCGAGCTGAAGCGGAAGGAGTGGGACGAGTACCGCGTCCAGCTGACCGACTGGGAGATGCAGAAGTACCTCGCGGTCCTCTAGTTCGGCCGCGCGCTTGGATCCGGTCGCCCTCCCCTGTTAGGACCGGTCACGGTCAACAGGGGAGGGCACTTGCGCATCGAAGGGTCTGTCTGATCCCGTCGGAGCTGGTCGCCGAGGCGACTTGGTGACGCTCGCGGGCGACCGGCGGCGCGAGGAGTGAGCTGAGGTAGGCCGCGGCGGACGGCGCGGTTCCGTCCGCCGCGGTAAGCATCGTTTCGTGGGTGGCCGGGCTCGGCTCGCCTCTTCTCCTCCTGATCTTTCTCGCGGCCGCGGTCGTCACCTGGTTCGCCGGCATCGCGCTGTCGAAGACGACGGATGCGCTCGACGCGCGGCTCGGGCTCGGCGACGAGCTGGGTGGGTTGATCCTGCTCTCGATCGCCGGCAGCCTCCCGGAGCTCGCGATCACGATCTCCGCTGCCGCGTCCGGGAACCTCGGGCTCGCCGCGGGGAACCTGATCGGCGGCATCGCCATCCAGACGATGGTGCTGCTCGTCTGCGACTTCGCCGTCGGGCCGTCGCGGCCGCTGACGTACCTCGTCGGCGCGCTGACGCCGGTGCTCGAGGGGCTGCTCGTGGTCATGGTCGTCGCGGGCGTCGAGATGGGCGCGCTCCTCAAGGAGTCGACGGCGATCGGCGGCCGCGTCAGCCCGGCTTCGCTCGGGATCGTCGTGATCTGGGTGGTCGGGCTGTACGTGATCAACCGCTCGCGCAAGGACCCGCGCTGGAGCGTCTCGATGCCCGGCAGCCGGCGGGGACGGAAGAATCGCCGCGAGCAGCATCCCGCGCGGCCGCATCCGTTCGAGGGCGCGTCGACCGCTCGCGTGGCCTCGGTCTTCGGGCTCGCGTGCGCGTTGACACT
Organism: Gaiellaceae bacterium; assembly: GCA_035764085.1. GTDB lineage: Bacteria > Actinomycetota > Thermoleophilia > Gaiellales > Gaiellaceae > Palsa-739. The sequence continues at coordinate 9,209 of DASTZY010000021.1, forward strand.
CGGCGCGGGCGTGCTGCTGGAGGAGAGCGGCAACGAGCTCGCCGACAGGCTCGGAGTCAACGGGGTCATCTTCGGCGCGACGGTGCTCGCGGCGGCGACCGCGCTGCCGGAGATCTCGTCCGGGATCGCGGCGGTGCGGCTCGGCGACAACGCGCTCGCGATCGGCGACATCTTCGGCGGCAACGCGTTCCAGGTCTGCCTCTTCCTCGTCGCCGATCTCGTGGCGGGAAAGCCCGTCCTCCCATCCGCGGGCAACCAGAACGCGTGGCTCGCCGCGCTGGGGGTCGCGCTCACGGCGGTCTACGGCTTCGGAGTGATCGGCCGCCCCATGCGCACGCATGCGCGACTGGGGCCGGACTCCCTCCTCGCGCTGGCGCTCTTCGGCCTCGGCATCGTCGGCCTCTTCTTCGTCCCCGGCTGAGCGCGCGGCTCTCCCTTGTAACAGACTGTTACTAGCTGCTTCGCCGAGCCGCTTCCCTCCGCGCGCAAGCCGTCCTCGAGAGCCACCGTCCAACCTTGTAACAGACTGTTACTTGGGGTGTTCGGGCGGCGCTTCGTACTCAGGTCGGCTGCCAGACCATGAGGGCGAGGATGGCGAGGAGCATCAGGCCGCTCGCGAGGCTCGCGGCCAGCGGAAGCCGAGCTGCGACGAGGGCGTGGAGCTCCGCGCTCGGCGCGTCGCCTTCCGCGGCGAGGCGCTCGGCGAGGCGGCGCGCGTGCCGCGCGGTGCGGCCGCCGTAGCCGCCGACCGCCATCGCTGCGACCCAGAGGCCGAGCGCGGCCTGGATCCACGCCGGCGAGAAGCCCAGGCCCTCGTGCTCGGCGAGCGCGATCCCGAAGCCGAGCGTCAAGACCGCCCCGAGACCGACGAGCGCGGCGCCGACCGGCGCGAGCCGCAGCAGCGCATGCACCTCGCTCGGCCGCGCGCGGCGGATCGCGGCCAGCTGCAGCGTCCCCACGACCGCGGCGCCCGCGAAGAAGCCGACGGCGCCGAGCAGGTGGAAGAAGAGCAGGACGTGGGTCAGCGCCACGAGTGGTCTCCCCCGGAGGCTCGGTGCCGTCCCGGCGAGCGAAAACCGAGCAGCGCAAGGACGCAGGGAGCGTCCATAGCCAAAGCTATGGACGCGACCGAGGACGCCGCGATGCGACGCGTTTGCAACCGCCGGAGCGGTGCCGCGGCTTCCGGGGAGACCACTCACTCCTACGATAGGCCCGTGCAGGCGACCGACCGCCACCTGCGGCTGCTGACCGAGACGATCGCCGCCGTCAACTCGACGCTCGACCTCGAGGAGGTGCTGCATCTCGTCGCCAACGAGGTCGCCGCCGCCCTCGACGCCGACGCGTGCTTCGTCTACCTCTACGACGAGACCGCGGGCGAGCTCGTCCTGCGCGCCACCCACGGCACGCCGCTCGACGAGATGACCCGCCGCCCGCGCCTGCGCCCCGGCGAGGGGATCACGGGCACCGCCGCGGCCGAGCGGCGACCCGTCGCGATCGCCGCCGAGGCGCACCTCGATCCGCGCTGGAAGGCGTTCCCGAACCTGCCGGAGTCCGAGTTCGAGTCGATCCTCGCCGTCCCGATCCTCGCGCGCGAGCAGCTGGCCGGCGCGCTCAACGTGCGCACGCGCGAGCCGCGCAAGTTCCGGCCCGACGAGATCGAGCTGCTACAGGCGATCGCGGGCCAGGTCGCGCAGTCGATCGTCCACGCGCAGCTCTACGCGGAGGCACAGCGGCGCGTCGCCGAGCTCGAGGCGCTCGCCCGCATCTCGGAGGCGGTCTCGGAGTCGCTCTACCTCGAGGAGTCGCTCGAGGCGATCGTGAAGACGACGATGGACGCGGTGCACGCGACGGGCGCCGCGCTCGTGCTCGAGGACGGCCGGATCGCCTGGCCCGAGGGCCACGCGGGCGCGTACGCGGTGCGCACGCCGCTGCGCTGGAAGCGCCGCGAGATCGGCCAGCTCGTCGCCGACCGCGACACGCCCTTCACCGACGAGGAGCGGGCGCTGCTCGAGGCGATCGCCCACCACGCAGCCGTCGCGCTCGAGCACGGGCGCGCCGTGATGCGCGGCGTCCTCGCCCAGGAGATCCACCACCGCGTCAAGAACAACCTCCAGACCGTCGCCTCGCTGCTGCGGCTGCAGGCGCGCGCCGACGGCGTCGACCCGCGCGAGGCGCTCGAGCACTCCGTCAACCGGATCCTCGCCATCGCCGCCGTCCACGAGGCGCTGACCGAGCAGCGGGAGGAGGACGTCGAGCTGGCGGAGCTGATCGACCGGCTGCGCGCGATGCTCGTGCAGGGAATCGGCGGAGGACGCGAGGTCGAGGCGCGCCTCGAGAGCGTTTCGCTCGCCGGCAGCCGAGCCACCGCCCTCGCGCTCGTCTTCTCCGAGCTGCTGCAGAACGCGCTCGAGCACGGCGCGGGCACCGTGCGGATCGACCTCGCGCGACGCGACGGCGACGTCCTCCTCGCGATCGCGGACGAGGGCGCCGGCGCCGACGGCGAGCCGAGCGGCACGGGCCTCTCGATCGTCCGCGCGCTCGTCGCGGACGAGCTGCAGGGCAGCTTCGCCTTCACGGGCGCACGAGCCGAGGTGGTGTTCCCCGCGTGAACGAGTGGTCGGAGGTGCTGATCCACGTCCGGCGCGGGGACGAGTTCCTCGTCGCGCACCGCTCGCCCGACGGCGGCGGCTACTGGCACACGATCGCCGGCGGTGTCGAGCCCGGCGAGGCGTTCCACGCCGCGGCGCTGCGGGAGCTGTGGGAGGAGACCGGGCTCCAGTCGACCGAGCTGCAGCCGCTCGGGGAGTTCGCCTACACGCGGGAGTCGTGGGAGGAGGAGCCCGGAGTGCGCGTACACGTCGAGGCCTTCCTCGTCGACGTCGATCCCGGCTGGGAGCCGACGCTGAACCACGAGCACGACGAGTACCGCTGGCTGCCGCGCGACGAAGCCGTCGAGCTCCTCTTCTGGCCCGAGCCCGCGGCGGTCTTGCGGAGCCTGCCGTGACCGGCCTCTGGCACGTGAGCGAGGATCCGGCGATCGAGGTCTTCCAGCCGCACCGGAGCGCGCTGCACGCCCTCGACGAGCCGCTCGTCTGGGCGGTCGACACGCACTACTGGTGGCTCTACTGGTTCCCGCGCGACTGCCCGCGAGCGTGCTTCGAGGCGAACGAGGAGACGACCGACGATGACGTCGAGAGCTGGCTGGACGGCGACCGCACGCGTCGCGTCGCCGTGATCGAGTCCGGCTGGCTCGAGCGGTTCCGCTCCGCGCGTGTCTTCGCGTACCGGCTGCCGGCCGAGACGTTCGAGCCGTGGGACAAGTTCTTCGTCTCGCGCGAGACCGTCGTCCCGCTCGAGCTCCTCGAGCTCGGCGACCTGCTCGCACGCCATGCGGACGCGGGGAACGAGCTGCGCATCGCGCCGACCCTCTACCCGCTCTGGGACAGGGTGATCGAGACGACGCTCGACTTCAGCGGCATCCGGCTGAGAAACGCGGTGGGCCCGTGAGGATCCTCGTCGCCGAGGACGAGACGATCATCCGCCTCGACCTGCGCGAGCTGCTCGAGCGCGCCGGCTTCGATGTGTGCGCCGAGGCGAAGGACGGCGAGGAGGCGGTGGCGCTGGCCCGTGCCGAGCAGCCCGACCTCGCCGTGCTCGACGTGAAGATGCCGAAGCTCGACGGGATCGAGGCGGCCAGGCGGATCCTCGACGAGCGACCGATCCCCATCGTGATGCTGACCGCGTACGGCCAGGACGAGCTGGTCTCGCGCGCAGTCGAGGCGGGCGTCTTCGGGTACCTCGTGAAGCCGTTCCGCGAGCAGGATCTTCTCCCCGCGATCGCCGCCGCGCGCGCCCGGCACGACGAGCTGCAGGCGGTGCGGGCGGAGGCCGAGTCGCTCTCCGACGCGCTCGCCGCACGCAAGGTGATCGAGCGCGCGAAGGGGCTGCTGATGGAGAAGGAGCAGCTCAGCGAAGACGAGGCGTTCGCGCGCCTCCGGAAGGCGAGCCAGGCGTCGGGGCGGCCGCTCAAAGTGATCGCCGAGGCGGTTGTCGCCACGCTCGCGGGAAAGGCATGAGCGAGCCCGAGCATCCCAACGCTGCGCTCGTGCGGCGGCTCTTCGCGGCCTTCGGCCACGATCCGATGGCGGTCTCGGCCGCGCTCGCGCGCGACGTCGTCTGGCGGGTGCCGGGCAACACCGTGATGAGCGGCGAGTACCACGGCCGGCGCGGGGTCGTCGAGTTCCTGCGCCGCACCGGGACCGAGACCGGCGGCAGCTACCGCAGCAGCCTCCACACGGTGTTCGCCGACGACGAGTGGGCCGTCGCGATCTACCGCGCGACGGGCAGCCGCAACGGGATCGAGCTCGACGTCGACCAGGCGCTCGTGATCCGGATCGCCGACGGGCTCCTGCAGGACGTGACCGCCGTGCCGCTCGACTCCGCCTTCGAGCGCTTCTGGGCCGCCTAGGCCGGGGCGGCGAGGCCTCCGCTCTCCTCCACCGTCAGCGCCGTCCCGCAGTAGCGGCACTTCGTCGCCGCGAGCGGCAGGCCGTCCGAGAGGCAGGCCGGGCACGCCTTGGTCGGCGCCGGCTCCGTGAACACGGCCACGCCGCGGCGCCGCTGATACGTGCGGTACGGGACGACGATCACGAAGTACACGACCGCCACGAAGACGATGAAATAGACGACGGCCGAGATCAGCGAGCCGAAGTCGAGAAGCTGGCCGTTGACCCGCACGCCGAGCCCGTTCGCGCCGCCTCCGCCCGCGGCGTTGACGAGCGGCGTGATGATGGTGCCGGTGAACGTCTGCACGAGGACGCTGAAGGCCAGGGCGATCGAGAGGCCGACGGCGACGACGACGAGCTGGCCCTGCATGAGGAAGTTCTTGAAGCCGCGCATGTCGCTCCTTTCCTAGAGCCGGTAGAGCCGGCACGCATTTTCCCGCAGGATCAGGCGTGCCGCTTCCTCCGCCTCGTCCTCGGGAAGCAGCTCCGGCAGCACCTCGGCGAGCGCCCGCCGCCACCAGCGCGGGGCGAGGAAGTACAGCTCGGGCGTGCGCGCCGCGTCCGAGGCGTAGAGCAGCTTCGACACGGGCGCGAGCTCGAGCGCCTCCCGGATCGCCCGGGCCGGCTGTGAGACGTGCGGGATCGTGAGCGAAAGGTCGAACCAGACGTTGCCGTAGACGTGGGCGAGCCAGCCCGCCTCGCGCACGTACGGGTAGCAGTGGAGGAGCACGAACGGCGTCTCGCGGAACCGCTCGACGAGCGGCTTGAGGTACGACGGATCGGAGCGCCAGAGGTGCAGGTCCGAGTCGCCGAAGCCGCAGTGCACCTGCACCGGCAGCGGATCGCCGGTCGCCTCGTTCGCCTCGAGCGCGGCGACGACCGGCTCCCCCACGCGGTCGAGCCCGCCGCGGTAGGCGGCGATCGTCTTCAGCGCGGCGTAGCCCTGCTCGCGCGCGGTCGCCGCGTCCTCGGCCGCATGCGTCTCGATGCGCAGCACGGGGCGCGCCGGGATGCCGACCCACTCCGCGAGCTCGTCCCACGAGGTGCCGACGTCCCTCGGCGGGAAGCCGTCGTCGAGGAGGAGGAGCTCCGTGTTCGTCTCAGCGAGCAGCCGATGCGCGTAGTCGCACGGCTCCTCGGCGAGCCGGTAGGCGTGGACGGCCTCCTCCGAGGGCTCGACTCCGAAGAGCTCGGCGAGCTCGCGGATCGCGCGGCGATAGGTGATCCCGGTCGCGACGTGCGGCCACTGGCGCGGGTCGGGGCTCTCGCTGAACAGCCCGCGGAACTCGTCGAGCGACGGCTGTGCGCGGAGGATCCCGTGCGCGTGGTGGTCGACGAGCGCGATCCCGTCGAGGTCCATCAGTACTTGAGGAAGTGGCCGCGGTGCTCGAAGTCGGCGTCCTCGGCGGAGTAGGCGCTCCACTCCGAGCGGCGCACGGCGAGGTACGACTCCGCCAGCACGGGGCCGAGGGCAGCGGTGAGCACGTCGTCGGCCTCGAGTGCCGCGAGCGCCTCCTCCTGCGTCGCCGGCAGCGGGTGGATGCCGCGCGACTCGCGCTCCTGCTCGGGAATCGTCGCCGGGTCGACCTGCACCGGCTCCGGCGGCTCGAGGCCGTGCTCGAGCCCCTCCAGGCCGGCGGCGATCAGCCCGCCGAGCGCGAGGTACGGGTTGCACGTCGCGTCGGCCGACTTCAGCTCGGCGTTCGTCGACGCCTCCTCCATCCCGGCGAAGACGGAGGGGACGCGCACCGGCGCCTCCCGGTTGTCGTGGCCCCAGGCGGTGAAGGCGCCAGCCCAGAACTGGGGCACGATCCGGCGGTACGAGTTGAAGCTCGGCGCGGTGAGGCCGCAGAGGCCCGGCAGGTGTTCGAGCACGCCCGCGATGAACTGCCGGGCGGTGTCCGAGAGCCGATCCGGGCGCGACGCGTCGTGGAAGAGGTTGCGCGAGCCGTCCTCCGCCCAGAGCGAGAAGTGGATGTGGCCGCCGTTGCCGGCCGCATCGGGCCAGGGCTTCGGCGCGAGCGAGGCGACGTAACCGAGCCGGGCGGCGACGCCGCGGATCGTCTCACGGACGAGGATCTGTTCGTCCGCGGCGCGCAGCGCCGGCGCGTGGCCCGTCGAGATCTCCTGCTGGCCGTGGCCGAGCTCGGCGTAGTACTGCTCCAGCACGATTCCCTGCCGCTCGAGCGCGTCGGCGAGCGCCTCGACGTAGTCCTGCGACGCGGCCATGCCGATCGTCGAGAAGCACAGGCTCTCGTCTACCGGGCGGTACCCGTCCTCGGCCGCGACCGCGAGCGTGAACTCGTTCTCGAAGGAGGCCTCCAGCACCTCCCCGCGCTCGGCCAGCTTCGCGATCTGCCGCTTGAGGAACGAGCGCTGGCACACCGCCGCCGGCTCGCCGTCCAGCGCGACGTGGTCGACGAGCACGGCTCCGCTCGCGGGCGCATACGGCAGCACGCGGAACGTCTCGCGGTCGGGAACGAGCCTGACCTCGCCGACCGGCCCCATCCCATCGATCGGCTGCAGCCGGTCGAGCGAGCTCATCGCCTGCATCCCGACGGTCAGCCCGATCCCGGCGCGCAGCCGGCCCTCGAGCCCGTGCCGCGAGGAGGCCTTCGCCCGGATCGTGCCGTCGTTGCCGCACCAGAGGAAGCGGACGAAGCGGAGGCCCTCGTCGTCCGCCCTCCGCATGACCTCGTCGACGTCCACGAGCTAGGCCTGCGCTTCTTCGAACAGCGCTTCCCAGCGCTCGAGGAGCGCCGTGAGCGCGTCGCGGCTCCGCTTGTGCGCGGCGAGGACGTCGACGTTCGTCCAGTCCTCGGCGAGCTTCGTCTCGAGCTCGGCCACCTCGGCCTCGCGGGCCGCGATCTCCGCCTCGATCCGCTCGAGCTCGGACCTGCGGCGCGACTTCGCCTTCGGCCTCGGCGCGGGCTTCGGGGCCGGCTGGGGCTTCGCCCGCTCCGGCGGCGGCTCGGGCCTGGCGCGCGCCTCCCGTTCCTCGCGCGCGCGGAGCAGCTCCGCCCAGCCGCCGTCGTAGGCGCGCAGCTCGCCGTCCTCGATCGCGAGCGTGCGCTCGGCGATCGCGTCGAGCAGCGCGCGGTCGTGCGAGACGAGCAGCACCGTTCCGGGGAACGCGTCGAGCGCCGCCTCCAGCGCCTCGCGGCTCTCGAGGTCGAGATGGTTCGTCGGCTCGTCGAGGACGAGGAAGTTGGCGCCGCCCGCGACCGTGACCGCGAGGGCGAGCCGCCGTCGCTCGCCGCCCGAGAGCACCGCAACCTGCTTCTCGTGCGCGTCCCAGCCGGAGAAGAGGAACCGGCCGAGCAGGTTCTGCGCGTCCGGCCGCGACAATCCGGTCATGTTCTGGACGCACTGGAGGACGGAGCCGCGCGTGTCGAGCTCCATCTCCTGCTGCGAGAAGTAGCCGATCTGGACGCCGTGGCCGATCCGGAGTTTTCCCGCTCCGGTAGCGGCAGAGCCGGCACCTCCGCTCCTTGCCGGCTCCGTCGAGCCTACGCCGGTTTCGCCGCGGACGAGCCGTTCCAGCAACGTCGTCTTGCCGGAGCCGTTCGGGCCGACCAGCGCGACGTGCTCGCCGCGCTCGACCGCGAAGGTCGCGTCGCGGAGCAGGAGGCGCCCGCCGATCGCGACCTCCAGCCCGTCGGCCTCCACCACGACCCGGCCGCTCCGAGCGGGCTTGAGGAACTCGAAGCCGAGACCGCGGGTCTTGCGGGAGAGGAGTGCCACCTCGCCGGCGGCCGCGGCGCGCTCCTGCTCGAGCCGGCCGATGTGGGTCAGCTTCGCCTGCGCCTGCTTCGCCTTGCTCTTCTTGTACCGGAAGCGCTCGACGAATCGCTCCAGCCGGGCGATGTCGTTCTGGACGCGCTCGACCTCCTTCTGCGCGTGCAGCGCGCGCGCCGCCTTCTCGCGCCGCCAGGCGTGCCAGGGGCCGGGGAAGAACGTGGACCGGCCGGCCTCGAGCTCCATCGTCGCGGTCGTCACCGCTTCGAGGAACCAGCGGTCGTGCGCCACGAGGATGACGGCCGCGTCGAGCGAGGCGAGCTCGCGCTCGAGCCACTCGAGGTTCGCCACGTCGAGGTGGTTGGTGGGCTCGTCGAGCAGGAGCAGGTCGGGGTCGCCGCCGAGCGCGCGCGCGAGCGAGGCGCGCGTCAGCTCGCCTCCCGAGAAGGTGCTGAGCGGCCGATCCAGGTCCTCCTCCGCGAAGCCGAGGCCGCGCACCACCGAGGACGCGCGGTCGCGCCAGGCGTAGCCGCCGGCGTGCTCGAGCCGGGCCTGCGCCTCGGCGTAGCGGTTGAGCGTGGCCCGCTCGTGGTCGCCTGCGGCCATCGCACCCTCCAGCCGGCGCAGCTCCTCCTCGAGCGCCACGAGGTCCCGCGCTCCGGCGAGCACGTACTCGCGCAGCGTCAGCTCCTGCTCGAGCGGCGGCCGCTGGTCGTGCAGCGCGACCCGCGTCCCCTTGGCGAACGCGAGCTCGCCGCCGTGCTTCTCGGTCTCGCCGGCGAGGATCCGGAGCAGCGTCGTCTTGCCGGCGCCGTTCGGCCCGGAGAGGGCGACGCGGTCGCGCCGCTCGACGGAGAACGAGACGCCGTCGAACAGCACCGTGCCCGCGAGCTCCTTGCGGAGGTTGGAGGCGATCACCACTGCCATCGCGGAGCCACTGTAGATTCGCCACGTGGCGGTGACCACCGGCTGGCACATCCAGGGGAGCTACTTCGAGTCGTGCAACTGCGACGCGATCTGTCCGTGCCGGACCATCGACGGAGTCGCAGGCGGCCGCTCGACCACCGGGATCTGCATGGGCGTCCTGTCGTGGCAGATCGCAGAAGGACACGCCGTGGGCACCGACCTGGCCGGGCTGACCGTTGCGCTCGCGCTCCGCTACGACGACGACGAGCCGGGCTCGCCCTGGCGCTGGGTCCTGTATCTCGACGATCGTGCGAACGAGAAGCAGCTGGCCGCGCTCGAGGCGATCTTCACCGGGAAGCTCGGCGGCGACGCGGAGACGCACTTTCCGTGGGTGTGGAAGGCGAGCGAGCTGCTCGCCGTGCGCCGCGTCGCGATCGACGTCGACCACACCCGCCGCCGCCAACGGCTCCGGATCCGCGACCGCGTGACGGTCTGGATCCGTGATCGCTACCAGGAAGAGGCCGTCGTCACCTGCGTGATCCCGGGACACGATCGTGGAGGCGAGGAGCTGGTCGCCGACGAGCTCCTGGTGAACGACGGACCGCTGGCCTTCTTCTGCAGCGGCACGGCCGGCTACGCCTCTGACTTCGACTACTCGGGGTGACGGCCGCGGCCCGGACGGAACGCGCGCTCGTCGCGCTGCTCCTGGGCGTTGCGGCGCTTGCCTGGTGGTGGACCGTCGAGCGCATGGACGGGATGGACCAGGGCCCGTGGACCAGCCTCGGAACGCTCGGCTGGTTCAGCGGCGTCTGGATCGTGATGATGGCGGCGATGATGCTGCCGTCGGCGATCCCCGCGGTGACTCTCTACGCGCGCCTCGTGCGCGACCGGACCGCACTCGCCCCGCTCGTGTTCACGGCCGGCTATCTGGCCGTCTGGACAGCGGCGGGCATAGCGGCCTTCTGCCTCGCCGGCGGCGGATCGCACGTGGTGGGCGACGTTCTGACCTGGAGCCGAGGCGGCCGGTGGCTGGCCGGTGCAGCTCTGCTTTGCGCCGCCGCCTACCAGCTCACGCCGCTCAAGGGGGCATGCCTTGCCAGGTGCCGCTCGCCGCTCGGGCTCATGCTCGGCTCCTGGCGGCCCGGCCGCCTCGGCGGCTTCCGGCTGGGGCTGGTGAGCGGAGCCTGGTGCGCCGGCTGCTGCTGGGCGCTGATGGCGTCCCTCTTCGCGCTCGGCGTCATGAGCATCGCCTGGACGGCGCTCGTCGCAGGGCTCGTCGCGCTCGAGAAGATCCTCCCCTGGCGGCGCGTCGCCACCATCGGGACAGCCGCGCTGCTGGTCGCGCTCGGACTGCTGCTCCTCGCGGCGCCGGGCCTCGTCCCGGCACTCACGCTCCCGGGCGCCGGCTCCAGGCCGATGAGCGGCTAGATTCGCCCCGTGGCGACGGCCAGGAGCGAGGTGCTGCGAGCGCTCGCGCAGCGGGTCGCCGACGCCCTTCCTCCCGAAGCGGTCGAAGTCGTGCTCACCGGCAGCGTCGCGCGCGGCGTCGCCGACGAGGTTTCGGACATCGAGATGCTCGTGGTCACCGAGGAGCCGCTGTCACTCGAGCAGACGTTCGAGCTCGCGCGCGCCGCGGGCCTCGAGGAGCGGGACAGCTGGGGCGATCCCTCCACGCCGACGAGACGGGTCTTCGGCTACCTCGACGGGCAGCCGATCGAGACGATCTGGTGGTCGCGGGAGCTCGCCGAGGAGTCCTTCGCAACCGGCGGCTCGGCCGAGGCGCTCGCCAACGGCGTCGCGCTGCGGTCGAGCGGCCTGCTGGCGGACTGGCAGGAGCGGCTCGCCGACTACCCCGACGAGCTGGCCGCGAAACGGATCGAGAAGGCGACGGAGCGCTGGGGCGGCTTCGCGCCGGCCGGGCTGCTGACCATCGCGAGGGAGGACACGGCGCTCGCCCGCATGGAGTGGCTCGTCGAGGCGGCGCAGCGCGTGCTCGCGATCGTGTTCGCGCTCAACCGCGTCCATCCGCCGACCTCGAAGCGCCTCGCCGCGCGCGTGGAGCCGCTCGCGGTCAAGCCTGAACGGCTCGCGGAGCGGATCGAGCAGGCGCTCGCCGAGCCGGATCCGCGCCGGGCGCTGACGCTGATGACCGAGCTCCAGCTCGACACGGTGCGGCTGGCGCCCGACGGCCCGAACGTCGACCGCGCGCGAACGTGGCTCGCGGAAGGAATCGAGGTGCTGCGCTGAGCGGCGTCCTCGCGCTCGACGTCGGCACCTCCTCGGTGCGCGCGCAGCGATTCGACGAGCGCGGCGAGACGGCCGGCGAGCTGCGCAAGGAGGAGTACGAGAGCGACGATCCCGGCGAGGTCGCCGCGGCCGCGCGGCGGGTGCTCGCGGGCGGCGAGGCGGACGCGACCTCGTGCTTCGCGCACAGCCTCGTCGCCGTGGACGAGAACCGGAACCCGCTGACGCCGATTCTCGGCTGGCGCGACACGCGCAGCGCGCCCGCAGCGGAGTGGCTCGCACGGCGGCTCGACGCCGAGGCGGTGCACGCGCGCACCGGCGCGTTCCTCCACCCGTCGTTCTGGCCCGCGAAGCTCGCGTGGCTCGCCGAGACCGAGCCCGACGTGTTCCGCCGCGCGGCCCGGTTCGTGTCCTTCGCCGACTTTCTCCGCGGCAGCTTCGAGACGAGCGTCTCGATGGCGTCGACGAGCGGGCTGCTCGACCTGACGACGCGCAGCTGGGACGAGGAGCTGCTCGCGGCGCTCGAGCTCGATGCGGAGCGGCTGCCGCAGCTCGGAGACGTCCCGCTCTGGAGCGACGCGGCGTGCTCGAACGCAGGGGCGGGCTGCACCACACGCGAGCGCGCGGCGCTCATGGTCGGCACCTCGGGCGCGCTTCGCGTGCTCTACGAGAGCGAGCGGCCGCAGGCGAAGCCGGGGCTCTTCCTCTACCTCGCCGACGAGCGCCACGTGGTCGAGGGAGGCGCGCTCTCCGACGGCGGCAACCTGCACGAATGGCTCGGGCGGACGCTCGCCGACGCCTCCGGGTCGCTCGCGGAGCGCGACCCGCGCGACCACGGGCTCGTGTTCCTCCCGTTCCTCGGCGGCGAGCGCTCGACCGGGTGGAACCCGGAGGCGCGCGGCACGGTGCACGGGCTCACCTTCGAGACGACGCCGCTCGACCTGCGGCAGGCCGCCTACGAGGGCGTCACCTTCCGCTTCGCGGCGATCGCCGACCTGCTGCCCGACCTCCGCGAGGTCGTCGCGACGGGGGGTGGGCTCCTCCACGACCGCGACTGGATCCAGATCATGGCCGACGGGATCGGGCGGCCGGTCACGATCTCGGCCGTGCCGGAGGCGTCGCTGCGCGGCGCCGCCGTGCTGGCGCTCGCGCGCGCCGGGCACGAGGCCGGCGAGGCGCCCGTCGGCGAGGTCGTCGAGCCGCGGGCCGACCGGGCGGAGGCGTACCGCGCCGCGCGCGAGGCGCAGCAGCAGCTCTACGACGCGCTGACCTGATCCCGCACGAGGCTGCGCGCGGCGGCGGCGATGCCGTCGGCGTCGATGCCGGCCTCGGCGAGCAGCTCCGCAGGCTTGCCCGAGTGCGGCATCTCGCGCACCGCCAGCCGGGCGACCGGCGGACGCTCGTCCGCGTCGCCCAGTGCCGAGAGAACAGCCTCGCCGAGCCCGCCCTCCGGCCAGTGGTCCTCGGCCGTGACGATCGGGCACGTGAGCGAGCGCAGCGTCTCGACATCGAGCGGCTTGATCGAGTAGAGGTCGATCACGCGCGCCTCGATCCCGTCCTTCGCCAGCGCCTCGGCCGCCTTCAGTGACTCGTGGACGGTGATCCCGGCGCCGACGAGCGCGACGTCCCCGCCCTCGCGGAGCGTTCGGGAGCCGCCGATCTCGAACTCCTCGTCCGGCCCGTAGACGACCGGCGTGGCCGGACGCAGCGTCCGCAGGTAGGAGATCCCCTCCAGGTCGGCCATCTTCGCCACGAGCCTCGCGGTCTGGTTCGCGTCGCACGGGTGCAGCACCGTCGAGCCGTGCACGGCGCGCAGCGAGGCGATGTCCTCGAGCGCCATCTGCGACGGCCCGTCCTCGCCGATCGAGACGCCGGCGTGCGAGCCGCAGAGGCAGTAGCTCGCTCGGCTGATCGCCGACATGCGGATGAAGTCGTACGCGCGCGAGAGAAAGGCGGCGAAGGTGGAGGCGAACGGCCGCCAGCCGAGCACCTGCATCCCGACCGCGGTCGCGACCATCTGCTGCTCGGCGATGTACATCTCGAAGTAGCGCTCCGGGATCGCGTCGCGGAACTCCTCGGCGTAGGTCGAGTTGGAGACCTCGCCGTCGAGCGCGACGACGTCGCCGCGCGCCTTGCCGAGCGCCGCGAGGGCGTCGCCGTACGCCTTGCGCGTCGCGAACTCCTCCCCCAGCTCGTAGCGCGGCAGCTCGAGCGTGCCGCCGGGGAACTCGTGCTTCGAGGCGCCCGTCTCCGGCTTCGCCACGTCCACCTTCAGGTTGCGGACGCCGCCCAGCGTGGCGATCACCTCCTCGGAGTTGTCGAGCGCCTTGCCGTGGAAGCCGTTCTTGTCCTCGACCTCCGGGTCACCCTTGCCCTTGATCGTCTTCGCGACGATCACGACCGGCTGCCCCGCCGTGTCGATCGCCTCGGCGTAGGCGCGGTCGATCGCCTCCACGTCGTGGCCGTCGATCTCGATCGTGTGGCAGCCGAAGGCGCGGGCGCGGTTCGCGTAGGAGTCGAGATCCCAGCCGTGCATCGTCTCGCCGCGCTGGCCGAGCCGGTTCACGTCGAGGATCGCGACGAAGTTGTCCAGCTCGTAGAAGGCCGCGTGCTCGAGCGCCTCCCACTGCGACCCCTCGGCGATCTCGCTGTCGCCGCAGAGCGTCCAGACGCGGAACGGCAGCCGGTCGAGGCGCTTGCCCGCGAGCGCCATGCCGACCGCGTAGGGAAGTCCCTGGCCGAGCGAGCCGGTGGCCACGTCGACCCACGGGATCCGGGGCGTCGGGTGGCCCTCGAAGATCGAGTCGAACTGCCGGTACGTGAGCAGCTCCTCCTCCGAGATCGCGCCGGCGGCGCGGAACATCGCGTAGAGGAGCGTGGAGGCGTGGCCCTTGGAGAAGACGAGCCGGTCGTTGTGCGGGTCGTGCGGGTTGTCGAACTCGTACCGCAGGTACTTCGCCATGAGCACGGCCATCAGGTCGGCGGCGGACATGCCCGAGGTGGGATGGCCGGAGCCCGCCTTCGCCGCGGGCCGGATCGCGTCGACCCGGAGCTGCTGCCCCAGCTCGCGCCACAGCTCGACGTCGGTCATGACTCGATTCTACGGCGAGACCGGTTACGGTCCGCCGTGTGAACGTCGCCGTCGCCTTCGACCATCGCGGCGTCCATCTCCGGGACGGGATCCTCGAAACGTTGCAGGAGGCCGGCCATGAGGTCGTCGACCTCGGCACCGACACCGACGCGGTGCGGATCGACTACCCGGACAAGGCCGCCGAGCTCGGCGCCGCGATCAGGGACGGAAAGGCGGAGCGCGGCGTCCTCGTCTGCGGCTCCGGCGTGGGCGCCTCGGTGGCCGCGTGCAAGATCAGCGGGATCCGGGCAGCAATCTGCCACGACGTCTACTCCGCGCACCAGGGCGTCGAGCACGACGACATGAACGTCCTCTGCCTCGGCTCGGAGGTGATCGGCCCCAGCCTGGCCGCCGACCTCGTGCGCACGTTCCTCGCGGCACGGTTCGACGGAGGAGAGCGTTACGTCGCCAGACTGGAGAAGGTGCGACGAATGGAAGAAGGGATGCGGAATGGCTGAATCGAGACTCCACCAGCTGAGCGCGCGCGGGCAGTCGGTCTGGATCGACTACCT
>DASTZY010000022.1:0-6473 GCA_035764085.1 Gaiellaceae bacterium
GGGTCTCATCGGCGGCATCCGGTACTTCCTCTTCCGCAACGTCCCGGCTGACATCAACTGGATGCAGACGCTCGGCTCCGCCGCGCTGACCGCGTTCCTCGTGCAGGCGATCACCGGGGTGATCCTCGCGATGTACTACACCCCGTCGGCGGCGACCGATCCCGCCACGGGCAAGCCCGTCGCGTGGGAGTCGATCGTCAACATCACCGACAACGTGACGATGGGCTGGCTCGTGCGCGGCATGCACCGCTGGGGCGCGAGCGTCTTCATCATCCTCATGTTCCTGCACATGGGCCGCGTCTTCCTCTTCGGCGCCTACAAGTACCCGCGCGAGCTGAACTGGATCATCGGCGTGCTCATCCTCGTGATGGGGATGATGGAGGGCTTCACCGGTTACCTCCTGCCGTGGGACCAGACCGCGTACTGGGCGACGGTGGTGGGCATCAACCTCAACGGGACGGCCCCGTTCTTAGGCCCGTGGCTGGCGCAGTTCTTACGTAGCGGACAGGAGATCGGCGGCGAGACGCTGACCCGCTTCTACTCCCTGCACATGCTCGTGATCCCGGGCGCGATCATCGCGCTGATCACGCTCCACCTCTACCTCGTGATCCGGCTCGGCGTCACGTCGCCGCCGTGGTCGAGGGACGCCGCGGGGATGGAGCCCGAGGAGGCGGAGCCGGTGCCGCTGCGGCCGGGGCTGACGCGGCCGGTGGCGCGCGGCGCCGCGGCGATGCAGGCCGAGCCGGGAGGGCGCGAGTAATGGCTGCGATCCCGAAGGAGAAGCCGTCCCGCGCCGAGGAGAATCGCGCCGGGTTCGCCCGCTACAAGGAGGACGTCAAGGCGCGCGGGAAGCCCTTCTACCCGTACGCGATGTTCCACGACACGATCATGAGCCTGGTCGTCGTCTGCACGATCATCGGGCTCGCGGTGATCTGGAAGTGGTCGGCCTGGGCGCCGTCGCACGACCCGACGCACAAGGGCCTGCTCGGGCCGGAGGTCGACCCGCCGGCCGACCCGGGCACGACGAGCTTCGTCCCGCGGCCGGACTGGTACTTCTACTTCCTCTTCTACCTGCTCCGGATCTTCAAGTGGCCGGAGTCGGTCTTCCTGGGCACCGTGGGCGTGCCGACGATCTTGCTCATGCTCCTCATCGGGCTCCCCTTCCTCGACCGCCGCCGCGAGCGCCGGCTCTCCGCGCGCCCGGTCGCGCTGGTCGCCGGCGTCCTCGTGATCCTCTCGATGGCCGTGCTGACGTGGAAGGGCGCGACCGCGAAGGAGGCGCTCGCCTCCGAGGTGATCCAGCAGGTGCCGAACTGGGTCAAGGCCGAGAACCTGCCGCCGGCCGCGCTGCCGGGAGCGAAGCTGTTCGCGACCGCCGGTTGCACCGCTTGCCACACCTACTCCGGCTCGGGCGGGTCCAACCTCGGCGCGCCGGACCTGACCGACATCGGCTCGCGGAACCTGGGCATCCAGTTCCAGATCAACCACCTCAAATGCCCGTCGTGCGTCAACCCGGGGTCGCCGATGCCGCCCTTTGCGTCGCTGGGCGACGAGCGCCTGCACCAGCTCGCCGTCTTCCTCGAATCCTCCAAGGGCAAGCAGTAGCGTCGTAGAGTCCGGCCGAGATGCGCCGGCTCCTCGGGCTCGCCCTCGTCCCACTCGTCGCAGCGTGCGGCTCCGGCGGTCACGCCACTTCGTCGGCACGGGAGGCGCTCGCCTCTCAGGTCGGGCAGAACATCCCGCGCTGGATCGAGGACGAGCACCTGCCGGCCGCCGCGAAACCCGGGGCGCGGGTCTTCGCCACCGCCGGTTGCACCGCCTGTCACACCTATGACGGCGCCGGAGGAACGAACCTCGGCGCACCGGACCTGACCGCCATCGGCAGGCGCCATCGCGGCATCCGGTTCCGGATCGCCCAGCTCAAATGCCCGTCCTGTGTGAACTCCGGCTCGCCGATGCCGCCGTTCGGTTCGCTCGGGCGGAAGCGCCTTCGTGAGCTCGCGATCTTCCTCGAGGCCTCCAAGGGGCGTCGCTAGCAGCGAGAATCCCGGGGAATGCACGTATTCCTCGGGATCACCGGAGCCTCGGGGGCGCCGTATGCGGCACGGCTGCTCGAGGGGCTCGCCGCGGCGGACTGCGAGATCGGCGTCTGCGCCTCGCGCGCGGGGATCGAGGTGCTCGGCACCGAGCTCTTCGGCGATCCGGCGCTGCCGCGCGACGAGACGCTCGCGCGGCTCCTCGAGCACGCGGACGGCGCCGCGCGCGTCTACGACCCCGAGGACTGGGGCGCTCCCTACGCGTCCGGCTCGGCGAGGGTCGACGCGTACGTGATCTGCCCCTGCTCGATGGGGACGGTGGGGACGATCGCCTCCGGCGCGATGTCGAACCTCATCCACCGGGCGGCCTCGGTCGCGCTGAAGGAGGAGCGCCGGCTCGTGCTCATGCCGCGCGAGACGCCGCTCTCGGCGATCCACCTCCGCAACATGCTCACGCTGCGGGAGGCGGGTGCCACCATCCTGTTCCTCGCGCCCGGCTTCTACCACGGTGCCGAGACGGTGGAGAACCTGGTCGACTTCATCGTCGCGCGCGCTCTCGACCAGCTCGGGCTCGACCATGCCCTCACTCCGCGCTGGGGTCAGGCGTGACGATGGAATCCGGCCGGCTCCCGGCCGAGGGCGTGCAGCGGATGTTCGACCGCATCGCGCCCGTCTACGACGCGATGAACCGCGTCATGACCGCCGGGCTCGACCAGCGCTGGCGCAGGGCGACGGTGCGTGCGGCGGTCAGGCCGGGCGACCGCGTCCTCGACGCCTGTTGCGGTACCGGCGATCTCGCCGTAGCGGCACGCAAGGCGGGCGCGGGGGAGGTCGTCGGCCTCGACTTCTCCTCGCGGATGCTCGAACGCGCCCGCCGCAAGGCGCCCGGGCTCGAGTTCGTGCAGGGCGACGTGCTCTCGCTCCCCTTCGCGGAAGCGGCCTTCGACTCGGCCGTCGTCGGCTTCGGCGTGCGCAACGTCGAGGGCCTCGAGGCCGCGCTGAGGGAGCTGCGCCGCGTGCTCAAGCCCGGCGGCCGGCTCGGGATCCTCGAGATCACGCAGCCGCACGGCTTCCTCGCGCCGTTCTACCGGCTCTGGTTCGACCGGATCGTGCCCACGCTCGGCCGGCTCCTGCCCGGCGGCGACGCCTACACCTACCTGCCCGCAAGTGTGCGCCGCTTTCCGGGCCCGGAGGAGCTCGCCGAGCTGCTCGGCTCGTGCGGGTTCGAGTACGTCGAGTTCCGGCTCTTCGCCGGCGGCATCGTGGCTCTCCACGTCGGCGAGGTGGCCCTGTGAGTGCATCGCTCGCGGACATCCGGGCGGCGCCCGGGCTCGACGGCTACCTCGACGCGCTGGAGGAGCGGCTCGCGCGCACCGTCGCGACGCATCCGGGGCTCGTGGCGGCCGTGGGCAACGAGGCGCTCGCGGCGGGCGGCAAGCGGCTGCGTCCGGCGCTCGTCTTCCTCTCGGCGCCTCCGGGGATTGAGCCGTCGCTCGAAGCCGGCGTCGCGGTCGAGCTGGTCCACATGGCGACGCTCGTCCACGACGACCTGATCGACCGCGCCCACTTCCGCCGCGGCAAGGCCGCCGCCTGGTCGGTCTACGGCCCGGCCGCCGCCCGCGCGACCGGCGACTACCTCTTCGCGCGCGCCTTCTCGGAGCTGAGCTCGACCGGTGACGCGGCAGCGGTCGAGATCCTCGCCGACGCGACGCTCTGCCTCGCCCGCGGCGAGGCGCTGCAGCGGACGCAGACCCACGACCCGGCGACCACCGTCGAGGCCTACCTCGAGCGTTGCGCGCTCAAGACGGGGAAGCTGTTCGAGGCCGCGTGCCGCCTCGGCAGCGGCTCCGGCGAGTACGGGCTCGCGCTCGGAATCGCCTTCCAGATCGCCGACGACGTCCTCGACTGCTCCGGCGCCACGATCGAGACCGGGAAGATCGCCGGCACCGACCTCCGCGACGGGACGCCGACGCTGCCGCTGCTCCTCGCGGCGCAGCGGGACGCGGCCGTCAGGGCTGCCCTCGCCGGCGGCCCGATGGACGGCGCGCTCGTACGGGTCGCCGCGACGGGCGCTCTGGAGGAGGCCCGCGAGGTGGCGCTCGACTACGCTAGACGTGCCAGGGGAAGCCTCGACGGGGAGGTGCACCGCGACCGGCTCGAGGCCCTCACGCACGCAGTCGTAGACCGGGAAAGGTAGGACTCGTGGCCGTTCTGGACACCCTCGACACCCTCGCGCCAATTCGGGAGAAGGTGCTCGCCGGCGCGCGGCTCGACTTCGAGGACGGCGTCGCGCTCATGGAGACCGACGACCTGCTCGCGCTCGGAGAGCTCGCCGACCTCGCGCGCAGGGCGCGCGTCGGGGGCGACGAGGTCTACTTCGTCCAGAACATCAACCTGTACCAGACGAATGTCTGCCGAGTGAAATGCAAGTTCTGCGCCTTCGCCAAGACGCGCAAGCAGGAGGACGCGTTCACGCTCACCGCCGACGAGTTCGTCGAGGATGCGGTGGCGCAGCACGAGTTGCTCGGCTTCACCGAGATCCACACCGTCAACGGCGAGAACCCGCACGTCGATCTCGAGTACTACGCGGGGCTGCTTCGCCGCCTCAAGGAAGCCCTCCCGGACGTCCACCTCAAGTTCTACACGGCGTCCGAGATCCACCACATGTCCCGGCTCGAGGGCTGCTCCCACGAGGAGGTCCTGCGCACGCTGCGCGATGCGGGGCTCGACTCGATGCCCGGCGGCGGCGCCGAGATCTTCGCCGACCGCGTCCGCGCGCTGATCGCGCCCGGCAAGGAGCATCCGGACGAGTGGTTCGACGTCCACGACACGGCGCACCGGCTCGGAATCACGACGCAGTGCACGATGCTCTACGGCCACGTCGAGACCTACGAGGAGCGCGTCGACCACCTGTTGCGGCTGCGCGACCAGCAGGACAAGACGGGCGGCTTCCTCTCCTTCATCCCGCTCGCCTTCCACCCGGAGAACACCGTCTTCGAGCGCCGCGGCTTCCGCTTCACGACTGGCGCCGACGACCTGAAGGTGATCGCGGTCGCGCGCCTCCTGCTCGACAACGTCCCGCACGTCAAGGCCTACTGGATCATGATGGGCCTCCCGCTCGCCCAGGTCGCGCTGCACTTCGGCGCCGACGACGTCCAGGGCACGGTCGTGCGGGAGAAGATCTTCCAAGCGGCGGGCG
Organism: Gaiellaceae bacterium; assembly: GCA_035764085.1. GTDB lineage: Bacteria > Actinomycetota > Thermoleophilia > Gaiellales > Gaiellaceae > Palsa-739. Next base: position 5,236 of record DASTZY010000022.1, read on the forward strand.
CGAGCGCCGGCACCGAGCAGAAGGTGGCCGAGCTCGTCCGCTTCGTCCGCGCCGCCGGCCGGACCCCGGTGCAGCGCGACAGCCTCTACAACGAGATCCGGCGATGGTGACGCTCGGGGACTACGAGCTTGCGCCGGACGTCGTGTGGGTCGGCTCGCTGCCCGGACTGATGTGCCGCGGGGCCGAGCAGGTCAACTCACGGCTCGACCAGATCCGCGCCAACGGGCTGACCTTCGAGCCGGAGGTCCTCGCGGAGCGCGACGGGGCGCTGCTCATCGATCCGCACCTCTCGGCTCCTCCGCAGCTCAACCCCGAGCTGCATCAGATCCTGCTCGTGCAGGACGGGATCGTGCACGAGATTCGCGACTATCCGGATCGCGCAGCCGCGCAGGCGGCGTTCGAGGCGATGCAGTGGTGAAGCTCGGGCGCATCTCGTACGTGAACATGGCGCCGGTCTTCTACCGGGTCGACGCCGAGGTCGAGGAGGTGCAGGGCGTCCCGACCGAGCTGAACCGGCTGCTCGTCGCGGGCGAGCTCGACACGGCGCCGATCTCCTCGATCGCGTACGCCCAGGACGCCGACCGGCTGCGGCTGCTGCCGCGCCTCTGCGTCGCCTCGGAGGGCGCCGTCGACTCGATCCAGCTCGTCTCGAGGAAGCCGCTCGAGCAGGTGCGCGCCGTGGCGGTGACGCCCGAGTCCGCCACCTCCGTCGCGCTGACGAAGGTGCTGCTGCCCGAGGCCGAGCAGGCGCCGCTCGACGCCTACGACAACGGCGAGGCCGAGGCCAAGCTGCTGATCGGCGACGCGGCGCTTCGCTCCGCGTTCGAGGACCCGACGCCGCACTTCGACCTCGGCCGGCTCTGGCTCGAGCGGACAGGGCTGCCGATGGTGTTCGCCGTCTGGGCGTGCCCCGAGCCGCTCGCAGAGGGGCTCGCGGAGCTCGAGGACGCGCTCGTCTCGTCGGTGCGGCTCGCGCGTGCCGAGCCCGAGCAGCTCGCCTACGAGGCGGCGCAGCGGTACGGCTACCCCGCCGGCTTCCTCGCGCGCTACTTCGAGAAGCTCCGCTACCGCTTCGGGCCGCGCGAGCGCGCCGGCCTGTACACGTTCCTCGAGCTCGCCCGCGACGCCGGCCTGCTCGAGACCGTGCCGGAGCTGCGCTTCGTCCAGACCGTCGGCGCCGGGGTCGCGTGATGAGCGTCGCCGAGCGTACGCCGGTCTCCGAGATCCTCGAGAGGGCG
>DASTZY010000023.1:0-4360 GCA_035764085.1 Gaiellaceae bacterium
CGCAGGCGAGCGCGGGCGTGACGCCTGCGCCGAGCGCGACGATGCAAAGGGCCGTGGTGAGGAGGAGGAGGCGGAGGGTCTTCAGCATCGGGACGAGTGGGCCGGTGTTCCTGCAGCGAGGAATCGGCTGGATGGAGGAGCACCATGTCCCTCGATCGAGTGACTAGTTCGAGGGAGGCCCTCATGCGTGCATACGGCGGTCTCCGCGGTTCGTAGTCGAACGGACCGATTTCGACTTTCCTTCGTTGCCGTGCAGCGCGCCGCGTATTGCGCATTTCACTATCCATGGCGCAATTCACCGGTGCGCCTGCGTGTGCGTGAGCGTCCGGCAATAGGGAATCGCATTTACATTGGCCGTTTTCGTCCTGTAACGGCCGCTGTCGGCAGATCTGACAAAACCGGCGAGCCGGTACCGCGCCGGGGACGAAGCCGGCCGCTCGCTTGAGGTTTGGCGATGCGAGCGGCGAGGTAGCTCGCATCCGGCAATGGCTCAGCTCGAGGACAACGTCATCCACGCCGCAAGGCGATCCTGCGGAGCCCAGCCGGACTCGTACTGAGCCAAACATCCGCGGAAAGGGGTCTAGGCCGGAAGGACGGCAGCGACTAGCCCATCGAAGGGCTCGCAGTCGACGGGCGCGTTCTTGACTTCTTTCGAAGAGTCGGGAGGCTGGGCTAGGAGCGTGCTCCGGGCCCCGCCCCATACAGAAGGGGAGGAGCGGGAAAGCAGATGAGCACACTCAAGAACTTCCGCGGCGGCAAGGGCCGCCGGTACTGGACGCTGGGGGCGACACTCGTCGTCCTCGTTGTGTTTGGAGCCGTATTCGTCGCCTCGTCGGGCGCGGTCCTCACGGACAGCCCGTTCGAGGGCGCCGACGGCAACATGGTCGTCGACACGGCCGGGCACACCGACTGGTGTACGGATTTTCCGGCTCCCACCACCGGGACGTGTGCGGCGCCCATCCCCGGACTCCGGACGCTCACCGACGTGCCGTCGGGCCAGACCGACAACGCGTTCACACAGGGTTCGAAGGAAGACGACCCCAACGTCACCGTCGCGCAGGGCTCGGTTCCGCCGAACAAGAACGATCTCACGCGGGCCTACGTGGCCACCGAGAAGATCTCGAACGACACCTTCCTGTATCTCGCCTGGGAGAGGCAGCCGAATCCGCTCGGCAGCGCGAACATCGATTTCGAGCTCGACCAGAACGCGAGCCAGGGCGACTTCACCCAGCCGGGCAACCTGACGATCAACCGCACCGAGGGTGACATCCTGATCACCTACGACTTCGGTGGAAGTGGCACGCCTGATCTCGGGCTGCTCACCTGGCTGACCCCGGGCAACGGTCATTCGGACAGTGACTGCGAAGCCAACGGTCAGACGCTCCCGTGCTGGGGCGACCGTGTCGACGTCAACCCGGGCAGCAATCCGGCCGGCGAATCCGCTGTCAACTCGTCGACGATCCTCGAGGCCTTCACCGGTGAGATGCTCGATGCCGGTTCGTTCGGCGAAGCGAAGATCGATCTCACAGCCGTTCCCGGACTCTTCACGAATGGGACCTGCAAGGAGTTCGGCAGCATGTTCGTCAAGAGCCGCTCCTCTGGTTCGTCGATCGACGCGGAGTTGAAGGACTTCATCGCGCCGGTGCCGTTCCACCTTTCCAATTGCGCCTCCCCTTCGGTCGCGACGCAGACGAGCGTCACGACGATGAACGTGGGCCAGACGGAGACGGTTGGTGACACCGCGACATTGACCGGCGGGGATAACCCGACCGGCGATGTGTCGTTCCAGCTCTACAGCGACGCGAATTGCCACACCGCGGTTACCGGGGTGAATGGCACCGCCACGCTCAACGGCAGCGGCGTCGCAACCTTCGCAGGTGCATCGTTCACGCCCACTCAGGCCGGCACCTATTACTGGGGTGTCAGCTATCCGGGCGACGACAACAACAACGGAGTGTCCGCGTGCGGTGGCGACAACGAGGAGATCGTCGTCAACGCCGCCGACGTCTCGATCACGAAGACGGCCGACCACACCTCGCCGGTGAACGCGGGCGACCAGATCGGCTTCACCGTCGAGGTCAAGAACACCGGCGCGGGTGACGCGACCGGCGTCACCCTCGACGACTCGCTCCCGGCCGGCTCCGGCTCGGGCGTGACCTGGACGATCGACAACGGTGTCGGCACGCCGGGCAACTTCGTGCTCAGCGGCGCGGCGGGGAGTCAGAAGCTCTCGCTGGCCTCGAGCACGCTGCCGGCCGGCGCCGACTACACGATCCACCTCGTCGCCCAGACCTCGGCGACGGAGTGCTCGGTCTATGACAACACGGCGACGCTCACGACGGGCAACGCCAACAACCCGGACCCGGCGATGGCCGAGGAGTCGTGCAACCCGGCGGACGTCTCGATCACGAAGACGGCAGACCACACCTCGCCGGTGAACGCCGGCGACCAGATCGGCTTCACCGTCGAGGTCCAGAACACCGGCGCGGGCGACGCGACCGGCGTCACCCTCGACGACCCGCTCCCGGCCGGCTCCGGCTCGGGCGTGACGTGGACGATCGACAGCAGTGTCGGTACCCCGGGTCAGTTCGTGCTGAGCGGTGCACCGGGCAGCCAGTCGCTGTCGCTGGACTCCGGCACGCTGCCGGCGGGCGCCGACTACACGATCCACCTTGTCGCCCAGACCTCGGCGACGGAGTGCTCGACCTATGACAACACGGCGACCCTGACCACCGGCAACGCCAACAACCCGGATCCCGCAGAGGCCCTCGAGGCCTGCAACCCGCCCGGCATTCACATCATCAAGACGGCGGATGCGGCGCAGGTGAACGCGGGTGAGCCGATCGGGTTCACGCTCACCGTCTACAACGACGGCTCCGGCGATGCGACCGACGTGGTCCTGACCGACACGCTGCCCCTCAAGGCCGGCCTTACCTGGTCGATCGACAGCCAGGGCGCCGGCTGGAACGGCACCTGCGCAATCACCGCGGGCGTCCTCTCGTGTGGCCCGGTGACGGTGCCGGCAGGGACGGCCTCGGACGATCCGGCGTTCAGCGTCCACATCACCTCGCCGACCACGGCTGCAACCGGCGGCGTCTGCCCCGGCGGCAGCGGCGTGATCCCCAACACCGGTGACGTGAGCGCAGGCAACGGCGGTTCGGACGAGTCGAGCGCCTCGACCTGCGTTGCGGCGCCGACGATCCACATCGTGAAGACCGCGGATGCTGCCAAGGTGAACGTGGGCAGCCCCATCGGGTTCACGCTGACCGTCTACAACGCCGGCTCAGGTGACGCGCACGGCGTCAAGCTGAGCGACCCCCTGCCGACCAACGCGGGTCTGTCGTGGTCGATCGCCTCCCAGGGCACCGGTTGGGGCTCGAGCTGTTCGATCTCGGCAGGCGTCCTGTCCTGCGGCGGCGCCAACGGCGTGACCGTGCCGGCGGGGACGACGCAGGCCGCGTCGACGTTCACGGTGCACATCACCTCGCCGACGACGGGCGCGACGGGTGGCGACTGCCCGACCAGCGGCGTGGTCAACAACACCGGCACGGTGACCACCGCGAACGACGGCTCCGATCACTCGAGCGCGTCGACCTGCGTCCAGGCCCTCGTCGACCTCTCGGTCACGAAGGCCGGCTCGCCCGCTACGCAGACGCTGGGTGAAGGAAACATCACCTGGACGATCGTGGTGACCAACAACGGGCCGTCGGCGGATACCGGTGTCACCATCGCCGACCCGATGCCCGCGGGCAACGCGTTCGTGTCGGCCTCCAGCACGCAGGGCTCCTGCACCGGCGGAGCGATCCTCAACTGCAACATCGGGACGATGGCCGCCGGGGCCTCGGTGACGATCACCCTGATCACCACGCCGAGCTCTGCCGGTACCCAGACGAACACCGTGATGGTGGCGGGCAACCGGCCGGAGACGAACACTGCGAACAACACCGCGACCGCGTCCGTCGAGGTCAAGGGCTTCACGCCGCCGCCTGTGGCCTGCATCGCGGTCAGCAAGGTGACCCCGAAGCAGCTCTTCGTCGGACGCAAGACGAAGCTGACGATCCAGGTCACGAAGAACAAGAAGGCGGTCAAGGGCATCCACGTGCAGATCAAGGGTCCGAAGACCAACATCCGCACGGCCGCCTCCAACAGCAAGGGCGTGATCAAGCAGACCCTGAAGATGAAGAAGGCCGGGATCCTCGTCTTCAGCCCGATCGCGAGCAAGAAGTGCAACACCAAGCGGGTGGGCGTCACGGGCGTCTTCACCCCGCCGGTAACCGGCTGAGCAAGACCTCCGAAGGGGTGCGGGAGCCGACTCTCCCGCACCCCTTCCGGGAGGCCCCGTTCAGGCGATCTGAACGGG
>DASTZY010000024.1:0-37126 GCA_035764085.1 Gaiellaceae bacterium
CATCTCGGACACGCATCTGCCACGCGGCGCGCGCCGGATCCCGGAGGCCTGTCTCGAGCGGCTACGGGCCTCCGAGTTGATCCTCCATGCAGGCGATGTCACGGCGGCGTCCGTTCTCGCCGAGCTCGAGGCGATCGGGCCGCCGGTCCACGCCGTTCACGGGAACATGGACGACGCCGAGCTCCGCGAGCTGCTGCCCGAGGCACGGGTCGTCGACGTGGGCGGGCTCCGCATCGGGATGACGCACGATCCCGGCCCGGGAGCCGGCCGCGAGGAGCGCCTGCTGCGTCGTTTCCCCGGCTGCGCTGCCGTGGTCTACGGCTATACGCACCAGCCGCAGCTGGAGCGCGTGGGAGAGGTCTGGATCCTCAATCCCGGCTCGCCGACCGAACGGCGGCGGGCGCCGTCGCACACGATGCTCGTGCTGGAGGTCGCCCGCGAGACGATCACGCCCGAGTTGATCGCGCTCTCTTGAGGTAACTATACCTTGACACCACAGGACATGTGTTCTATGATCTCTCAATAATCGCTCTGGCAGCGGGATTGGAGAGGAGATCAGCATGCATCAGTCGTGGCCGAACCGCATCCGAACCGAGATGTCTGCTCAACAGAACCTCGCGAACCGTGAGGCCGAGAAGTACGAAGCAGACGGCGACTCCGAAGCGGGTTTCCGGCTGCGTGTTGTTGGTCGGTTGAACGGCATCGAGGACGCGCTGGTGCTGCTCTCTACACAGATTGAGGAATCGCAACGTGCCTCCCGTTGATCGTAAGAATCCGAAGCGCGCAGCCTCGTCCGAGTCGCAGTACTCGGTCATGGAGTTCATCCGCGAGTTCCCCAACGACGAAGCCTGCTTGAACTACCTGTGGCGTGAGCGCTACTCACCTGACGGCGAACACGCCTACTGCCCACGCTGCCAGATCGCTAGGCGGTTCAGGCGCTATGAGGGGAAGCGGGCGCGGCACGTCTGGAAATGCACGTCCTGCACCCAGGAGCTATCACCGACCGCCGGGACGATCTTCCACAAGTCGTCGACGTCGCTCCATCTGTGGTTCTACGCGATGTGGATCATGACCAGCACTCGATGCGGGGTCTCGGCCAAGCAGCTAGAGCGCGAGCTTGGCGTGACGTACAAGACCGCATGGCGGATGTTCAACCTCATCCGCAACAAGCTCATGGAGCAGGACTACCAAGGGCCGCTCTCCGGCGAAGTTGAAGCCGACGAGACGTTCGTTGGTGGCAAGCCGCGCAACTCCGACCGGCGCAAGTACGAACGGCTCGGCTGGGACAAGCGCACCGGGGCGTGGGAGAAGAAGGCGGTTGTGTTCGGTGCTGTCGAGCGTGGCGGCAAGGTCAGGGCGACGGTGCTTCCGAATAGTGGGGGCCACCATGTTCGGAACGCCGTGCGCGAGTACGTCGTCCCGGAGACGGTCCTCTACACAGACGAGTACGCCGGTTACTCGCGGCTAGGCGAGCGGTTCGTTCATCACACGATCCGGCACCGCGACCGCATCTACGTCGATGGCGACGTTCACACGCAGACGATCGAGGGCTTCTGGTCGCTGACGAAGAACGGGATCCGCGGCGTCTACCACAACGTCTCGCGGAAGTGGCTACAGGGCTACCTGAACGAGTACGCGTGGCGGTACAACCACCGCGACGACCCGCGCGCCATGTTCCGGCTGCTCCTACACCGAGCGACGGTTAGTTAGAACCCGACCGGAGAGCCTTCAGGCGTCTTCTCTTCGTCAGGCACGACCGAAAGATGGAGTGCGTGACGAAACACGAACGCCCCAAGGACGGTCAGTGCGACGAGAGCAGCAGCCGCGAGGAAGCCAATGAGAGCCGTCTTGCCGAGCGACCAACCAGATAGGCCGATAGCAATCCCGGCAGCGAACGTGACGCCGAGGCCTATGAGAATGATGCTGCCGTGCCTCATCCGTTGAACAACATACCCGCGAGCAGTCCTAACCAAAGCACGACGCCGATCACCCCACCAGCCACAGCCCCAAGATCGCCCCAATAGTCTCGATTCCTTCCTTGGTCGAGGCCGAAAGCAGCCAACTTCCCTGCAAACTCACCGAAGCCGTATGCGCCTGCCACCACTGCGGCGAGAAGGATCACGGCATGCGTAGCTGTTGGAATCGCGGCGGCTAGCACCGCGCGGAAACTTACTCGCCGGAGTTCGGCTTAGAAGCCTTCTCGAGATTCGAGAAGAACTCGCCGCGCGACGGGTTCGGCACCTTCTGCCCCTCAGCGGTCATGGAGTGGTCGTCAGCCGGCCGATCCTTGTTTCGCTTCAACAGTTCGCCTAGGAGCTGCTTGGGGGTCTTGGGCATCGCTCTAAGGGTAGAGAAGCGAGTGGTTGCTACAAGGTCCTTTGCTGCGCGGCTGGCGGAGACCCGGAGGCGTTGACTCGGTAGCGCGAGTCTCGACGCGTCGCCTCCGGGAGATTTTTACGGAAGGAGCAGGGATCGAACCTGCGCGGCCCGCTAAGGCCGACCTCCGGTTAGCAACCGGGCACCTTGCCGCTCGGTCATCCTTCCAATGCCGTCCATGGGTCCATCTACGGTTCCGTCAATCGCTTCTTGGTTGTGGGTTCTCTGGGTCATTCGTCGGCCGCAGAGCGGGACAAGACCAGGAAGCTGGCGGAGAAGGCCGACGAGACCCGGGTGCTACGTGTAGCGACTAGCTGAACCGAAGGGTCTCGTTCGGCTACCTCGGAAACGCTGCTTGCCATGCCTTGTGATCCTACCTGTGGTGTGAAGGGATAGTTACCTCTCTTGACACCGAACAGATGTTCGCCTAGTATGCGAACAGATGTTCGGGAAGCTTCTGATCCTCCTGTGCGTGGCGGCTCTTGCCGTCGGGCTCGCGGCCCACAGCTCGAGCGGTGCCGGGCCGAAGCGGACGTACGTCGTGAAGCCGGGCGACACGCTCTGGTCGGTCGCAGCGCGCACGTTTGCCGGTGACCCGCGCGAGGGGGTCTGGAAGATCGAGCAGCGGAACCACCTCGCCTCGGCGACGATCGTCCCGGGGGAGAAGCTCGTCGTCCCCTAAGCGGTGGCGGCCGGAAGGTCGATCCCGGTCGTGTAGACCTTCTCGCCGCGGAAGAGCCGCTGTTCGGGGTCCCACGGGAACCAGATCACGACCTTCCACTCGAGCGGCTGGTCCCCGGTGGGAGGCTCACCGAGCCATGGTGCGCGCTGCGTCGCCGTGACGTTCGCCTCTTCGCAGACGCCCTGTGGCCCGATCACGATGTCGGTCAGGTCGAAGCGGATGTCGGGGAAGGCGGTCAGGAGCTCCGTGTAGAAGCGGGCGGCTCCGTCGTGGCCCTCCCAGCGGTGACCGGTTTGGACGAGCTCGTAGACGCAGTCGGGCGTCAGGGTGGAGATCAGGCCCTCGAGGTCGCGCGCGTCCTCGGCGAGCGAATGCTTCTTGTACAGCTCGCGCACGTCGCGGTACAGCTCGGGCGTCACCTCGCGGCGATAGACCTCGAGCACCGTCGGGTCGGCCATGCCACGAGCCTACCGCGGCGGCTGCTCAGGCGGGAACCAGCTCGTCGGCCGCCGGGTAGCTGCCGAAGAGCTCCGGCACACGTTCGACGAGTCGCCCGCGCGGCGCCCTGGGTTTGGCCCTTCGTTCCTAGAATCGCCGCGTGGATCTCGACGTCGTCTTCCTCGGCACGGCCGCCTCGATGCCGACCGCGCAGCGGGGGCCTGCGGCCGTGCTCGTCCGGCGGGGCAGCGAGCGCCTCCTGTTCGACTGCGGCGAGGGGACGCAGCGGCAGCTGCAGCGGTCGGCGATCGGGCTCCCCGACCTGCAGGAGATCTTCCTCACGCACTTCCATGCCGACCACTTCCTCGGCCTGCCGGGGATGCTGAAGACGTTCGCGCTGCGCGGGCGCGACGAGACGCCGCTCACGGTCTACGGGCCCCGCGGCCTGCGTGAGCTGTTCAACCGGCTGAGGCCGTTCCTCGGCCGGCTGCCGTACCCGCTGACGCTGTCCGAGCTCGAGCCGGGGCAGAGGTTGCAGCGGGACGGCTACACGATCGAAGGGTTCCCGGTCGAGCACGGTCTCGACGCGCTCGGCTACGCGATCGTCGAGCCCGAGCGGCCCGGTCGGTTCGACGTCGCGGCCGCCGACGCGCTCGGCGTTCCGGACGGCCCGGCGCGCGGGCGGCTGCAGGCGGGAGAGGAGGTGACCGTCGAGTCCGGACGCAGCGTGAGGCCGGCAGACGTGCTGGGCGAGCCGCGGCCGGGACGCAAGGTCGTGCTCACGGGCGACACGGCGCCGTCGCCTGCCGTCGTCCAGGCCGCGCACGGCGTCGACCTGCTCGTCCACGAGGCCAGCTTCCTCTCCGACGAGGCGGAGCGGGCCCGCGAGACCATGCACTCGACGGCCGCCCAGGCGGCCGAGGTCGCCCGCCTCGCCCAGGTGCGCCTGCTGGCGTTGACGCACGTCTCGCCGCGCTACTTCGGGCCGGAGCTGGCGGACGAGGCCCGCGCCGTCTTCCCCGAGACCGTCGTGCCCCGCGACTTCGACCTGATCGAGGTGCCGTTCCCCGAGCGCGGGGCGCCGCAGCTCGTCAAGAGCGGAGCGCGGCCTCATCGCACGGAGATGGACTCCAGGCCGGCCGAAGCCCCTATGATCGAGCCGAGATGAGCGGGATGGTCCATGTCGCAACGGCCGGCGACATCGCCGAGGCCGAGGAGCTGCAGGAGATCCTCCGCAACGCGGGCATCGACTCCTCGATCGAGCAGGCGCCGGAGGACGACGCGGTGACCGTCCTCGTCCCCGAGGCCGAGCTCGAGACGGCGCAGGAGGCGATCGAAGCGCTCACCGAGCCCGACGACCTGATCTCGGAGCCCTAATGCCCACGATGGTCACCCGCCGTGGCAGGGCGCGCCTCACCGCAGGCGCGGCCGCGCGGTCGCCACGCTCTTCGTAGCCGCGCCTTCGCAGACGAGCTCGTCCGCGACGCGCGCGTTGCCCCTGGCACGCTCGTGCTCGACCTCGGCGCGGGCAGCGGGATCCTCACGCGTGCGCTCGTCGACGCGGGCGCCCGTGTGCGCGCCGTCGAGCTCGACCCCGCCGCGCTGCGGCAGCTGAGCTCGCGCTTCGGCGCCGACACGCGAGTCGAGATCGTCGAGCAGGACGCGACCATGCTGCGGCTGCCCGGCGAGCCGTTCGCCGTCGTCGCGAACCTGCCCTTTGCGGCGGGCACCGCGATCCTCCGCCGCCTGCTCGGCGATCCGGGTGTGCCGCTGACGCAGCTCGACGCGATCGTGGAGTGGGGACTGGCGGCGAAGCGAACGGCGGTCTGGCCGTCGACGCTGCTCGGCTGCACCTGGGGAGCGTGGTACGAGCTCCGGCTCGTCCGGCGCGTGCCGCGCGCCTGCTTCGCGCCGCCGCCGACCGTGGACGCCGCCGTCCTCCGTGCGACCCGGCGTGCCGAGCCGCTCGTCCCGCCCGCAGACTCGGCCTTGTACGGCGCGCTGCTCCACCGTGCGTTCGCCGCCCGGGCGCCGCTCGACCGGATCCTCCCGCGCGGGCTCGTCCACCGGGCCGCGCTCGAGCTCGGCTTCGACCCGCATGCCGCCGCCCGCGACCTCGACACGAGACAGTGGGCTGCGCTCTACGCCGCGGTCAGACCTGCCAGGCCCCGCCCCCGAGCAACGGGAGCTCGTCGCCGTCGCGGGTCACGCCGCTGACCTCGACCTCCTCGGAGCCGATCATGAAGTCGACGTGGATCTCGCTCTCGTTGATCCGCGGCAGGTCGGCGGGATCCGCGATCGGGGCGGAGTAGGCGTCGCCGAGCGCGATGTGGCTCGCTGCGTTCTCGTCGAGGAGCGTGTTGAAGAACGTGCGGCCGAGCCGGCCGATGCGGCTCTTGCCGTCCACGAGCGCCACCTCGCCGAGCCGCGCGGCGCCGTCGTCGGTCGCGCAGCGCCGGCGCAGCGCCTCCGGGTTTGCGTCCGCGTCGATCTCCACGGCGCGACCTCCCTCGAAGCGGACCCGGAGCCCCTGCACGATCGCGCCGCTCACGTCCAGCGGCTTCGTCGAGGCCACCACCCCTTCGGTCCGCTCGGGGTCCGGCGTCGTGAAGAGCTCCTCCGTCGGCAGGTTCGGCACGTGGTGGACGCCGGTGCGCGTGGTCGCGCTGCCTCCTTCCCGCGCGAAGCGCGAGCTGGGGAGGAGGCCCACCGTGAGGTCGGTGCCGGGGCCGACGAAGCGAAGCGCGTCGAGGTCGAGCTCGTCGAGGCGCGACGCGGCCTGCCAGATCTCGTCGATCCGGCGGCGCCAGGCCTCGACCGGGTCCGGCTCGTCGAGCCGGCACACGTGCTCGAGGTCGCGCCACAGCGCCTCGACCGCGGCGTCCGGCTCGAGCTCGGGGAAGACGACCGACGCCCAGGCCTGCGTCGGGAACGGCGAAACCGTCCACGCCACCGACCGGTCGTCCACCACCTTGAACAGCTCCCGGACCGTGGGCAGCCGGTCGCGGCCGGCGCGGTCGGGATCGAGCCCCTCGAGCATGCCCGGCGGGACGAACGGCGTGAGGACGATCCGGGCGGCGCCCAGCTCGCCGAGGTCGAGCATGCGGCGGCCGAGCCACGGCGGCACCCACTCGAGCGACTGGTCGGGGGCCGACTCGATGCGGATCCGCTTCACGTACGCGTCGAAGTAGACGGCGTCCACGTAGCGCGCCCCGCGTTCGTAGGCGCCGCGCACGATCCGGCGCACGAGCGGCGCAGCCTCGAGCGGGCCCTCCACCGCCACGACCTGGTCGGGCTGGACGTTGGCGCCGTAGCCGACGATGAGCTCCGCGTACCGGTCGAGCAGATCCTCGTCCACGGCCGAGACGGTATAGCGTCGCCGAGGTGGACGAGGCGGATCTCGAGCTTCGCCGGCGGACGTACGCCTTCCTCGTCGAGCACGGCCGGGCGCCGGCCGCGGCGGAGCTGGGCGACCCGGAGGCGATCGTGGCGGGCTGGCGCCGCCTCGACGCCGCGCACGCAGTCGTCCTCGACCCCGCCACCGACGAGCTGCGGATGCTCAACCCATTCTCGGCCGTCCCGACCGCCTACCGCGTGCAGGCGGCCGGCCGGGGGTGGCACGGCAACTGCGCGTGGGACGCCTTCGGCATCTGCGCCGCTCTCCACGTCGACGGGCGGATCGAGACGTCCTGCCCGGACTGCCGCGAGCAGCTGGTCGTGGAGGTGAGGGACGGGCGGCCCGACGACCGGTCGCTGCTCTTCCACTGTCTCGTCCCCGCGGCGCACTGGTGGGACGACATCGTCTTCACCTGAAGCGGGATGAACCTCTTCCGGTCGGAGGAGCACATCGCCCGCTGGCTCGCCGGCAGGGAGGCGGGAGCGACCGTCCCGGTTGCGAAGCTGTGCGAGCTGGCACACGCGTGGTGGGACGATCGCATCTCCCCGGACTGGGTCCCGCACACGCGCGAGCAGAACCAGGCGATCCTCGAGCGCCTCGGCCTCACCGGCGACTTCTGGCGGCTCGCCTAGCCGGCATCCGGCGGGGGCGCTACAGTCCGCCGAGCACGAACCCCTTTAACCCGGTCCAGAGAGGCCGGAAAGGAGTCGAATGAACACGCACGCGCCCGCAGAGGGCAAGACTCTCCTCGACGCCGAAGGGCTCGGGAGGACCCTTTCCAGAATCGCCCACGAGATCATCGAGGGCAATCCCGAGCTCGAGGACGTCGCTCTCGTCGGGATCCAGACCCGCGGCGCCCCGCTCGCGCACCGCCTCGCGCGGCTGATCAAGGAGCGCGCCGGATCCGCGCCCGCGCTCGGCGCGGTGGACATCACCTTCTACCGTGACGATGTGACCGTCCGCGGCGGCGAGGCACCGCTCGCGGCGCAGCCGCTCGTGCGGGCGACGCAGCTCGACTTCCCGCTCGACGGGCGAACGGTCGTCCTCGTCGACGACGTCCTCTACACCGGCCGCACGATCCGGGCCGCGATCGAGGCGCTCTTCCACTACGGCCGCCCGGCCCGCGTCCAGCTCGCGGTCCTCGTCGACCGCGGCCACCGCGAGCTCCCCATCCGGCCGGACTACGTCGGCAAGAACCTGCCCACGGCGCGAGGCGAGCGGATCCAGGTGCAGCTCGTCGAGGTGGACGAGGTGGACGCGGTCCTGCTCGTCGCCAGCGCCGAGGAGGAGAGCAGATGATCCGTCTGGTGACCGACGACCTCCGTCCGCCGGCGCAGCCCTCGAAGCGGCATCTCATCTCCGTCGCCGACCTGACGCGCGACGACGTCGAGCGGCTGCTCGACACGGCGCGCACGTTCGCCGCCTCGCTCGAGCGGCACGTGAAGAAGCTGCCGACGCTCAAGGGACACCTCATCGTCAACCTCTTCTACGAGTCCTCCACGCGGACCTCGTCCTCCTTCGAGCTCGCCGCGAAGCGGCTCTCGGCGGACACGCTCAACGTCAAGTCGACGGGCTCCTCGGTGGACAAGGGCGAGTCGCTCAAGGACACCGTGCTCACCCTCGGCGCCTACGACCCCGACGTGATCGTGATCCGGCACCCGCAGATCGGGGCCCCGCAGCTCGTCGCCCGCGTGACCGAGGCGCACGTGGTGAACGCCGGCGACGGGAAGCACCAGCACCCGACGCAGGCGCTGCTCGACCTCCACACGCTGCGGGAGGCGTTCGGGCGGCTCGAGGGTCTGCACGTCGCGATCGTCGGCGACGTCCTGCACTCGCGCGTCGCGCGCTCGCTCGTGCAGGCGTTCGCCCTGGTCGGGATCCGGGCGACGCTCGTCGGGCCGCCGGCGCTGCTGCCGCGCGAGCTGCCCGCGGAGACGACCGCCGACCTCGAGGCGATCCGGGACGCCGACGTCGTCTACGTCCTCCGGATGCAGAACGAGCGCATGGAGGCGGGCGCCAACTTCGTCCCCAGCCTGCGCGAGTACACCGCCCGTTGGGGCATCACGCCGGAGCGGCTGCGCCCGGGGCAGAAGGTCATGCACCCGGGCCCGATGAACCGCGGTGTCGAGATCGACCCGCGCGTCGCCGACGCGCCCGACTCGCTGATCACGAGCCAGGTCCGGTCGGGGCTCGTCGTCCGGATGGCCGTGCTCTACGACCTGCTGACCGGCGGCCCGGTCGGCGTGCAGGCGCTCGCCGCGGCGGAGGTGGCGTGATGCTCTGGCAGAAGGAGCTCCCCGCCGCCGACGTCGTCATCCGCGGCGCTCGCGTCCTCGATTCCGCGGAGGGGATCGACGCGCGGCTCGACGTGCGGATCGACGGCGGCACGATCGTCGAGGTCGCGGAGACGGTCGACGCGAACGAGCACCGCGTCGTCGAGGCGGACGGGCTCGTGCTCGCGCCCGCGTTCGTCGACCCGCACGTCCACCTGCGCACCCCCGGCCGCGAGGACGAGGAGACCATCGCGAGCGGCACGGCCGCCGCGGCTGCGGGCGGCTACTGCGCGATCCTCGCGATGCCGAACACCGAGCCGGTCGTCGACTCCGCGGCCACGCTCGGCGCGCTCGTCGAGACCGCGCGCGGCGAGGCGGAGGTCGCGGTCGGCTTCCTCGCCGCGATCACGCGCGGGCAGCAGGGGGAGGAGCTGACCGAGATGGGCGAGCTCGCCGAGACGGGCGCGGTCGCCTTCACCGACGACGGCGTGCCGGTCGCCTCGGCCGGGCTGATGCGGCGGGCACTCCAGTACGTCTCCACCACCGACCGGCCGCTCGCCCTCCACTGCGAGGAGCCGACGCTCTCGCGCGGCGGCCACGTGCACGAGGGCCGCGTCGCCGCCGAGCTGGGCTTCGCGGGCTACCCCTCCGTCGCCGAGTCGGTCGCGGTCGAGCGCGACCTCGCGCTCGCGGCCTACGAGGGCGGCCGCATCCACGTCCTCCACCTCTCGGCTGCCGAGTCGGTCGAGGCGTTGCGCCGGGCGCGGCAGGCCGGGATCGCGGCCAGCGGCGAGGCGACGCCGCACCACCTCGTCCTGACCGACGACGCGGTGCGCTCGCTCGACCCGAACGTGAAGATGAACCCGCCGCTGCGGGCCGAGCAGGACCGGGTCGCGCTGCTCGACGCGGTGCGCGACGGCACGATCGAGGCGATCGCCACCGACCACGCCCCGCACGCCGCGCACGAGAAGGAGGTGCCGTTCGAGGCGGCGCCGTTCGGCGTCACCGGCCTCGAGACCGCGTTCGCCGCGCTGCACACGCATCTCGTCGCCCCGGGCCTCCTCACGCTCGAGACGCTGCTCGAGCGGATGTCCGCAGGGCCGGCGCGGATCTTCGGGCTCGACCGGCCGCGCGTCGCGGCCGGCGCGCGCGCGAACCTCGTCCTGCTCGACCTCGAGCAGGAGTGGACGGTGGGCGAGCAGCCCTTCCGCTCGCGGTCGGGGAACTCCTGGCTCCTCGGCTCGAGGCTCAAAGGCGGGGTGCGGATGACGCTCGCCGGCGGCGCAGTGGTGCACGAGGCATGAGCGGCTATCTCGCGCTTGCGGACGGCACGGTCTGGTCCGGCGAGTCGGTCGGCGCCGACGGCCACGCGCTCGGCGAGGCGGTCTTCACCACGGGCATGTCCGGCTACCAGGAGGCGGTCACCGACCCGAGCTTCGAGGACCAGCTCATCTGCTTCACCGCGCCGATGGTCGGCAACTACGGGGTCGCCGAGGAGCGGAGCGAATCGGCCCGGACGCACGCGCGGGCCGTGCTGATGCGCGAGGCGCGCGGGCCGGAGTGGCTGGACTGGCTGCGCGAGCGCGGCGTCGTCGCGCTGACCGGGATCGACACGCGGAGCCTCGTCCTCCATCTCCGCGACGCCGGCTCGGCGCCGGGCATCGCGGTCGCCTCGGGACTTACGGTCGAGGAGGCGGTCGAGCTCGCGGCGCAGCAGCCGCCGATGCTCGGCCGGGCGCTGATCGAGGACGTCTCGACGGACGAGCCGTACGTCTTCTCGGAGGACGGCCGTGCGCGGATCGCCGTCGTCGACTACGGGGTCAAGAACTCGGTGCTGCGCCGGCTCGCGAAGGCAGGCGCGGCCGTCACCGTCCACCCGCACGACACGGACGCGGACGAGCTCGCGGGCTACGACGGCCTCCTCCTCTCGCCGGGCCCGGGCGATCCCGAGCCGCTCGCGGCGGAGACCGACACGGTGCGCGAGCTCCTCGGGCGCACGCACGTCCTCGGGATCTGCCTCGGCCATCAGCTGATCGCGCGCGCGACCGGCCACGAGACGTACAAGCTGCCCTTCGGCCACCGCGGCGCCAACCACCCGGTGCACGAGCGGCTGACGGGCCGCGTGCTGGTGACGAGCCAGAACCACGGCTTCGCGGTGCGGCCGAGCGAGGCGGCCGAGGTGTCGCACGTCTCGCTCTACGACGGGACGGTGGAGGGGCTCGACCTGCCGGATCTGCGCGCCCGCTCGCTCCAGTTCCATCCCGAGGCGGGGCCGGGCCCACACGACGCGTGGCCGCTGCTCGAGGCGTGGGTCGAGGAGGTAGCGCATGCCTAAGCGCTCCGACCTCGAGTCGATCTGCATCGTCGGCTCCGGGCCGATCGTGATCGGCCAGGCGGCCGAGTTCGACTACGCGGGCTGCCAGGCGCTGAAGGTGCTGCGCGAGGACGGCTTCCGCACGATCGTCGTCAACTCCAACCCGGCGACGATCATGACCGACCCCGGCTTCGCGGAGCGCACGTACCTCGAGCCGCTCGACGTCGAGGCGGTGGCCGAGGTGCTGCGGCTCGAGCGCCCGGACGCGCTCCTGCCGACGATGGGAGGCCAGACCGCGCTCAACCTCGCGCGGGAGCTCGCGAACGCCGGCGTCCTCGAGGAGCTCGGGATCGAGCTGATCGGGGCTCGGCTCGACGCGATCGAGCGGGCCGAGGACCGACTCAAGTTCAAGGAGGCGGTCGAGTCGTGCGGGCTCAAGGTGCCGGCCTCCGCCATCGTCACCTCGCTCGACGACCTCGACGGCCTGATGGTGCCTGCGGTCGTGCGGCCCGCCTTCACGCTCGGGGGCCACGGCGGCGGCTTCGCCTACACGCAGGAGGAGCTGTACCGGCAGGTCGAGCGAGGCCTCTCCGAGTCCCCGATCGGCCAGGTCCTCGTCGAGGAGTCGGTGCGTGGCTGGGACGAGTTCGAGCTCGAGGTCGTCCGCGACCGGATCGACAACGTCGTGATCGTCTGCTCGATCGAGAACCTCGACCCGATGGGCGTCCACACGGGCGACTCGGTCACCGTCGCGCCGCAGATGACGCTCCCGGACGAGGCCTACCAGGAGTTGCGCGACGCGGCCGCCGCGGTGATCCGCGCCGTCGGCGTCGACACCGGCGGCTCGAACATCCAGTTCGCCCGCAGCCGCGAGACCGGCGAGGTGCGCGTGATCGAGATGAACCCGCGCGTCTCGCGCTCCTCCGCGCTCGCCTCCAAGGCCACCGGCTACCCGATCGCCAAGGTCGCGGCGCGGCTCGCCGTCGGCTACACGCTCGACGAGATCCCGAACGACCTGACGGGGACGACCCCGGCGAGCTTCGAGCCGACGCTCGACTACGTCGTCGTCAAGTTCCCGCGCTTCGCCTTCGAGAAGTTCCCGGGTGCCGACCGGACGCTCGGGACGCAGATGAAGTCCGTCGGCGAGACGATGGGCATCGGGCGCACCTTCGCCGAGGCCTTCCTCAAGGCGTATCGCTCCCGCGAGCTCGACGCGGGCGCGGCGACGCCCTGGCACGCGCTCGAGGAGGTTCCGGAGGACGTGCACCAGTTCTTCCGGCGGGAGCTCACCGGGATCCGCGACGCGCTCGATGGCGTGGGCGACGTCGAGTCGCTGGTCGCCGACGACTGGCTGCGCCTGAAGCGGCAGGGCCTCTCGGATGCGGACATCGCCGCTGCCGCAGACACGACCGAGGCGGCCGTGCGGCAGCGTCGGCGCGACTGCGGCGTCCGTCCCTCGTACCGGCGTGTCGACTCGTGTGCCGGCGAGGTCGAGGCCGCCTCCAACTACTTCTACTCGACCTGGGGCGAGACTGATGAGGCGTCGCCGAGCGGCGGCCGCCCGCGCGTCGTCATCCTCGGCTCCGGCCCGAACCGGATCGGGCAGGGGATCGAGTTCGACTACTGCTGCGTCCATGCGGTGACCACGTACCGCGAGCTCGGCTACGAGGCGGTGATGGTCAACTGCAACCCCGAGACCGTCTCCACCGACTACGACACCTCCGACCGGCTCTACTTCGAGCCGCTCGACACGGAATCGGTGCTCGCGATCTGCGAGCGGGAGAAGCCCGACGGCGTCGTGATCCAGTTCGGCGGCCAGACGCCGCTCAAGCTCGCGCGCGCGATCGAGGACGCCGGCTACCGGATCCTCGGCACGCCGTTCGACGCCGTCGACCTCGCCGAGGACCGCGAGCGCTTCGCCGGCCTCCTGCGCGCGCACGGGCTGCGCTCGCCGGAGTGGGGGATCGCCGGCTCGCCCGACGAGGCGGTCGAGATCGCGGAGCAGATCGGCTACCCGGTGCTCGTCCGGCCGTCGTACGTGCTGGGCGGCCGCGCGATGCGGGTCTGCTACACGGCCGAGGAAGTCCGTGAGATGCCTCCGTTCGAGCGGATTCTGGTGGACCGCTTCGTCGAGCACGCGATCGAGGTGGACGTCGACGCGCTCTGCGACGGCGTCGACACGTACGTCGCCGCGGTCATGCAGCACGTCGAGGAGGCGGGCGTCCACTCCGGCGACTCGGCCTGCGTGCTGCCCGCGCCGAGCCTCTCCTTCGCGCAGGGCCAGGAGATCGCCCGCGTCGTGCGGATCCTCGGGCGCGCGCTCGGCGCCGTCGGGCTGCTCAACGTCCAGCTCGCGGTGACCGGCGACGGCGAGGTCTACATCCTCGAGGCGAACCCCCGTGCCTCGCGGACGGTGCCGTTCGTGAGCAAGGCGACAGGCGTCGAGCTCGTCAAGGCGGCGTGCCGGCTGGCGCTGGGGGCGCGGATCCCGGAGCTGGGGCTGCCGCCCGAGCGGCCGCCGCGGCAGTGGAGCGTGAAGGCCGCCGTGCTCCCGTTCGCGCGCTTCCCCGGGAGCGACCCGGTGCTCGGCCCCGAGATGCGCTCGACGGGCGAGGTGATGGCGAGCGCCGCCGACCTCTCGACTGCGCTCGACAAGGCCGAGCGGGCCGCGGGCCGCAGGCTGCCGCGCTCCGGCTCCGTCTTCATCTCCATCCGCGAGCCGGACCACCAGCAGGCCGTGCCGATCGCCGCGACGCTCGTGGGCCTCGGCTTCGAGCTGTACGCGACCGAGGGAACCGCCGCCACGCTCGCCGCCGCGGGGATCGCCGTCGAGCCGGTGCGCAAGCTGAGCGAGGCGACGGACGGCGAGCCGACCGTCGTCGACCTGATCCGGCGCGGCCGCTGCGACCTCGTGATCAACACGCCGGAGGGCCGCAACGCGCGGTCCGACGGCTACGCGATCCGCGAGGCAGCGCTCGCCCGGCGGGTGCCGTGCATCACGACGCTCTCCGGCGCGGCGGCCGCGGTGCACGCGATCGCGACGGCGCGGGCCGAGCAGGCCGTGTCTCTCCAGGAGCGGATCGATGCCGAGCTCGGCGTCGCCCAGCAGGCATAGGGTCACCGGCTCCGAGCCAATCGGGCCGTACACGCTGCTGCGGCTCGAGCGCGGGGGCCTCGAGCCGGGCGTGCCCGGACAGTTCTTCATGCTCGAAGCCCCGGGACGGCTGCTGCCGCGGCCGTTCTCGCTCTGCCTGGCGCCGCCCGGCGAGCTCGCCTTCCTCGTCGACCCGATCGGGCCGGGGACGCAGGCGCTCTGCGGGCTGCGGCCGGGGGACGAGATCGGCGTGCTCGGGCCGCTCGGCCGCGGCTACCGGCTCGACGTCGCGCGGCCGCTGCTCGTCGGCGGCGGCATCGGGATCGCGCCGCTGCCCTACCTGGCCGAGCAGCTGCGCGGGTCGCCGCCTGTCGTCCTCGGCTTCCGCAGCGCGGTGTACGCGGAGGCCGCCGCGCTCCTGCCCGGCGCCGAGGTCGTCGTCGATCCCGTTCTCGTCACCGAGCTGATCGAGCCGGGCTTCGACGTCCTGGCGTGCGGCCCGGAGCCGATGCTGCAGGCCGTCGCGGCGATGTGCCCGGACGCGCAGCTCGCGTGGGAGGCGCCGATGGCGTGCGGCTACGGCGCCTGCTTCGGCTGCGTCGTCGAGATCGACGGCGAGCTGAAACGCCTGTGTCTCGAAGGACCGGTCCTCGGCGGCCAGCGCCTACGCGGACACGGCCGGAACCAGGTTCCGGCCGTGTCTGGAATGGGCCTGTCGGCATGAGGATCCTCAACGCCAGCGGCTGCCTCGATGCGCTCGCGGCGCCGGAGGTCGCGCGGGAGCTCGACGCCTTCGTGACGAAGACGGTCACGCCGCTGCCGCGCGAGGGCAACGCCCCGCCGCGGATCGCGGAGACGGCGCACGGGATGCTGAACGCGATCGGCCTCGCCAATCCCGGCCGCGACCGCTTCCTGGCCGAGCACCTCCCGCGACTGCGCGAGCTCGGCGTCCCGCTCTGGATCAGCGTCGGCGGCTTCTGCGCCGAGGACTACGCCGAGACCTGCGCGCGCCTGCGGCCGGGCGAGATCGAGGCGATCGAGCTGAACCTGTCCTGCCCCAACGTGGACGAGGCCGCCGACTCGGCCGCGGAGATCGTCGCCGCCTGCCGCAGTGCCACACGGCTGCCGCTCTACGCCAAGCTCTCGGCCGCGCATCCCGACGTGGCCGAGGTCGCGCGCGCGGTCGCGGCGGCGGGCGCGGATGGGCTCTCGCTGATCAACACGCTGCGCGCCGTCGCGCTCGACCGGCATCTCCGCCCGGCGCTCGCGCGCGGCAGCGGCGGTCTTTCGGGCCCGGCGCTGAAGCCGGTCGCCCTCCACGCGGTGACCGTCTGCCACGCCGCGACGGGGCTGCCGATCGTCGGGATGGGCGGGATCGAGACCGGCCGCGACGCGCTCGAGTTCGCCGCCTGCGGGGCCCGCGATGTCGCTCTGGGAACCGTACTGTTCGCCGATCCCGGCGCTCCGGCCCGCGTCCGTGCCGAGCTCGCGATCGCCTGCGCGGAGGCCGGCGTTGTCACACCCGACGACGCAAGAGCCCTGGCAAAAAGCCCGGAAAGCGAGCGAAAAGTCCCAGCTTGAAGCTCGTGGGCGCATTGGTAAGATCGGCCGGCCGTGAGTCCGACCAAGACGCAGGCGCATGCTCCGCTTCGTTCCCTCGACCAGCGGATGGACGCCCTCAAACGAGCGAATGACGTCCGCGTCAAGCGCGCGAAGCTCAAGAAGGACCTCAAGGACGGCAAGGTCCGGATCGAGCAGATCCTCGGCAACCCGCCCGAGTACGTCTCGACGGCGAAGGTCATCGACATCCTGATGGCGGTGCCGAAATTCGGACGTGTGAAAGCCGCCCGGTTCCTCAACACCTGCAGGATCAGCCAGTCGAAGACCGTCGGCGGGCTGTCCGATCGGCAGCGCGCGGAGCTGATCGGCCTCTTCAACAGCCGCTAGTGGTGGACGGACGGATGCCCGCGGTGCTCGTCGTCACGGGCCCGTCGGGCGCCGGCAAGGGGACGCTCATCCGCAAGCTCGTCGAGCGCGTGCCGGAGGTCGAGGTGACCGTCTCGGCGACGACGCGCGGCCGCCGGCACGGCGAGGAGGACGGGCGCGAGTACCGCTTCCTCTCCGACGACGACTTCCTGGCGCGGGTCGAGCGCGGCGAGTTCCTCGAGCACGTCAAGTACGTGTCAGGCCGGCGCTACGGGACGCTCCGCTCCGAGCTCGAGCGCATCGCGGATAACCACCACGTCCCGCTGCTCGAGCTCGAGACCGAGGGCGCGCTCCGCGTCAAGCGCGCGGTGCCGGGCGCGGTCACGATCTTCATCTCAGCCCGGGTGGAGGAGCTCGAGCGGCGCCTCCGCGAGCGGGCGACCGAGAGCACCGGCGAGATCGGGGAGCGGATCGCGCTCGCGCGGCACCAGCTCGAGCAGGCCGGCGAGTTCGACCACGTGATCGAGAACGACGACCTCGAGCGCGCGGTCGACGAGCTGACCACACTCGTCCGCGGCCTGGTCTGCGCGACGGCTACCATGCCGCGGCGATGATCGAACCCCGCGTCGACGACCTGCTGGAGAACGTGGACTCGCGCTACGCGCTCGTGATCGTGGCGGCGAAGCGAGCCCGGCAGATCAACAACTACCACCATCAGCTGGGCGAGGGCACCTTCGGCGACAACCTGCCGCCGCTCGTCGAGAGCCGGTCGAAGAACTACCTGACCATGGCCCTGGAGGAAGTCTCCCAGAGCATGCTCAAGTACGAGTACTCCGCCTAGCGCTCCCGCACAGGCCGCGCATGAGCCCTGCCCGTCGCGGGTAGGCATCATTTCGGCATGTCTCGCGTCCTCCTCGGGGTGACGGGCGGCATCGCCGCCTACAAGGCGTGTGAGCTGTGCCGGCTCCTGGTCAGGGAGGGCCACGACGTCGTGCCCCTCGTGACCCAGGGCGCCGAGCGCTTCGTCACCGCCGAGACCTTCCGCGCGCTCGCGCGGCGCCCGCCGGGAGACGACGTCTACCTCCATCTCACGCGCGCCGACCTGCTCGTCGTCGCGCCGTGCACCGCCAACACGCTGGCGAAGCTCGCGCACGGGCTCGCCGACAACGTCCTCACCGAGGCGGCCCTGGCGCATCGCGGGCCGGTGCTCGTCGCCCCCGCGATGAACCCGCGGATGTGGGCGCATCCCGCGACCCGGGCCAACGCCGACGCGCTCCGCGCGCGCGGTGTCGTCCTCGTCGGGCCGGACGAGGGCGAGACGGCGGAGGGAGAGCTCGGCGTGGGGCGGATGGCGGAACCGGACGAGATCCTCGGCGCCGTGCGTAACGTCCTCGTGGGAACGAGTCCCTTGCGCGGGAAGCGCGTCCTCGTCTCGGCCGGCGGCACCCGCGAGCCGCTCGACGCCGTCCGCTACGTCGGCAACCGCTCGTCGGGGCGCATGGGCGTCGCGCTCGCCGTGGAGGCGCGGAGGCGCGGCGCGGAGGTGACGCTCCTCGCGGCCAACCTGGCGGTGCCGGCGCCCGCAGGGGTCGAGCTCGTGGACACGCCGACCGCCGCCGACCTCGAGCGGGAGGCGCTCGCCCGTGCCGCAGACGCCGACGTCGTGGTGATGGCCGCGGCCGTCGCGGACTACCGCCCTGCGGAGGCGCTCGCGGCGAAGCGTCCCAAGGACGCTGCGGCGTGGACGCTCGAGCTCGAGCCGACGACCGACGTCCTGGCGGCGCTGGGACAGAGCCGCCGCGACGGCCGGCTCATCGTCGGCTTCGCCGCGGAGACCGGCGAGGACGGACTCGAGCGCGCGAGGCAGAAGCTGTCCCGCAAGGGCGCGGACCTCTTCGTCCTCAACGACGTGGCCCGAACCGACATCGGCTTCGACACGTACGAGAACGAGGTGACGCTCCTTTCCGCAGCGGCCGAGCGGACGGTCGCCAAGGCTCCGAAGGACGAGATCGCCGCGGCGATCCTCGACGAGGTGGAGGCGCTGATGCCCGATGGCTGAGCGCGCCGTCGAGCCGGCCCCGAGCGGGCAGATCTCCACGATCGTCGAGAACCTCGGCCGCGTCGTCCACGCGCCCGACGAGACGCTGCGCCTCATCGTCCTCTGCCTCGTCGCCGAGGGGCACGCGATCATCGAGGACTTCCCGGGCGTCGGCAAGACCATGCTCGCCAAGGCTCTCGCCCGGTCGCTGGACTGCCGCTTCGCCCGGCTCCAGTTCACGCCGGACCTGCTGCCGTCGGACGTGACGGGCGTCAACGTCTTCAACCAGCAGCAGAACGAGTTCGAGTTCCGGCCGGGCCCGGTCTTCGGGAACCTCCTCCTCGTCGACGAGGTGAACCGCGCGTCGCCGAAGACCCAGGCGGCGCTGCTCGAGTGCATGGAGGAGCGGCAGGTGTCGGTGGACGGCGTCACGTACCCGCTCGAGCCGCCGTTCATGGTCATGGCCACCCAGAACCCGATCGAGTACGAGGGGACGTACCCGCTGCCCGAGGCGCAGCTCGACCGTTTCACCATGCGGCTCTCCCTCGGCTATCCGCCGCTCGCCGAGGAGGCGCGGATGCTGGACGAGCAAACGAGCTGGGGCGCTGGAAGCGCCGCCGGCAAAGCCGGCAGCGCCCGGCGGGTAGACCCTGGCGCCTCCGGCGCCAGTGGGCCGCCGCTCGAGTCGCTGCCCGCGGTCGCGGATGCAGCTGACGTGCTGCGCCTGGTCGAGGCAGCGCGCGCCGTGTACGTGGAGGAGAGCGTCGGCCGCTACGTGGTCGCCCTCCTGCGCCAGACGCGCGGCGACCCCCGCCTCTACCTGGGCGCCAGCCCGCGCGCAGGCATCGCGCTGCTCCGGGTGGCGAAGGCTCGGGCGCTCTCCGAGGGCCGGGAGTACGTCTCGCCCGACGACGTGAAGGCCGTCGCGACGCCGGTGCTTGCCCACCGCCTGATCCTCGCGCCCGAAGCCCGGTCGGCTGCGCTCGGCCCCGACGAGCTCGTCGCGGACGCGCTGACGCGTACCCCGGTCCCGGTCTGATGACGGCCAGAGGGCGGGCGGTACTGGCCCTTGGCGTCCTCTGCTGGGTCGTCGCCGTCCTCTTCGGCTCGCCCGCGATCTACCCGGTAGCGGCGGGCCTCGTCCTCGTCGTGCCGCTCGCGGTCGCCTGGGTACGCATCACGTTGCGCCAGCCGCAGGTGAGCCGGAAGTGGCCGCACGGAAACCTGGTCGAGCGGGGCAACGTGACCGTCCGGCTCGTGCTGGAGCGCGAGCCGGGAGCGCCGCTCCCGAGCGTCGTCGCCCACGAGCAGGCCGGACGCCTGGGGGAGCAGGAGGTCGAGCTGCGCCCACGCGGCCGCACCCGTCACGTGGGCTCGTACCAGCTTCGCGACGTGCCTCGCGGGCGCCACCGCTTCGCGCCGGTGCGGCTCTCGATCGCGGACCCGTTCGGACTCGCCGAGGCCGAGCTGGCGCTCGAGGAGCAGGAAGCGCTCGTCGTCTACCCGCGCCTCACCGAGCTCGACCGCGTGTTCTTCGACGGCGGCGCCGGCCCCGAGCACGGGCGGCGGCTCCTGCTGCGGCGGCCCGTCGGCTTCGAGCTCCACAGCGTTCGCGACTACCAGCAGGGAGAGTCGCTGCGGCGCGTCCACTGGCCGTCTACTGCGCGGCGCGGCTCGCTGATGGTGAAGGAGCTCGAGGACTCGCCGCGCGACGAGGTCGCCGTGCTCCTCGACGGCGACGCGTCGGCGGTGGTCGGCGCTCCGCCGGCCTCCTCCTTCGACGCCGCCGTCCGCGTCGCGGGCTCGATCCTGCTCGCGCAGATCCAGCGTGGCCGTCGCTGCCTCCTCGCGCTGAACACGGCGGGCAGGGAGACGCAGACCGTCTCGTACGACGGGCCGGAGTGGCAGCGCGCGCTCGAGCTCCTCGCCGCGGCGGAGCCCGACGCGCGCAGCCCGGCGGCGGCGCTGCTCCAGTCGGGGATCAGTCCGGCGGCGCGCTCGCTCGAGCTCGTGGTCGTCACGTCGCGGGTCGAGCCGGCGCTCGTCAGCCGGCTGCTCGAGCGTGCGCTCACGCGCCGCGCGGTCGCGCTCGTCCACGTCGACGCCGGCAGCTTCGCCGGGCGCCCGCGCCGTCCCGAGCCCGCGCTCCTGCGCCTGGAGGCCGCGGGCGTCCCGATCGCGGTCGTACGCCACGGTGAGGATCTCGCCACGGCGCTCGCGGGAGCGAGGCCGGCGGAGGCCGCGCATGCGTAGAGCCGCCCGCACGGCCGCGATCACCACGCCGGCGCTCGTGGTCGTCGCGGCGGCGTGGCTGCGCCTCGAGCAGCCGGCGGCGCCGCTGTGGCGCGTGCTCGCGCTCCTCGCCCTCGCGCTTGCGGCCGCCGCACCGCGTACCGGCCGGCTGCGCGCCGTCACGGCCTTGGCCGCGACCGTCGCCGCGGCGTGGGTCGCCGTCGGGGTGGACCTCGTCCCCTGGCGGCTGCCCGATCCCGGCGCCGGATTCGGCGTAGCGGACTCCCTGTCCACGATGGGGACGCGGTTCGGGAACGGCTTCTCCGACTTCTACGGCACGCATCTGCCCTTCGACCCGCGGGTGCACGTGGCGATGGGGGAGCTGGTGCTGGCGGGGGTCTTCGTGTTCGCTCTCGCGGTCTCCCTGCTCGCGGCGTCGCGGAAGCCGGCGGCGGCCGCGCTCGCGCTGCTCGTGGGCGCCGGCTGGCCGGCGACGCTGCTGGGGCCGTCCCACGGGGTGGCGATGGGGGCCGCGATCCTCGGCGCGGCGCTCGTCCTGCTCGCCGGTCTCGGCTCGCGCCGCGTCCCCGCACTGGCCCTGCCCGCAGCCGCCGTCGTGGCGGCGGGCGCCGTCGCGGTCGGCTCGGCGACCGCGGCGAGCCACGGGCTCGTGCACTGGCAGGACTGGAACCTGGCGCACGTCGCGACGGGGAACCCGGCCAGCGTCGGCTTCGTCTGGGACGCGCAGTACGGCGGTCTGCACTGGCCGGCGAAACCGACCGTGGTGCTCGAGGTCCGGTCGGAGCGGACGCCGTCCTATCTCCGCGCCGCGGTCCTCGACGACTTCACGAGCGACGCGTGGACGGTCGGCCCGCCTCGGCCCGCCGACGCCCTCGAGCCGGCGGCCGCGCGGCGACCCGCGAACCAGACGCAGCAGCGCGTCACCGTCGACGGGCTGTCCGACAACCGGCTCGTCGGCGGCAGCATCCCGGTCCGCTTCGCAGCGGGCGGAGCGCAGCTCGTCCAGCCACAACCCGGCTTCGCCGCCCTCCCGGAAGAGCTTCCGCGCGGCTTCCAGTACACGGCCTGGAGCTACATCGCACAGCCGTCCCTGAACGGACTGCTCGGCTCGCCGCCCGCGTATCCCTCGGCGCTCGCACGGGACGGGATGCTGGACGTCGGCCGCGGCGTGACCATGCCTGCCTTCGGCACGCCCGACCGCTTCTCGACCGTCCTGTCGCGCGTGAGCCGGAATCCGGCCCTCAACTGGTACGTGCCGCTCGCGCGCCTCGCGCAGGAGGTGGCCGGGAACGCCCGGACGCCGTACGGCGCGGTGAATCGCCTCCAGAACTGGTTCCTGGCCACCGGCGGCTTCCGCTACTCGAACCATCCCGAGGTGATCGGGCCGCCGCTCGTCGGCTTCGTCACCCGGACGCGCGTCGGCTACTGCCAGTTCTTCGCGGGCGCGATGGCGCTCATGCTGCGCTACCTCGGCATTCCGTCGCGCGTCGCGGTCGGCTTCGCAGGCGGCGCGTACGACACGCACAAGCGCGCGTACATCGTCACCGACCACGAGGCGCATGCCTGGGTCGAGGTCTGGTTCAAGGGCTACGGATGGCTGCCGTTCGACCCGACGCCGGCAGGGCCGGGAGCGCCGCCGCGTGCGACGGGGGGCGGGGGCGCGGACGGAGGCAATCTCGGCTCGGCCCGGATCCCGAATGCGCCGGCGTTCGTCCCCGGCGGCCGCGGAGCTCCGACCGTCGCCGACAACCTGGCCACGAAGAACGGCTTCATCCGCGGACGGACCAAGCATTCCGCGAGGCGTCACGCCGCGAGCGCGCGGCGAACCGGCGGCAGTACCGCCGGCACCGATCGCGGCACGCCGGCGCTGATCCTGCTGCTCGTCCTCGCCGCCGCCGCGGCGGCCGTCGTGCTGGCCAAGGCAGGGTCGCGGATGAGACGCGGCGCCCGTCGCGATCCTCGAGGCGTCGCAGCCGCCTGTCGCCAGGAGCTCGTCTCCTTCCTCGTCGACCAGCGGATCGACGTGCCGCGCAGCCTGACCTTCTCCGAGCTCGGCGCGCTCGTCCACGAGGAGTTCGGGGTGCGACCGGAGCCGTTCGTGGCCGCGGCGACCGCCGCGCGCTACGGCCGGGCGGAGGATGCGGCGCAGGCCGCTCGCACGGCGCGGGGGGAGCTCCGCACCCTCCTCGACGCCGCGCGACGCGGCCTCACCCGGCGTGAGCGGCTGCGCGGGCTCCTGTCGCTCCGTTCGCTCGCACGTCCGGTGCGGGCGGTTGACGCGTCGGCTTCACTGGGTAGTGGGATGGCAGGTGGCGCGGGGTCATGAGCGAGTCGACATACAGCCTCTTCCAGCGCGGTCGCCGACACCTGCGCGCAGGCATGGCCGCGCAGGCCACCGTCTCGCTGGAGAAGGCGAAGCGGCGGGAGCCGGACAAGGCCTCGATCCGCGAGACCCTCGGCATCGCCTACTTCCGGATCCGCCGCTGGCCCGAGGCCGAGGCCGAGTTCCGCAAGGTGCTGGAGCTCTCGCCCGTCAACGACTACGCGCACTACGCGCTCGGCCGCTGCCTCGAGAAACAGGGCCGCGATGTCGAGGCGAACTCGCACTACAAGCTCGCGAGCTCGCTCCGACCCGGCTCGGAGCAGTACCGGGCGCGCATCCGCGAGCTGGAATAGCCTCGGCCTGTGCGGGCGGTGGTGCAGCGCGTGGCGAGCGCCCGGGTGAGGCCCGGCGGCGAGATCGGCCGCGGACTCTGCATCCTGCTCGGCGTCGCCGCCGAGGACGGGGAGGAACAGGCGGAGCGGCTCGCCGGCAAGATCGCGCGGCTGCGGATCTTCCCGGACGACGCCGGCCGCTTCGACCGCTCCGTCGCCGACGTCTCGGGCGCCGCGCTGGTCGTCTCCCAGTTCACGCTCATCGCCGACACCGCGAAGGGAAACCGGCCGAGCTTCGCCGCCGCCGCGCCGCCGGAGCGAGCGGAGCCGCTGTACGAGCGCTTCTGCTCGGAGCTGCGCGGTCTCGGCGTGCCGGTCGAGACCGGCGTCTTCGGCGCGACGATGGAGGTCGAGCTCGTGAACGACGGCCCCGTCACGATCGTGCTCGACACGTGACGACGCTCGCGGAGCTCGAGGAGCGGAGGGCTCACGAATGCCGTCTCACGCCGGACCGCGCGCTCGACACGCTCGGCGAAGCCGAGGACTTTCTCCTCGACCGCGGGCTGCTCACACGCACCGCCGACTCGGCGCTGCCGAGCCTCTTCGAGGCGTGCCACGAGGAGCCGTACGCCCGCGACAAGCGCGGCTTCGGCCGGTGGCCGGCGACCAAGTTCCCGTGGTTCGGGGAGCTCGGCGCGCAAAGCCACCTCATCCTCGCGATCCACGGCGGCAAGAGCCTCCTCGTGACGGACGAGGTTGCGGCCGTCCTCGACCCGGTCTGCCGCGCCGAGCTCACGCGCATGGAGGCGGAGGACGAGGGCTGGGCGCGCCTGCTCCGGCACCTCGCCGACGCGGGCCCGTCCGAGCTCGAGGACCTGCAGACCGAGCTGGGGCTGACGCCGAAGGAGCTGAAGAGCACACGGTCGCCGCTCGAGCGCTGCGGCGCCGTAGTGGCGCGGTCGACCATCTACGAGGAGCCCCACCGGCACACGAGCCTCCTCGCCCGCTGGGACCAGGTGCACCCGGAGGCGAGGGACACCGACGATCCGCGGCAGGCGCTCGGCGACCTCCTCTGCACCGGCGTCCGCGCCGCCGTCGTCGCCCCCGAGCGGGAGCTCCGGCGCTGGTTCTCGTGGGGCTGGTACTGGGACGACGAGCTCGTGGACGACCTCGTCGCAGCCGGCCGGCTCACCCGAGTCGACGGCCACGTGACGTCCGGCTGAGAGCCCTCGTTGCTACACTCGTCGTCCCAATTTCACCGGTTCGGAGAAATGGGCCTGCGGGCCCATTTTTTGTGACGGAGAGGCTGCGCCAGCAGCAATCGAGGACATGCCGACGACATTCGAGAAGGAACGCCAGCTGCAGGAGGAGATCGCGCCGCGGGTCGAGCACGACCTGCCGGGCGTCGACGTCCTCGCGGTCGAGCTCGTCACGCCGTCGCGCTTCTGCGTCTACATCGACCACCCGGAGGGCGTCGACCACGCCCTGTGCGAGCGCGTCACCGACGTCCTGCGCGACTACCTGCGCGAGTACGGCGTCGAGGTTTCCTCGCCGGGGCTGGACCGTCCTCTCCGGCGACAGGAGCATTTCGAGGCGGCGCAGGGACGCCGCGTCCGCGTCCGCACCGCCGGCCGGAAGCTGAGCGGGGAGGTCCTCTCCGCCGGCGAGCAAAGTGTGACGGTGTCCGCTCCCGACGGAGCCGAGACCGAGATCCCGTACGCCGAGATCGTGCGGGCCAATCTGATCCATGAGGGAGCGTGACATGAGCCAGGAGATCATCGAGGCCGTCCGCGAGATCGAGCGCGACAAGGGAATCGAGGAGGGCGCGCTCGTCGCCGCGCTCGAGGATGCGCTGCTCGCGGCCTACAAGAAGACGCCCGGCGCTTCGCGTCACGCGACCGTGGAGATGGACGACGGGACCGGAGACTTCCGCGTCTTCTCCGTCGAGCTGCCGCCCGACATCGAGGAGCGCCTGCTCGACGAGGCGCGCGAGCGCAAGCTCGAGGAGCTCGAGCGGCTCGAGGAGGAGACCGGCGAGCGTCAGCACACGCTCATCTCCGACGACGACCTCGACATCGACTGGTCCGACGTCCCCGAGCAGGACGTCAAGCGTGAGGACGTGACGCCGGAAGGCTTCGGTCGCATCGCCGCACAGACCGCGAAACAGGTCATTTTGCAGCGGATTCGCGAGGAAGAGCGGCGGATGATGTACGACGAGTACATCGACCGCGTGACCGAGGTCGTGACCGGCATCGTCCAGCAGGCCGGCGACCGCAACAACGTCCTGGTCGACCTCGGCAAGGTCGAGGCGCTGCTGCCCCGGTCGGAGCAGGTGGACGGCGAGCGCTACGAGCAGGGCTCGCGCATCAAGGCGGTCATCACCGAGGTGCGCTCGGGCACGAAGGGCCC
This sequence comes from Gaiellaceae bacterium, assembly GCA_035764085.1. GTDB lineage: Bacteria > Actinomycetota > Thermoleophilia > Gaiellales > Gaiellaceae > Palsa-739. The sequence continues at coordinate 25,856 of DASTZY010000024.1, forward strand.
GCAGGTCATCCTCTCCCGTCGCGATCCGGAGCTGATCAAGACGCTGTTCGAGCTCGAGGTGCCGGAGATCGCGGACGGCCTCGTCGACATCCGCGGGGTCGCCCGCGAGCCGGGTTACCGCTCGAAGATCGCGGTCGAGTCGCACGCCCAGGGCGTCGACCCGGTCGGTGCCTGCGTCGGCCCGCGCGGGTCCCGCGTCCGCATGGTCGTCTCGGAGCTGCGCGGCGAGAAGATCGACATCATCCCGTGGAACCCGGAGCCGGCGCGGTTCGTCGCCAAGGCCCTGTCGCCCGCCCGTGTGCGCGAGGTCTACCTCGACGACGAGGGACGCGAGGCGACGGTCGTCGTCCCCGACGACCAGCTAGCGCTGGCGATCGGCAAGGAGGGCATGAACGCCCGCCTCGCCGCGCGCCTCACCGGCTGGAAGATCGACATCCAGAGCGACACCGAGTTCGCACAGGCGGAGGCCGAGGCGGCCTTCGGCGGCGGCGAGGACGGCGCGGAGGACTTCTCCGGCCGCTGCTCGGCGATCCTCGCCAACGGCAAACGCTGCCCGAACGCGGCGCTGCCCGGCTCGCGTTTCTGCGGCGTCCCGGCCCACCAGGCGCTCGAGGGGACCGGCAGCGACTACGTCGCGGGGGCACCGCCCGCCGAGGCGGAGACGGAGGTGGAGGCCGAGGAGGTCGAGGCCGAGGCCGTCGAGACCGAAACGGTCGAGGAGCCGTCCGTCGCTCCCGAGGCCGAGGTCGCGGAGCCGGAAGAGGTGCCGGCCGGCATCCCGGTCGAGCAGCCGGAGGAGGAGTCGTAGAGCACGTTCCGGTGCGGCGCTGTGCCGGTTGCGGCCGGCGGGCGCCGCAGCGCGAGCTGCTCCGCTTCGCCGCCCGCGACGGCGAGCTCGTCGCAGGGCGAACGGAGCCCGGCCGCGGCGCGTACACGTGTCGCAGCCTCGAATGCTTCGAGCGCGCGGCTTCGCGCGGGATGTTCGCCCGCGTCCTGCGCCGGCACGTGCGTGTCGGGCCGGAGCTGCGTGGTCTTTACACTGGTGTGACCAATGGCTAACGGAGGCAACAGACCGAACCGTCCGCTCCGCCCTCGCGGCGGCGGCGGCGCCGCCGGACGCAGGCGGCGCGTCGTCATCGACCAGGGAGGCGCGCGCCCGTCGCGCGAGCAGCGGCAGGCGCGCCAGGACAGCCAGCGCCGCGAGCCGCGCCCGCCCGCTCCGCCGCCGACCGGTCCGGTCTCCGTCGAGTCGGGCGTCAGCGTCCGCGATCTCTCACAGGCGCTCGGCGTCCCGATGCCGAACATCATCAAGATCCTCATGGGCCTCGGCCAGATGCGCACGGCGACGCAGTCGCTGAGCGACGAGGAGGTCGAGCTGATCGCGGCGGAGGTCGGCCGCGAGATCACGATCAAGCACGCCGCCGACGAGGAGGAGGAGCCGGAGGCGTTCGAGGATCCGGAGGACTCGCTGCAGGCGCGGCCGCCGGTGGTGACGATCATGGGCCACGTCGACCACGGCAAGACGACGCTGCTCGACGCGATCCGCAACGCCCGCGTGGTCGCCACCGAGGCGGGCGGGATCACGCAGCACATCGGCGCCTACCAGGTCGACGTCGACGGCCGCAAGATCACGTTCCTCGACACGCCCGGTCACGAGGCGTTCACCGCGATGCGCGCCCGCGGCGCGAAGGTGACGGACATCGCCGTCCTCGTCGTCGCCGCCGACGACGGCGTGATGCCGCAGACGAAGGAGTCGATCGCGCACGCGCGTGCCGCCGACGTGCCGATCGTCGTCGCGGTGAACAAGATCGATCTGGCGGACGCGAACGTCGACCGCGTGAAGGGCGAGCTCGCGCAGGAGGACCTGCAGCCGGAGGAGTGGGGCGGCTCGACGCAGTTCGCGGAGGTTTCCGCGAAGGCGCAGCAGAACCTCGACGATCTGCTCGAGAAGGTGCTGCTCGTCGCCGACCTCGAGCTCGAGGGGCTCAAGGCGAACCCGAACGCGGAGGCGTCGGGCCCGATCATCGAGTCGCGGCTCGACGTGGGCCGCGGGCCGGTGGCCACGATGCTCGTGCAGCGCGGCACGCTCAGGGTGGGCGACGCCGTCGTCGCCGGCGACGCCTACGGCCGCGTCAAGGCTCTGTTCGACTACAAGGGCGAGCGCAAGGAGAGTGCGGCGCCGGGCGAGCCGATCGAGATCCTCGGCTTCGACAAGCCTCCCGCTGCGGGCGAGCTCGCGCGTGCCGTCGGCAACGACCGGGAGGCTCGCGAGCTCGCGAACCGGCGGGGGGAGCGGCTCCGCCGGGAGCAGCTCGCCGCCGTGCGTCCGGACACCGGAGTCTCGCTCGAGGGGCTGTACGAGCAGTTGCAGGCGGGTCAGGTCGCCGACCTCAACCTCATCGTCCGCGGCGACGTCGTCGGCTCGGTCGAGGCCGTCGTGTCCGAGCTGTCGAAGTTCGAGCACGCGGAGGTGCGGCTGAACGTGATCGCCGAGGGAGTGGGGGCGATCACCCAGAACGACATCATGCTCGCCTCCGCCTCCGATGCGCTCATCGTCGGCTTCAACGTGCGGCCGAACGCCGAGGCCCGCGAGCTCGCCTCCCGCGAAGGCGTCGAGATCCGCACCTACGACGTGATCTACAAGCTCACCGAGGACATCGAGCAGGCGCTCGTCGGCAAGCTCGCCGCGGTCAAGACCGAGGAGACGATCGGGGAGGCCGAGGTGCGGGAGACCTTCCGCGCCTCGCGCGTCGGCACGATCGCCGGCTGCATGGTCACCGACGGCGTCGTCCGGCGGAACGCGAGCGTCCGGGTGATCCGCGACGCAGCCGTGATCTACACGACGACGATCGACTCGCTGAAGCGCTTCCAGGACGACGCCCGCGAGGTCGCCGAGGGGTTCGAGTGCGGCCTCCATCTCGCGAACTTCGACGACGTCAAGGTCGGCGACGTGCTCGAGGTCTTCGAGACGCGCGAGGTCGAGCGGACGTCGCTCGACGAGGCGCCCGCCGCGGGCTAGCCGCCGAGCAGCTCCACGAGCTCGTCGTTGCCATTGGCGCGTGCGACGTCGAGGGGCGTGCCGCCCTCGACCTCCGCGATGCTCGGATCGGCGCCGTGTTCGAGCAGGCGACGTGCCGCCTCGTGGTCGTGGGCGAAGGCCGCGATGGGAAGCGGCGTGAACCCGTCCGGGCTCCACTCCCCCGGGGCCGGAAGGTCGTCCGCATCGCCGAGCACGAGGCGGTCCCAACCGTCGAGAGGGCGAAGGAGGGCGGCGATGTCGATCCGGCCGCCGTACGCCGCGTGCATGACGGGTGAGAGGCCTTTCTCGTCGCGCGCATTTGCGGCGTCCGGATTCTCGGCGAGGAGACGACGAAGCTCGGTGACGTCTCCGGCATCGATGACGTCGAAGATGGGCACGTGGGGGTTATCGGCTCGTGGTCGGTCGCCGGTCGCGCCCGAGGCGTCGAGATAATCCGAGGATGCCGAGCGGCTGGGTCGGGATCCTCACCTGCGAGCTTCACTTCCCCGAAGCGCACTCGCTGAAGGAGAAGCGCCACCACCTTCGGTCGGCGAAGGCGCAGCTGCAGAACCGCGTCGGCGCGTCGGTCGCCGAAGTCGACCACCACGACGTGTGGCAGCGCGCCCGCATCACGGCGGCGTGCGTGGCCCGCGAGCACCGGGAGGTCGAGCGGCTGCTCGACGAGGCGGAGCGCTGGTTGCGTGGCCAGGAGTGGGAGGTCGCGCGCGCAGAGCGGCTCCTGGTCGATCCCGAGGACTAGGCTCGCGCCGTGCACGCGGCCGAGCTGATCGAGCGCAAGCGGAACGGCGAGGAGGTCCCCGCGGCCGAGCTGCAGGACTTCGTCGCCGCCTACGTGCGCGACGAGGTGCCCGACTATCAGGCGGCGGCGCTGCTCATGGCGGTGTGGTTCCGCGGCCTCTCGTCCGCCGAGACCTTCGCGCTGACCGAGGCGATGGTGGCGAGCGGCGAGACGGTCGACCTGGCGGCCCGGCTCGGCCGGCGGGTGGTCGACAAGCACTCGACCGGCGGTGTGGGGGACAAGATGACGATCGCCGTCGGGCCGGTCGTCGCGGCGTGCGGGGCGCCGTTCGGGAAGATGAGCGGCCGCGGGCTCGGCCACACAGGGGGGACGCTCGACAAGCTCGAGTCGATCCCGGGCTTCCGGGTGGAGCTGTCGATCGAGGAGCTCGTCGACCAGGTGCGGGAGATCGGCCTCGCAGTCGCCGGCCAGACCGCGGATCTCGTGCCGGCGGACCGGAAGCTGTACGCCCTGCGCGACGTGACGGCGACGATCGACGAGGTCTCGCTGATCGCCGCGAGCATCATGTCGAAGAAGATCGCGGGCGGGGCGAGCGCACTCGTCCTCGACGTCAAGGTCGGCGAGGGCGCGTTCATGCGGACGCTGGAGGGGGCGCGGCGACTCGCCGACGCCATGCGGGCGCTCGGCGAGCGGGCCGGAATGGACGTCGTCTGCCTGCTCACGGACATGGAGCAGCCCCTCGGCCGGGCGGTCGGCAACGCGCTCGAGGTCCGGGAGGCGTACGAGACGCTCGCGGGTGGCGGGCCCGCCGATTTCCGGGAGCTCGTGGTGGACGCCGCGACGCACCTGCTCGCGCTGTCTGACCTCGGGCTGGACGAGGCCGCGGCGCGGAAACGTGCCACGGAGTCGCTGTCGGACGGCCTGGCACTCGCCGCGTACGAGCGCTGGATCCGTGCCCAGGACGGCGATCCGGATCCGTCGCGGCTTCCGCGCGCCGAGGTCGTCCGGGAGGTGGTCGCGCCGACCACCGGGTTCGTGGGAGCGGTGCGGGCGAGGGAGATCGCGGCCGTCGCGATGGAGCTCGGGGCGGGACGGGAACGCAAGGAGGACCCGGTCGACCACGCAGTGGGAGTCGTGTGCCGCGCCAAGCGCGGCGACCGCGTCGAAGCCGGCGAGCCGCTGGCCGAGATCCACGCGCGTGACGACGCGGCCGCCGAATCAGCCGAGACAGCACTCCTGTCGGCCTACGAAATCGGAGAAGCTCCCGAGCCTCGGCCGCTCGTGCTCGACGTGATCCGCTGAGCCGCCGGAGTCTTGGCAATCAGTCGGCACCCGTACGCGACGCCTCGTCGGATACCGTCGACGCCGAGGGCGGAGGGAACGCAACCCCACCCTGGGTGGGGAGCGTGAGGTCGCCGAAGAACGCGCGCGAACCGCGGGAGGCGTCCCCGAGAGCTCCGGCTTTCGCGCGCACGCGCTTGAATGGACGCCATGACGGAGCGCATGCGCCGGGTGAACGAGTCGGTGAGGCAGGTGCTCGCCGACGCGCTTCCGGACCTCAAGGACCCGCGAATCGGCCTGATCACGGTGACCGGAGTGGACACCGCGCCCGACCTGCGGCATGCGACGGTCTACGTCAGCGTGCTCGGCTCGGGGCAGAAGCAGCGCGCGAGCCTCCTCGGGCTCGAGGCCGCCCACGGCGTCCTTCAGTCGCGCCTTGCCCGGGAGCTCAAGCTGAAACGGACTCCCCAGCTGACCTTTGAGTACGATCCGACGGTCGAGCGCGGCGTGCGCATGAACCGCCTGATCGACGAGCTCGCGCCGGACGACGATGACGCAGACGACTGACCTGAAGGCGATCGCGGACGCGCTCCGGAGGCACGACCGCTTCCTCGTCGTCACGCACGAGAACCCGGACGGAGACGCTCTCGGCTCGCTGCTCGCGGCAACGCTGGCCCTGCGGCAGCTCGGCAAGGACGCCGTCATGTATCTCCCGGGCGAGACGCCGCTGCCGCGCGAGTACGCGTTCATGCTGCTCGACGAGCTCGTGCGCCGGCCGCCGCCGGACGCGGCGGAGCGGGTGCTCCTCGCCGTCGACTGCGCCAAGGAGGATCGGATCGGCGACGAGGCCGCTCTCGCCCGAGCACCTCTCGTACTCGACATCGACCATCACCACGACAACACCCGCTTCGGCGATGTCAACCTCATCGTCGCCGACGCGTCGTCGACGGGCGAGGTCCTGCGGGACGTGTTCGCCGAGCTGGGCGTGGAGCTGACCCCCGAGCTCGCCGAGCCGCTCTACATCGCGCTCGTTACCGACACGGGGCGCTTCCAGTACGCGAACACGACACCGAAGGCACTCCGCCTCGCCGCGGAGCTCGTGGAGGCCGGAGCCGACATCCACGCGGTCTTCCAGGAGGTCTACGAGTCCGTCGAGTTCGCGAAGTTGAAGCTGCTGGCCCGCGCGCTCGACCGTGCCGAGGTTCTCGAGGGCGGCCGGATCGTCGCCTCGAACCTCCTGCGCAGCGACTTCGCCCAGGCAGGGGCAGCCGAGCCGTACTCCGAGGGGATCATCGACTACCTGCGGGCCGTGGAGGGAGCCGAGCTGGCCGTGCTCATCCGCGAGCAGCTCAGCAAGTCGGCGCACAAGTACAAGGGATCGCTCCGCTCGAGCATCGACGAGCTCGACGTGTCGGCGATCGCGCGGCGCTTCGGAGGCGGCGGACACCGCCAGGCGGCCGGCTTCTCCACCGACCTGCCGCTGGAGGAGATCGTCGAGCAGATCCGCGAAGGCTTTCTCGCCCAACGTGCCCCCGCGCGCGCTTGAGCCCGCCGGCGTCGCGCTCGTCGACAAGCCGAGCGGCCCGTCCTCGTTCGCGATCGTCGCGCAGATTCGCCGGCTGACCGGCGCCCGCACCGGGCACGCCGGGACGCTCGACCCGTTCGCCACAGGGCTCCTGGTCGTGTTGTCCGGACGAGCAACTAAGTTGACGCCATGGCTCGTCGGCCTGGACAAGCGGTACCGCACGGAGATCGATCTCACCGGCCCCACCTCCACCGGCGACCCGGAGGGGGAGATCGTCGAGCGGCATGCGCCTCCGAGCGAAACCGAGCTGGCCGAGCGGCTCGAGCGCCTCCGCGGGGAGGTCGAGCTGCCGATCCCGGCCGCATCGGCCGTGAAGATCGGCGGCGAGCGCGCGTACAGGCTTGCGCGCCGCGGCATCGAGGTGGAGATGCCGGTGCGGCGCTCGACCGTGCACGGGCTCGAGGTCATCGCGTATACGGGCGAGAAGGTGACGCTCGACCTTCACGTCAGCTCGGGCACGTACGTCCGGTCGCTCGCGATCGCACTCGGCGGGCACTGCGCAACGCTGCGACGAACGGCAGTCGGGCCGTTCTCGGTCGACGACGCCGTGGCGCCGGACGCGTTCACGGCCAAGTGGCTTCTGGCGGAGGTGGAGGTGCGGGAGCGCGTGGCGGCCGCTCGGGCGCCGGGCGCATGAACGTCGCGCGCGAGCCGGCGGAGCTGACCGAGGCGCGACGCGCCGTGGCCGTCGGCACCTTCGACGGCGTCCACCGCGGCCACGTCAGGGTGATCGAGGCGGCTCGGAGGGCTGGGCTGCGGACGAGCGTCGTGACCTTCGATCCGCATCCCCGCGCCGTGCTCGGCGGACGGGTCCAGCTTCTTGCCACGCTGCAACGGCGGTTCGAGCTGCTCGAGGGTGCCGGAGTCGAGGACGTGCTCGTGCTCCGCTTCGACGAGGAGCTCGCGGCTCTTTCGGCCGAGGAGTTCGCCGAGCGGATACTGCGCGGCATCGGCGCCGAGACCGTGGCGGCCGGCGAGACGTTCCGCTTCGGACGCGGCCGTGAAGGCGATCTCGCGCTGCTCGAGCGACTCGGCTTCGACGTACGGCGGGTTCCGCTCGTGGAGAACGTCTCGTCGAGCCGCGTCCGAGAGCTCGCCGGCGCGGGCGAGTTCGAGCGGGCCGCCACCCTGCTCGGGCGGCCCCCGGAGGTCGAGGGGATCGTCGTCCGTGGCGACGGCCGCGGCCGCGAGCTCGGCTTTCCGACCGCGAACCTCGACGTGCCGGACGGCCTCCTCGTCCCGCCGGACGCGGTCTACGCCGGCTCGACCTGCGGGAAGCGGGCCGCCGTCTCCATCGGGACGAACCCGCACTTCGACGGCGTCGAGCGCAGGGTCGAGGCGCACCTGCTCGACTTCGACGGCGACCTGTACGGCGAGCGGCTCGTGGTCGAGCTCTGGAGCCGGATCCGCGAGCAGCGCCGCTTCGCCTCGCTCGAGGACCTCGTCGCCGCGATCGGAGACGACGTCGGGCGGACGCGCGAGTCCGAGCGGCCGAGCTGAGCCTCAGACCCGCGGCAGGGCGGTCCAGCCGATGCGCGCAACCCCGTCGCGTGGGAAGTCGAGGCGGTGGCCCATGAGCATCCCGCCGGCGAACCCGTAGACACCGCCACCGAGCGCGTCGACCGCATACTCGGGCCGCTCGATCGGGACACTCGTGAGGGGATCGATCTCGCTCTCCGCGATCCGCCAGCGGCCGTTGCGCTGGGTCACGACCGCGTCTGCGTCGTCGAGCGCGAACCGCCCCTCCTTGATCCGCTCCGTGGCGGAAGCCTCGAGAGGAGCCGGCACGAGCCCGAGCTCCCGGACCACCCGCCGGATCAGGCCGCTGCCGCGCCAGCTGTTCGTGAGCACGGCGAGCGCCGTCTGCTCCTCGGGCACGAGCAAGAGGAGCGACTGGTAGCCGCCCACAGATCCTTCGTGGTCGAGCGCGAGCCGGCCGCCGCCGAGCTCCCGGCTCCAGCAGCCGAGGCAGTAGCGGCCGCCCAGCGCCTCGGCACGCGGCTCGTGCACGGCGCTCAGCTCGGCTTCGGCAAGCGGGCCCGGAGCGCCCATCTGGTGTGCCGCGAAGCGCAGCAGGTCGCCCACGGTCGACCAGAGCCCGCCTGCGGGCCGCCGGCGCTCCCGGTACACGACCTCGGGGGCGGGCCGGTGGCCCGTGGCGCCGTCCTGAACGTGCCCCGGCGCTGCCCCCGGCGGCTCCTCGAAGCTCGTCTGCTCGAGTCCGAGTGGATCGAGCAGCCGCTCCTGCACCGCGTCCGAGAAGGACATGCCTGCCGCGGCCGCGCAGGCCTCGCCTGCCAGCACGAAGCCGGCGTTCGAGTACGACCAGAGGCCGCGACACGAGTCGGGCAGCGGCTTCCGCGAGTTCGGCCGCAGGTCGGCGGTGTGAGAGAGGAGCCGGCCGGCGCTCGCGCCGCCGGCCTCGTGGAGCGGCGCCTCGAGGTCGAGCACGAGCGCCGCGAGGGACGCCGTGAACCACTTCGTGATCGAGGCGATCCTGAACGGCGTCCCGACCTCGACCGGCCCGTCCGCGACGAGCTCGATCCGCTCGCCCGCGAGGAGGCCCGCGGCGACGGCCGGCACGCCGCTCCGCTCGCGCGCCTCACGCACGATCTCACCCAGCCGGTCATGCGGAATCGCGCTCTCCATGCCGCTTTCCGCTACCCTACCCCGCGACCCGGGCCCGGCTCGCGCCACGTTTCCTTGGCGTCGCGGGCGGAGCCACGGGAGGCGACAGGAAGGAGAGGGCGTGGCCCTGACCAAGGAAGCGAAGCAGGAGATCATCACGAAGCACGGCCGCAGCGAGGCCGACACCGGCTCGCCGCAGGTGCAGATCGCGATGCTCACGCAGCGCATCAACGAGCTGACCGAGCATCTGCGCACCCACAAGCACGATCACTACTCGCGGCGCGGGCTGCTCAAGCTCGTCGGGCGCCGCCGCCGCTTTCTGAACTACCTGCAGAGGCAGGACCTCGAGGGCTACCGCGCCCTCATCAAGGAGCTCGGCCTGCGCCGCTAGCTCCGGAGAACACGGAGGGTGGAAGTTCGAGCGAGCCCGGAACATACGGTCTGGCTCGAGCTCCCGCCCTCCACAAGCAAAGTGGAGGACAATTGATGAGTATCGCGACCGAGCGCCGGGCGCAGGTCTCCGTCCAGATCGGGAACCAGGAGATCAGCCTCGAAACCGGCCACCTCGCGAAGCAGGCGGACGGCGCCGTCGTCGTCCGCGGAGGCGACACGATGGTGCTCGCCACGGCCCAGGGGCGCGCGGAGGCGCGCGAGGGCGCAGACTTCTTCCCGCTCACCGTCGACGTCGAGGAGCGGATGTACGCCGCCGGCAAGATCCCGGGCGGCTTCTTCAAGCGGGAGGGGCGCCCGACCGAGCGCGCCATCCTCACCGCGCGCATGATCGACCGGCCCATCCGGCCGCTCTGGCCGAAGGGCTTCCGCAACGAGGTGCAGGTGATCTGCACCGTCCTCAGCGCGGACATGGTCACGGCCCACGACATCCTCTGCATCAACGGCGCCTCGGCGGCGCTGATGCTGTCGCCGCTGCCGTTCCTCGGCCCGGTCGGCGCCGTGCGGATCGGGATGATCGACGGCCAGCTCGTCGTCAACCCGACCCTCCGCGAGAGCGAGGACAACGGGGAGCTCGACCTGATCGTCGTCGGCACGAAGGAGGGCCTGACGATGGTCGAGGCCGGCGCGAACGAGGTGCCCGAGGAGAAGATCCTCGAGGCCCTCGAGCTCGCGCACGGCGAGATCGTGAAGCTCTGCGAGGCGCAGGAGGATCTACGCCGGCAGGCCGGCAAGCCGAAGTGGCTCGACCTAGACCTCGTCGCCGAGCTGGAGCGCGACCACGGGCACACGATCTGGGAGCGGATCCAGCAGGTCGGCATCCGCGAATCCTCGACGGCCGTCGACGAGCTCCTCGCCGAGCTCGCGCCGCCGATCACGATGGACTCGACCGACGAGGACATCCAGCGTCAGATTCAGGTCAAGTCGGCTCTCACGTCGCTGATCGAGAAGCAGCGGAACATCGCCGTCGAAGGCCCGGTGCGCGAGCAGTTCGGCGACGAGCTGAAGGCGCTCACCGACGCCGAGCAGGACTCGAAGGCTCTCAAGTCCGCGAAGCGCCAGCTCCTCTTCGACCGGATCCTGGAGGAGGTCGAGCTGCCGTTCCCGGTCGGGGGCGCCTCGACCGACCCGGACACCGGCGAGGCGGTCCCGGCGGCGAAGGACTCGCAGACGAAGTCGTACGTGAAGAAGGCGTGCGAGTCGATCTACAAGGACCTCGTGCGGCAGAAGATCGCCGTCGAGAAGCGCCGCCCGGACGGCCGTGGAGCGGAGGAGATCCGCCCGATCGACGTCGAGGTCGGCGTCAACCCGCGCGCCCACGGCTCCGGCCTGTTCACGCGCGGCCAGACCCAGATCCTCAGCTCGCTCACCCTCGGCACAGCGAAGGAGGGGCAGCGCATCGACGACCTCTCCCTCGAGGAGGAGCGCCGCTACATGCACCACTACAACTTCCCGCCCTACTCGGTCGGGGAGACGGGCTTCATGCGGGGCCCGAAGCGGCGCGACATCGGCCACGGCGCGCTCGCGCAGCGGGCGCTCGAGGCGGTC